>NZ_JAVIWK010000001.1:5541033-5847436 GCF_034314165.1 Pseudomonas sp. Bout1 | reverse complement strand
GTCGGGCTTGGTGCCCTTGCCTTGGGAAAACAGTTGGGCGATCGCGAAGTCGGCGCTGTTCTGGCCGTTGCGCGCGGCGGTCAGCAGGTGGTCCAGGGCCTTTTGCGAATAGACCTTGCCCAGGTAGCCACGGCGGTAAATCTGGCCGAGGTAGTAATCGGCGGCCACTTCGCGGCCGACGGCTTTCTGAAAGTGCGCTTCGGCGGCCTGGGCATCTGCCGGGACCCACTTGCCTTCGTAGTAGAGTTTGCCCAGCAGCAGTTCAGCGCGGGGCTGGTCGGCGGCGCGGCCGTTGTCCAGGTACTTCATCATCTGGTCGACGTCGCCCAGTTCCGGGAAGTCGTAGAGCAGTTGCGCCAGGCTGACCCAGGAAGCCGGGTAGCCGGGGGCGATTTTTTCCAGCAGGGCCTGGGCGGTTTTTTCGTCGGTCTTGCCCAGGGTTGCATCACCCAATACGCGAGCTACGCTGTCGACCCGTTGGGCGGTGACGGCGCCACGGCTGTAGCCTGCTTCCATCTGCTTGAGCAGTTCGGCCTGTTTTTCGGGCTGGGCTTTTTTTTGGTAGACCGTGGCCAGTTCGACGTAGCAGATATCGGTGGTGTTCAGCGCGGCTTTGCAGATGCTTTCCACTTCATCCAGATGCTGGTCGTAGGTGTCTTGGGTGCGGTACAGCAGCACCTGGGCGAGGCCGGCTTCGGGGTAACCCGAGGCGCGCCATTTGCTGATTTGCTGCTGGGCGTTGATGTTCGGGAAACTGTGCGGGTATTGCAGGTACAGCATCGCCAGCGGGATCAGGGTGTTGCCTTCGCCATTGGCAAAGGCTTTTTTCAGCAGGCCTTCGGCTTCGTGGTGCTCGGCCTCGGTGGCGCCGGGTTTGGCGACCAGCAGGCGACCCAGCCGCGCCTGGGCACGGGGCGAGGTATCAGCGGCCGCGCGGTACGTCGCTTCGGCCTGTTTGATTTGCTCGGGGTCGCGGGTGCCAACCTGGATGTCAGCCAGGCCGACCTGGGCTTCGCTGTAACCCAGGTCGGCCAGTTGCTGGTAGTTCTGCTGCGCGGTGACCGTGTCGCCACGCTTGAGGGCTTCGTTGGCCAGGCGTTGGTCGGGCAGGCCGGCGCAACCGGCGAGGCTGACGGCAAGTGCCAGTGCACAATATGCCAAGGCAGAGTGGGATCTGCTTTGTGTGGGAGCTGGCTTGCCTGCGATGGCGGTGTTGGATTCACCACCGTCATCGCGGGCAAGCCCGGCTCCCACAGAGACCAGCAGTGTTTTTGGAATAATCATCACAGGCATGTCCTCCGCTTACAGACCGTGAGCCATGGCTTTGTCGATCAGCCAGTTCAGGGATGGGCCACGGTCGCTGGTCACTTCCACCGGGCGACCGGCATAGGTGCTGTCCAGCGGGGCATCAGGCTTGATCTGCACACGGATGTCGGAGGACATTTCGCTGCTGTTGAGGCTGGTGCTGCTGACGATGGTGCCGGTGCGTACCTGTTCTTCATCGGCCACCTGGAAGTTCACGCGGGTACCCGGGCGAACGTCGGCAAACTGGCGATAGGAAAAGCGGGCATCCACGTTGGCCTGGCTGCCGCGTGGTACCAGTTGGAAGATCACATCACCCTTGCTGGCGTACTGACCGTCGGCGACCAGTTGCTGGGCCACGATGCAGTCGCACGGGGAGGTGAGGGTGCCGGTCATCTGCTTGCCGAACAGCTCTTCGACCTTGGCCGGTTGCAACTGGTCTTCGTCCAGATGGCCCTTGAGCACGTCGAGCATACTGGTGCTGAAGGTCGCCAGTGGCGCGCCTTTGGCCGCGACCGCATCACCTTTGATCAGGCTCTGTACGGTGCCATCGCGAGGCATGGTCACGTTCATCCCGGGCACGCTCACCAGGCCGGAAGTGGCGTGGCTGACGAAGTACATGCCGTACACCGATTTGACCACGAAGCCGAATGCCGCCAGGCCCACCAGGAAGATCGCCAGGCTGAAGGTCACGGCCCGCAGGCGGCCACCGACGCTCATGTTGCTGCCGCCGTCCTTGACCTTGCGCGCCTTGGTGAAGTTGTCGCGTTGCAGGGTCGCCAGTACGTCGCCCATGGTCACGATGTCGCCGGACAAGTGCGAGGTGATCAGGTGGCGCAGGGTGGAAATGTCTTGTGCGTCGAGGTTCTGGAACTGGCAACCGGTGCGGCCGGTCTGGCGGTCGTAGGAGCGAATCAGCAACTCGACGTCCATCGCCAGGCCCAGGTTATCGATCACGAACTGCAAGCGACCCTTGTGCACATCACCGACTTTCAGCGCCTGCTGCGGGGCGTTGAACGCCAGGCCGCCAGCGGAGAGGTCAATGACCCGCACTTCCATCGGCGTATGGTCGGCGCCGAAGAAGCGCAGCTTGGCCGGGATTTTTACCCGAGCGTGTTGGCGTTGGGCTTCGGACTCATGGACTACGTTGGCGTTTACTGGAGGATTCATTGGGCTATTCATCGGTGTAATTCCTAAGTTAATTCAGGCTTGGCAGGGTCAGACCATCATCAGCAGCACGGCGACGAAAATGCTGCCGGCGGAGAAGGTCATGGTCCGAGACGACCAGGTGTTGAACCAACGTTGAAAGCTGGCCAAATCGCGGGTCAGTTTGGTGTCCTGGCGTGTCCAGGACTGTTGATCAAGGCGGAAGAACACGTAGATCTTCACCAGCGCGCCCATGATCTGGTTGTAATAGAGAATCACCGGGTAGGCCGGGCCGATCCGGTGGCCGGAGCACGACAGCAGCAGGGTCAAGATCAGGCGGGTGATGCCGATCCACAGCAGGTAGGCGAGGATGAATGCGCCGCCGTATTTGAAGGTCGCGATGATCGCCACGGTCAGGCCCAGCAGGGAGGTCCACATCGATACGCGCTGGTCGAACAACACGATGCTGGTGAACAGGCCCAGCCGACGCATGCCCAGGCCCAGGGCTCGTGAGTTCTGGCGCAGGTTGTTGCCATACCAGCGGAACATCAGCTTGCGGCTGGCCTTGATGAAACTCTTCTCGGGCGGGTGTTCCACGGTGTGGATCGCGGCGTCCGGCACATAGAAAGTGTCGTAGCCCAGGCGCATCAGGCTGAACCAGCTGGACTTGTCGTCACCGGTCAAAAACTTGAAGCGGCCCAGGCGCCAGTGTTGCAGCGAGTCGCTTTCCACATCGGCGATAAAGCCCGGGTCGGTGACGACGTTGGCGCGAAACACCGACATGCGACCGGTCATGGTCAGCACGCGTTTGGACAACGCCATGGAGCACATGTTGATGTGGCGCTGGGCGAAGCGCAGCTTGTGCCATTCGCTCATGATGTAGCCGCCGCGCACTTCGCAGAACTCGTTGGTGGTCAGGCCGCCGACATTGCCGAACAGTTGGAACCACGGCACGGTTTTGCGCACCACGCCCTCGGCGAGCACGGTGTCGCCATCGATCACGGCCACCACGGCGCGGTCGTCCGGCAGGTGGCGCGAGATGGCGCGAAAACCGAAGGCCAGGCCGTCGCGTTTGCCGGTACCGGCGATACGCACGAAGTCCAGCTTGACGTGGTCCGGCGGGTTCATCTTCGCCCACAGGCTCTTGACCAGCAGTTCATCGGACATTTCCACCAGCGAGCACACCACCGTGGTGGGGAAGCCACATTCGATGGCTTCGCGGATCACCGAGCTGTAGACCTGGGCAGTGGTCAGCGCGTCGATCCGAAAGCTTGTGACCATCAGGAATACGTGGGAGGGGTCTGCTGCCTTGCCCAGCTTGCGCACTTTGCGCCGCAGGTGCGGGTAGACCACGTACAAAAACAGCATGCCGCGAAAGAAATGCGTAGCACCCATCGAGTAGCGCCAGATACCGACGGCGCCAATCAGGAAAATAAAATTCTTCGACTCGGAGTCGAACGTACTCGCCGGCAACAGCAGGGCGAGTCCCATCAGCAGGCTCAGGAACAACAGCCAGCCGGCGGATTGCAGGAGTACGTGTTTTAACTTGGACATAGGCGTCATCCGCAGGTGAAGGAGGCTTCAAGCTGCAAGCGCTGGGGATCAGGACGCTTGCAGCTTGAAACTTGCCGTTGCCGTTACCAGCAAATGCCTTCGGTACGACCGGTCACGCTGGTGGCCTTGGACATGAAGCCCACCAGGTCGACCACTTGCTTGCCGTGGGGCGCGTTGTGCGCCAGGGCACGGAATTTCTCATCGCGGTTGCCCAGGATGATCACGTCGGAGCTGTTGATCACTTCGTCGAAGTCCGAGTTGAGCAGAGACGACACGTGAGGGATTTTCGACTCGATGTATTCCTTGTTGGCACCGTGCACACGGGCGTATTCGACGTTGCTGTCGTAGATGCTCAGGTCAAAACCCTTGCCGATCAGCATCTCTGCCAGTTCCACCAGCGGGCTTTCGCGCAGGTCATCGGTACCGGCCTTGAAGCTCAGGCCCAGCAGGGCGACTTTGCGTTTGTCGTGGCTGGAGACGATGTCGAAAGCGTTTTGTACCTGGGACTCGTTGCTGCGCATCAGCGAGTTGAGCAGCGGTGCTTCCACGTCCAGCGAACTGGCGCGGTAGGTCAGGGCGCGCACGTCCTTGGGCAGGCAGGAGCCGCCGAAGGCAAAGCCCGGGCGCATGTAGTACTGGGACAGGTTGAGGGTCTTGTCCTGGCAGACCACTTCCATCACTTCGCGACCGTCGACACCCACCGCCTTGGCGATGTTGCCGATCTCGTTGGCGAAGGTCACTTTGGTCGCATGCCAGACGTTGCAGGTGTACTTGATCATCTCGGCAACGGCGATGTCTTTGCGGATGATCGGTGCATCGAGCTCTTCGTACAGCGACTGCAGGACATCACCGGACGCAGTGTCGAATTCGCCGATGACGGTCATTGGCGGCAGGTCATAGTCGGCGATGGCAGTGCTTTCACGCAGGAATTCAGGGTTGACGGCGACGCCGAAGTCGACGCCGGCTTTCTTGCCCGAGCAGTCTTCGAGAATCGGGATGACTACGTTCGCCACGGTGCCTGGCAGCACGGTGCTGCGCACCACGATGGTATGGCGGGTGGCCTTGTCACGCAGGACAAACCCGATCTCGCGGCACACCGCTTCGATGTAATTGAGCTCCAGGTCGCCGTTCTTCTTGCTCGGCGTACCGACGCAAATCATCGACAGGTCGGTATCACGGATTGCTTCGGCGAAATTGGTGGTGCCGCGCAGTCGGCCGGTCTGAATGCCCTGGCTCAACAGTTCGCCCAGACCTGGTTCAACGATGGGAGATTTACCCGCGTTGATCAGGTCGATCTTTTCCTTGGAGATGTCTACGCCAACGACCTCATGGCCCCGTGCAGACAGGCAACCGGCACATACTGCGCCGACGTAACCCAAACCGAATATGCTGATGCGCATCGCATTTACCTCATTGTTAATCGTGCCACTAGATGGCCGGAGTTCATGTTTTGAAGCGTCACTCAGGCACTGGAAAGTGCGACGGGTAAACGTCGATATGTCCAGTGCAGGCATACTAAAAGTCGAGTGACTAACTAATGCACTCAAGTTGTGCGAAACTTGGCCTTGTTGTTGTGGCTTGCCCTGAAATGCAGCCAGCCTTCCTGGGGAAGGGCCTGGCGCCAGTGCCGCAAGGCGTTGATAGGGGATTTTTGCCCTTATATATCAACGTATTGGGTTGTCTCACTGACCCATACAGGTGTGTTCAGCCTTGGCCTTTTCGGAGAAAGTAGGGATACCTTTTCGTCCGCCTTCAACTAGTCAGTTGATGAGTTGACCATCGAGTCAAAGTTATATGACAACTTTGCTACTTCCCTTGGTCGCCATGTAAGCCATCTCTTACATCTGCAGAGATAATCGTTACCGGTGGTATGAGCGGTGCTTTAGGACATAGTTCCTGGCCACTCATCCTGTTTCCGGAAATTTTTTGAAATATTAGTAAAGATGGCACTAGTACTATAGTGATAGCACTCGCTACTTGAGCCAGTAGTTGCGGGGAGTTGCGCGGGTTAAGTAGTTTTGTGCCACTACTGTTTGAAAAAGTAGGTGCCACTACGAAAAAAATTGACGAATGTCGAGTGAAATAAATGTTAGGGAATCTGAAGAATTATTTTTGACGCCAAATAAATGACGATTATTCGAGCTGAAGAGGGGTTTATTCGAGGGAATTGTTGTGGCGAGGGAGCTTGCTCCCGCTGGGGCGCGAAGCGGCCCTGGCTTTTTTGGGGCCGCTGCGCAGCAGCGGGAGCAAGCTCCCTCGCCACGGGGTTCCGGTTTCAGAAAGACTGAGTTATTCCGGTGCGTGATCGCGCAGGAACACCAGCTTGTCGGGCTTGGACTGCTCTGCGTTGAAGCGATAACCCTGCACGTCAAACTCCTTGAGTTTGGCCGGGTCGTTGATGCGTTCTTCAATCACAAAGCGGCTCATCATGCCCCGGGCCTTTTTGGCGTAGAAGCTGATGATCTTGTACTGGCCGTTTTTCAGGTCCTTGAATTCGGTGTTGATGATTCGCGCGTTCAGCGCCGGGCGTTTGACTGCCGAGAAGTACTCGTTGGACGCGAGGTTGAGCAGCACGTCATCGCCTTGTTCGGCCAGGGCTTCGTTGAGCCATTCGCTGATGCGGGTGCCCCAGAAGGCGTACAGGTCTTTGCCACGGGCGTTGGGCAATTTGGTGCCCATTTCCAGGCGGTACGGCATCATCAGGTCCAGGGGGCGCAGCAGGCCATACAGGCCCGAGAGCATGCGCAGGTGGTCCTGGGCGTAGGTGAAGTCGGCGTCTTTGAAGGTTTCGGCGTTGAGGCCGGTGTAGACGTCGCCCTTGAAAGCCAGCAGGGCTTGTTTGGCGTTGGCCTGGGTGAAGGCTGGGGTCCAGCTGCCGAAGCGTGCGGCGTTGAGGCCGCCGATTTTGTCGGAGACGTGCATCAGTTCGCTGATTTGTGCCGGGCTCAGTTCGCGCAATTGTTCGATCAGCTCTTGGGAGTGGTCGAGGTATTGCGGGTGGGTGAAGCGCGGGGTGGCCGGCTTTGACTCGAAATCGAGGGTTTTGGCGGGGGAAATCACCGTCAGCATGAAGTCGTCTCCTTTAATCGTGGGGGGATTCTAGGGGGTAGGGCGGTTTGACTCCACCTATGATGGTGATAGATGGCTGTGCGGTCGTTGGTGTACATATCCGTTTCTTTGGTAACGGCTACTTAGGGTTCCGCTCTTACAGCGGGTCACTTTTGAAAAGCGCAAAAGTAACCAAAACGCTCTGCCCCGCCTGTCGGCACCTCGCCTAGGCTCGGTGTGCCCTCACTCCGGCATTGCTCCGCGGGCCGCCGCGACGGCCCGTCCCTGGCCCGTCGCGGCTAAACCGGCGTCCTGCCGGTTTACCCGCTCCTCAATCCCTGCGTTCGGCCTTGGGCTGAATGGGGCAGTCAGATCAAAAGCAAGATCAAGAACACAGCGGCCTACAGGCCGGCTTGAGTGTTGGAAGCCAGATCAAACACCAAAGCAGAGCCGCTTTTCTGTAGGAGCCGGCTTGCCGGCGAATAACCTGAGGGCGCCGCGTTGAATCGGGATGCCAGCGTCATCGTTGACGACTTTCGCGAGCAAGCCCCACATTTGAACCGGGGCGTGTCTGTTTTTGATTTGGCTTTTGTTTTTAACACTCAAGCCGGTCGGTAGGTGGCTGTAAGAGCGGAATCCATATCAGCCGTTACCCAATAACGGATATACACACCAACCCAATAGCCCTCCCCACGCGATCGGCTATAGTGCCCGACGACTCTGGAAAGGGAGACCCTTCGTGCGAATTGCGCTTTTACTGTCAGCCTGGCTCATCTGCCTGGGCGCCCAAGCCGCCCCCGTGGATGTCGCGACCCTGGACCGCGGCACCTGGCCCGAACGCCTCAGCAGCCCCGCTCTGTTCGACGTCGCCTCACGCGCAGAAATCCTGATGTTCGCTCACACCCTGCTGGCCAGCGAAGCCCTCGACGACCCCGCCCTCAAACAACGCCTGGGCCTGAAAATCATCAACCAGGCCTCGATCGACGACCTGCGCCGCCAACTGTGGCAACGCCTGCTGGAAAACTACACCTTCGCCCAACAAAGCTGCGAACAAGATGCGTCCTTCTGCTACCTGGTGGAAAACATGGACGACCTGCGCGAACAAGCCGCCAAGTTCCAGGTCAGCGACAGCTCCTTCTATATAGGTTGGGCCGGCCCCAGCCGCGCATTCCACGAGCGCTACCTGGATGAACAATTGCGCAAGGCCGCCCTGTTCCCGCAAATCAGCAGCGAAATCGCCCGCTTCGGCGACCACGAACGCAACGGCGACGAACTCAACGACCGGATGTTCCTCCTGACCTTCGACAGCGGCCCGTCCCCCGTCAGTGGTAACACCGACTGGCTCACCGACTACCTGCGCAAACAAAAACTGCACGGCATCTTCTTCGTGCTGGGCAACAGTCTGCAAACCCGCGTCGAGAAAAGCTCGGCCAGCGACGTGCAGGCGCTGTACCAGGGCCAGTGCGTCGGCATTCAGGGCTGGCAGTACCGCTCCCATAGCCACTGGGTCGACTGGCAGTCCTCCATCACCCGCAGCGCCTCCATGGCCCAAAACCTGATGCCGGAAAACTACCTGCCGCTGTTCCGCCCGCCCTACGGCCAGCGCCGCTCCGACAGCCAGGGCTTCTTCCAGTCCCAAGGGCTGCAAGTGGCGTTGTGGGACATTGATTCTGAAGACGAGCCTGGCAAGCTCAAGGCCGATGAGTCGGCCAACCGCGTGCTGACGCTGATGCTGCTGTGGCGGCGCGGGGTCATCCTGTTCCACGACACTCAGGACAAGGCACGCATCGCATTACCGTGGCTTTTACACGCCACGGCAGAAAGTGGACTCGGCTGGCAGGATTGCCGGGAAGCGTTTCGCTGAAAATGACCAAGTGCCCGGCCCTGTTGGGGCTGAGGTTGGGTGGCGGCAAAAGTTGGAGATATTTCGATACAGGCGGACTTCCGACTTTAACGGTGCAATGCCGGCTCGCCTAGTGCTATTCGTCATCCTGAAAAATAAACTTCAAAAAAGCGTCAAAGTGCTTTTTCCTGTCATGTGTTTTGCGGTATTACGAAGACAGACAGCCGAACCCTGCAACACAGGTGGCGTCTTCCAAGACACCTCTTGTGTGCACCGCACTTGACGCCCCTCAAGTGCGTTCGACGGTCGAATCGAGGCGCAGCACTGTCGCGGTATTGCGTCGACTGGCTCCCACAAAGGTGACCGAGTATGGATGATCATGGACGTAACCCTTCTTCCGACCAGCCAATCCTTTATGTGCTTGATACCAACGTACTGATTCACGATCCAAACGCACTGCTTAACTTCGAAGAACACCACGTCGCCATCCCGATGATCGTGCTTGAGGAACTCGACAAACTCAAAAGCGGGCACCACAGCGTTGCCGCCGAATGCCGCCAGGCCATCCGCCTGATCGACAAGACCCTGGGTGAAGCCTCGCCTGAGGATGTTGAAGTCGGCGTGCCTATCCAGCGTGGCAAAAGCGGGCCCAAGGGCTTGCTGTCGATTCTGATGAACAAGCGCAACGAGCCCAACAGCCTGTTGCCGGAAAACCTGAACGACAACAAAATCATCAACCAATTGATCGACCTGCATGCGCGCGACAAGGACTTGCGCCTGGTGCTGGTGACCAAAGACATCAATATGCGCCTCAAGGCACGAGCGTGTGGGATCGCTGCCGAGGACTACAGTACCGACCAGCTTGTCGACGACGTGTCGATGCTGTCGCGGGGTTATCACACCATGACCGGCTCGTTCTGGGACCGTGTGAGCAAAGTTGAAACCCGTCAGGACCATGGCCGCACCTGGCACCAGGTACAGCTGATCGACAACCTGCCGGCCGTGCACATCAACGAATTCATCATCGACGAACAGGGTTTTGTGGGCTGGATCAAAGAGATCCAGGTCGACAAGCTGCTGATCCTCGACCTGCATCAGGAACCCCTGTTGCACCAGGAAGCCTGGGGCCTGAAACCGCGTGATATCTACCAAAGCCTGGCGCTGTATGCCTTGCTTGATCCGGACATCCACCTGGTCAACCTGACCGGCGCCGCAGGCTCGGGGAAAACTATCCTCGCCCTGGCTGCCGCCATCGAACAGACCATGGTTACCAAACGCTATCGCCGCATCATCGCCACCCGCAGCGTGCAGGGCCTGGACCAGGAGATCGGGTTTTTGCCCGGCACCGAAGCGGAGAAAATGGAGCCGTGGCTGGGGGCGATCACCGACAACCTCGAAGCCTTGCACATGGATGACGAAAACACCCATGGCAGCGTCGACTACATCCTCAGCAAAGTGCCGTTGCAGTTCAAATCCCTCAACTACATCCGAGGTCGCAGCTTCCAGCAAAGCCTGATTTTGATCGATGAATGCCAGAACCTTACCCCGCACCAGATGAAAACCATCATCACCCGTGCCGGCGCCGGTTCCAAAGTGGTGTGCCTGGGCAACCTGGCACAGATCGACACCCCTTACCTGTCCGCGACCAGCTCCGGGCTGACTTACCTGACGGAACGCTTCAAGGACTTCCCGAACGGCGTGCACATCGCCCTGCAAGGAGTCCCTCGTTCGATTCTGGCCGAATACGCCGAATCTCACCTCTAAGCACGGTCAATGTAGGAGCTGGCTTGCCTGCGATAGCATCACCTCGGTTTGTCTGAACCACCGAGGTGATGCTATCGCGGGCAAGCCCGGCTCCCACACAAGCCAGCTCCCACATTTGATCTGCGTTGGGTTTACAATCGGGGCTCCTGATCAGGAGTATCCCTGTGCTGACTCATCTCGATTCCCAAGGTCGCGCCCATATGGTCGACGTCACTGAAAAAGCCGTGACGTTCCGTGAAGCCGTGGCCGAAGCGCGGGTGCGCATGTTGCCCGAAACCCTGAAAATGATTGTCGACGGCGCCCACCCCAAGGGCGACGTGTTTGCCGTGGCCCGCATCGCCGGGATCCAGGCAGCGAAAAAAACCAGTGATTTAATCCCCCTGTGTCACCCGCTGATGCTCACCGGGGTCAAGGTTGAGCTCAGTGCCGATGGCCTGGACGCCGTGCATATCGTCGCCCGCTGCAAACTCTCCGGCCAGACCGGCGTGGAGATGGAAGCGTTGACGGCGGCCAGTGTCGCCGCCCTGACGATCTACGACATGTGCAAGGCCGTGGACCGTGGCATGACCATCGAACACATCCGATTGCTGGAAAAACTCGGCGGCAAGAGCGGGCATTTCAAGGCGGACCAGGCATGAGCATCACCGTACTGTTTTTTGCCCGTTACCGCGAAGCCGTAGACCTGGACTCGCTGGAAGTCGAAGGCGAGTTCGCCACCATCGAAGCTGTGCGCCAGGCATTGGCCGGGGATGTCGGCTTTGAGGTGCTCAACGAAACCGGCTTGATGTGCGCCCGCAACGAAGAACTGTGTTCGCTGGACGAGCCGCTGGTTGATGGCGACGAAGTGGCATTTTTCCCGCCAGTGACCGGAGGCTGACCATGGCGATTCGGGTGCAGGCCGAGGCGTTTGATCCGGGTGCTGAAGTCAACGCGATGCATGCGGCCAATGTGGGCGTGGGCGCAGTGGTGAGTTTTGTCGGCTATGTGCGCGACTTCAACGATGGGCTGGATGTGGCAGGAATGTTCCTTGAGCATTATCCGGGCATGACTGAAAAAGCCCTCGGCAAAATCACAGTGGAGGCTGAACAACGCTGGCCGCTGCTCAAGCTGGAAGTGCTGCACCGCATCGGCGCCCTGGAGCCCGGTGAGCCGATCGTGTTCGTGGCAGCGGCCAGTGCCCATCGCCAGGCGGCGTTCGATGCCTGTGCCTTTGTGATGGACTACCTGAAGACGCGCGCGCCGTTCTGGAAGAAGGAAAACACCAGTGAAGGGCCACGCTGGGTGGACGGGCGCGACAGCGACCACGCTGCCGCTGACCGCTGGAAATAACCAAACTGTAGTGAGGGAGCTTGCTCCCGCTGGGCTGCGTAGCGGCCCTAAAAATCCTGGGAGCGCTGCGCACTCCAGCGGGAGCAAGCTCCCTCACCACAGCAAGCTCCCTTGCCACAGCAAGCTCCCTCACCACAGCAACCTCCCCCGCCTCAGGGGTTAGGTAAAGGCTTGCAGCCGGTACGGGGACAGCATCGCTTCGGTTAAGCCGAACGCCGCCAATGTTTCCGGCAAAGGCTTCCCGCGCACCAACGCCGCACTGGCCTGGCCCATCGCCGGTGACGTCTGGATCCCATAGCCGCCTTGGGCCGCAACCCAGAACAAGCCCTGCACCTGTGGATCGAACCCGCACACCAGATCCCCGTCGCTGACAAAACTGCGCAGCCCGGCCCAGGTCCGCGCAGGGCGGCGAATGCTCAGGGTGGTGGCTTCTTCGATGTGATAGATGCCCGTGGCAATGTCCAGCTCTTCAGGCTGCACATCGTGGGGCTCCACCGGGTCGGCATTGGCCGGTGAGCCGAGGAACATGCCGGCGTCGGGTTTCATATAGAACGAACCGTCGAGGGCGGCCAGTTCCGGCCATGCATGGATGTTCAGTTCGGCAGGCGGGGCGAACACGAACGCACTGCGGCGCTTGGGTTGCAGGCCGATTTTCCGTGCGCCGGCCAACTCGCCGATGTGATCGGCCCAGGCACCGGCGGCGTTGATGATTACCGGGGCGCTGAAGTGCTGGTGTGCAGTGCGCACTTGCCACATGCCCTGATCATCGCGGGTCAGTTTTTGCACGTCGTTGTCGGTGTGGATTTCACCGCCATTTCGCCGAATGCCGCGTAAATAGCCTTGGTACAACGCATCGGTATCGATGTCGCAGACGGTCGGGTCGTAGATGCCGCCGTGGACTTTTTCCGGGCGCAGGATTGGCATCATGGCCATCGATTCCTCGACGTCGAGCAGCCGCGTTTCAGGCACCAGGGCCTTGGCGCTCAGGTATTGGCGCTGCAACTCCTCGGGGTCGCCGATCAAGTCCACCAGCAATTCACCCCGAGAAGTGAGCAGTGGGTGCTCGGCAAAACCGGTGGGCGGGTGATCGAAGAAGGCGCGACTGCCAAGGGTGAGGGCGCGCACCTGGGGCGTGCCGTAGGCGGCGATGTACAGGGCGGCGGAGCGGCCGGTGGAGTGGTAGCCCGGCATCGACTCGCGCTCCAGCACGATGACGCGGGCATGTTGTGACAGCCAGTAACCGGCGGATGCGCCAGCGATGCCACCGCCGATGATGAGGTAGTCGGCCTGGTTCATGTGTTCCTCCTTGAAGTGAAAGCGCTGAAACCAAATGTGGGAGCGGGCTTATGTGGGAGCCGGGCTTGCCCGCGATGCAGGCACCTCGGTATGTCAGTTACACCGAGGTGATGCTATCGCAGGCAAGCTAGCTCCCACACAGGCCAGCTCCCACATTTTTTACCGCATTCCAGCTTAAGGGCGCTTGCGCTCCACCGGGCGCAACAAATGCGTCGGCGGCGTTTCGCAGCTGATCTTGCGGCCCAACAACGTTTCGATCGACGGCAGCTGATACGAATCGTCTTCACCGGCAAAGCTGATCGACACGCCCGCCGCGCCCGCACGGCCGGTGCGGCCAATCCGGTGTACGTAGTCGTCCGGCACTTCCGGCAGGGTGAAGTTGATCACGTGGCTGATGCCATCGATGTGAATCCCGCGCCCGGCCACGTCGGTGGCCACCAGCACGCGAATCTTGCCTTCGCGAAAACCTTCCAGGGTCTTGATGCGCTTGTGCTGCGGCACGTCGCCGGATAATTGCGCGGCGTTGACGCCATCACGCACCAGGCGCTCTTCGATGCGTCGCACTTCGTCCTTGCGGTTGGCAAACACCATCACTCGCTCCCAACCGTTGTCGTTGACGAGGTTGTAGAGCAGCTTGTATTTGTCGGCGCCGGCGACCGCATAGATGTGCTGTTCGACGTTCTCGCTGGCAACGTTGAGTGCCTCGATCTCGACGATGGACGGGTCGGTGGTCCACTGCTTGGCGAGGTTCATCACGTCTTCGGTGAAGGTCGCGGAGAACAGCAGGGTCTGGCGCTCGTTTTTCGGCGGGGTCTGGCGAATGATCTGGCGCACTTGCGGGATGAAACCCATGTCGAGCATGCGGTCGGCTTCGTCCAGTACCATCACTTCGACCATGTCCAAATGCACGTCGCCGCGCTGGTTGAAGTCCAGCAAGCGGCCCGGCGTAGCCACCAGGATGTCGCAGTGGCGCGCTTCCAGGTGTTTGAGCTGCTTGTCGAAGTCCATGCCGCCGACAAACGTCATGACGTTGAGGCCGGTGTATTTGGTCAGGTCGGCGGCGTCCTTGGCGATCTGCACCACCAGCTCCCGGGTCGGGGCGATGATCAGTGCGCGCGGCTCACCCATGTAGCGCTCTTTGGGCGGCGGGGTTTCCAGCAGTTGCGTGATGATCGAGATCAGGAACGCGGCGGTCTTGCCGGTGCCGGTCTGCGCCCGCCCGATGGCATCTTTGCCGGCGAGGGTGAAACCCAGTACCTGCGCCTGGATCGGCGTGCAGTACGGGAACCCCAGGTCCTGGATGGCGTGCATCAGTTCCGGGGCGAGCTTGAAGTCATGAAAGCGGGTTTTGCCTTCCTGGGGTTCGACGGCGAAGTCTTCCAGTTTCCAGGGAATAACCACAGGTTTGGGCGCGCGTTCGCGGCGCGGTTTTTCCTGGCGTGGCTCCTGGCGTGGCGTCTCGGTGGGTTGTTCTTCAGCGACATTAACCGTGGCGGGTGTGGTCACCGGCTCTTTTTTTGGCGCGGCTACAGGTGCGGTCCGGCCAGTCTGCTGGCCGTCATTGCGGCTGCCTTGAACGTGGGCGGGGGCACTGGAACCTGGCGCGAGCTGCTCAGCCTCGCTTTTACCAAACATCTTCTTGAGTGCTTTGAGCACGGTCATCTCATCAATTGGTTAAGGAATGTACGCCGGCCAGTGTAATGCAAGAATCGGGCGCGGCGTAGTGCGTTGGTCATACGGCTACACAATGGGTGGTTTTCAGCCCAGGCGGGCAGCCAACCAGTCACCAATATCGTGTATCTCCCGGGGTAACACTTCGTGGCCCATTGGGTATTCCTGCCATGCAACGGTGACACCGCGGGTCTTCAAATGCTCATAGGCGCTGCGGCCCATCGCGTTCTGTACCACGTCGTCGTTTTGGCCATGCAGGCACAGCACCGGAATCCGTTGCTGGCTGGCCGACAATTCAAGTTCGTCACCGAAGGTCGGAGCGTAGGTGGAAAGGGCGATTACGCCACCCAATGCGCCCTGCCATTTAAGGAAGGCGGTGTGGAACACCACCGCGCCACCCTGGGAAAAACCGGCAAGGAAAATCCGCGAGGCGTCTATCCCGCTGCTTTTTTGTTCCTTGATCAGGTCCGTGACCATTTTTGCCGAGGTTTCCAGCTCTTCAAGGCTGATGGAGCGCGCCGGGCTCATGGCCTTGATGTCGTACCAACTGGGCATCTCATAGCCGCCATTAATGGTCACCGGACGTGTCGGCGCCTGGGGCAGAACAAAGCGTGTAGTCAGGAGTTTTTCCTGCAGGGCTTCAGCCACCGGCAGGAAGTCGTAGCGATCGGCACCCAGGCCATGCAACCAGATTACGCAGGCGTCTGCGGGCTTGGCGGGCTGAAGAATCAAGGGTTCGGTCATGTCTGCTCCATAAATGTGCGTGCGCTCCGATTGAGTGCGTCGGAACGGTGCGCGACAGGTTGATCTGTTAAGAGAATGTCGCAAGGTTGAATGTTTTGCTCTTGACCATGGGCTGAAACGACTCAGCCGCCAGTCTGGTACGGGGCTTGCTATGAGAAACCCGATGTCAAGGCTCACCCCAGGCGGTAACACTATCAGTGACTGACGCCTGTGGGATAGCAACTGGACTTAAAGCGAAAACCTCATGCTGTTTGACCCCAAAAAAAGCCAACACGGGTCGATGTCGCCTCATAAGGGTGCGGTGGGGTTCTAGCGCTGGCACAACAAGAGCAAAACTGGAGGTTTGAATGAAGGTATTGAAATCCACCCTGGCCATCGTGACCGCGGCTACCGTACTGGGTGTCAGTGGTTTCGCCCAGGCTGGCGCCACCCTGGACGCCGTGCAGAAGAAAGGCTTTGTGCAGTGTGGCGTGAGCGACGGTCTGCCGGGCTTCTCGGTGCCGGACGCCAGCGGCAAGATCCTCGGGATTGACGCTGACGTGTGCCGTGCTGTTGCCGCTGCCGTATTCGGCGATGCAACCAAGGTCAAATTCAGCCAGTTGAATGCCAAGGAGCGTTTCACCGCGCTTCAGTCTGGCGAAGTCGACATCCTGTCGCGCAACACCACCATGACCAGCTCTCGCGATGCCGGCATGGGCCTGAAATTCCCGGGCTTCATCACCTACTACGACGGTGTTGGCTTCCTGGTGAACAACAAGCTGGGTGTAAAAAGCGCCAAGGAACTGGACGGTGCAACCATCTGCATCCAGGCCGGTACCACCACTGAGCTGAACGTTTCCGACTACTTCCGCGCCAACAACCTGAAGTACACCCCGATCACGTTCGACACCTCCGATGAAAGCGCCAAGTCGCTGGAATCCGGTCGTTGCGACGTACTGACCTCCGACAAGTCCCAGCTCTACGCACAGCGCAGCAAGCTGGCCTCGCCGAAGGACTACGTGGTGCTGCCGGAAACCATTTCCAAAGAACCACTGGGCCCTGTCGTGCGTAACGGCGACGACGAGTGGCTGGCCATCGTGCGCTGGGTTGGCTACGCCATGCTCAACGCTGAAGAAGCCGGCATCACCTCCAAAAACGTCGAAGCTGAAGCCAAGTCCACCAAGAACCCGGACGTTGCCCGTCTGCTGGGTGCTGACGGCGAATACGGCAAAGACCTGAAAGTGAAGAAAGACTGGGTCGTACAGATCGTCAAGCAAGTCGGTAACTACGGTGAAGTGTTCGAGAAAAACCTCGGCAAAACCACTCCCCTGGAAATCGATCGTGGCCTGAACGCACTGTGGACCAACGGTGGCATTCAATACGCACCACCTGTGCGCTGATCGCTGATGGTTCTGTCACCCGGTGGGCCAACCGCCGGGTGATGTTCTGTTCCATTATTCCTGGGGCACTTAATGCAAAATCAAATCGGCGCACCAAAACAGAAGCTCAGCTTCAGTGATCCAAAAGTGCGTGCGTGGCTATTCCAGATCATCACGATTGTGGCGGTGGTCTCGTTGGGCTGGTACCTGTTCAACAACACGCAAACCAACCTTCAGCACCGGGGCATTACCTCGGGTTTCGACTTTCTTGAGCGCAGTGCCGGCTTCGGTATCGCTCAACACCTGATCGACTACACCGAATCGGACAGCTATGCCCGGGTCTTTGTGATCGGTCTGCTCAACACCTTGCTGGTGACCGTGATCGGCGTGGTCCTGGCGACCATCCTCGGGTTCATCATTGGCGTGGCGCGCCTGTCGCCCAACTGGATGATCAACAAGCTGGCGACCGTGTATGTGGAAGTGTTCCGCAACATCCCGCCACTGCTGCAGATCCTGTTCTGGTACTTCGCGGTCTTCCTGACGATGCCAGGGCCGCGTAACAGTCACAACTTCGGCGACACGTTCTTTGTCAGCAGCCGTGGCCTGAACATGCCTGCCGCGCTGATGGCGGACGGTTTCTGGCCGTTTGTGATCAGCGTCGTGGTGGCGATCATCGCCATCGTGCTGATGACCCGTTGGGCCAACAAGCGCTTTGAAGCCACCGGTGTTGCGTTCCACAAATTCTGGGTGGGCCTGGCGCTGTTGGTGGTGATCCCGGCGTTGTGTGCATTGATCTTCGGCGCACCGTTGCACTGGGAAATGCCCAAGCTGCAAGGCTTCAACTTCGTAGGCGGCTGGGTACTGATTCCCGAACTGCTGGCGCTGACCCTGGCCCTGACCGTGTACACCGCGGCGTTTATCGCCGAAATCGTGCGTTCCGGCATCAAGTCCGTCAGCCACGGCCAGACCGAAGCGGCGCGCTCCCTCGGGCTGCGCAACGGTCCGACCTTGCGCAAGGTGATCATCCCGCAAGCCCTGCGCGTGATCATCCCGCCGCTGACCAGCCAATACCTGAACCTGGCGAAAAACTCGTCATTGGCGGCCGGTATCGGTTACCCGGAAATGGTTTCGCTGTTTGCCGGCACGGTGCTCAACCAGACCGGCCAGGCCATCGAGGTTATTGCCATCACCATGAGCGTGTACCTGGCGATCAGCATCAGCATTTCCCTGCTGATGAACTGGTACAACAAGCGCATTGCGCTGATCGAGCGGTGAGGAAACCAGCATGACTTCTCATATTTTCAAACCCGACATGCCGCCACCCAACAAGGTCTTCGGGCCGATGGCGTGGATGCGTGCCAACCTGTTTTCCAGCTGGCTCAATACCCTGCTGACGTTGCTCGCGTTCTACCTGGTCTACCTGGTAGTGCCGCCGATCCTGCACTGGGCGATCCTGGATGCGAACTGGGTCGGTACCACCCGCGCCGACTGCACCAAGGAGGGCGCCTGCTGGGTGTTTATCCAACAGCGCTTCGGGCAGTTCATGTATGGCTACTACCCCGGCGACTTGCGCTGGCGCGTAGACCTCACCGTGTGGTTGGCCATTGTTGGTGTGGCGCCGTTGTTCATCTCGCGCTTTACCCGCAAGGCGGCCTACGGCCTGAGCTTTTTGGTGGTGTACCCGATCGTTGCCTACTTCCTGCTGCACGGCGGGATCTTCGGCATGACCAACGTGGCTACCAGCCAATGGGGCGGCTTGATGCTGACCCTGGTGATCGCCACGGTGGGTATCGCAGGCGCGTTGCCGCTGGGCATCGTGCTGGCGCTGGGTCGGCGTTCGAACATGCCGGCGATTCGTGTGGTCTGCGTGACCTTCATCGAATTCTGGCGCGGTGTGCCGTTGATCACGGTGCTGTTCATGTCGTCGGTGATGTTGCCGCTGTTCCTGCCCGAAGGCATGGGCATCGACAAACTGCTGCGGGCGTTGATCGGCGTGATCCTGTTCCAGTCGGCCTACGTGGCCGAAGTGGTGCGCGGTGGTTTGCAGGCCATTCCCAAGGGCCAGTACGAAGCCGCTGCAGCGATGGGCCTGGGTTACTGGCGCAGCATGGGCCTGGTGATTCTGCCCCAGGCGCTGAAGATGGTGATCCCGGGCATCGTCAACACGTTTATCGCGTTGTTCAAGGACACCAGCCTTGTGATCATCATCGGCCTGTTCGACCTGCTCAACAGCGTCAAGCAAGCTGCCGCCGACCCGAAATGGTTGGGCATGGCCACTGAAGGCTACGTGTTCGCCGCCCTGGTGTTCTGGATTTTCTGTTTTGGTATGTCCCGCTATTCCATTCATTTGGAACACAAGCTGGACACAGGCCACAAGCGTTAGGAGTTTTGTGATGAGTGAAGCGATCAAACAGCCTGTGAGCCCTGAAGGCATTATTCAGATGCAGGGCGTCAACAAGTGGTACGGCCAGTTCCACGTGTTGAAAGACATCAACCTGAACGTCAAGCAGGGCGAGCGTATCGTGCTGTGCGGCCCATCGGGTTCCGGCAAGTCCACCACCATTCGCTGCCTCAACCGTCTGGAAGAGCACCAGCAGGGCCGCATTGTGGTCGATGGCGTGGAGCTGACCAACGACCTCAAGCAGATCGAAGCGATCCGTCGCGAAGTCGGCATGGTGTTCCAGCACTTCAACCTGTTCCCGCACCTGACCATCCTGCAGAACTGCACGCTGGCACCGATGTGGGTGCGCAAGATGCCCAAGCGCAAGGCTGAAGAAATTGCCATGCACTACCTTGAGCGCGTGCGTATTCCGGAACAGGCCCACAAGTTTCCGGGGCAACTGTCCGGCGGCCAGCAACAGCGTGTGGCGATTGCCCGTGCGTTGTGCATGAAGCCGAAAATCATGCTGTTCGATGAGCCGACTTCGGCGCTCGATCCGGAGATGGTGAAGGAAGTTCTGGACACCATGATCGGCCTGGCGGAAGACGGCATGACCATGCTCTGCGTGACCCACGAAATGGGTTTTGCGCGCACCGTGGCCAACCGCGTGATCTTCATGGACAAGGGCGAGATCGTTGAACAGGCGGCGCCGAATGACTTCTTCGACAACCCGCAAAATGATCGGACCAAGTTGTTCCTGAGCCAGATTCTGCATTGATCGATGAGTGATGCTTGAAACAATAAACCCGGCCTGGTGCCGGGTTTATTTTTGCCATCAATCAAGTTGTCGTCAGGGTCTCGTGCTCTTTATGTACCGTATGCACGGAATTGCGAAGATCTGCGCCTTCACTCAGGATTTTTGCTTCGACCAGCAAGTGGGGGTGACGCTCAAGCAAACGCATCAGGACTACCAGGGATTTGGGGGGCAATACCTCACCACGCTCGTAACGAGATAAGGCGTTGTGGCCGCCACCCGATAGCAGTTGTACCGTTTCTTTTTGTGAAAGGTGCAGTTTGCGGCGTATGCGCTTCATCTCGGTGCCGACCATCTGCCTGAAACTGTGAACGATTTCATCGCAGTGGTCTGAATAGCGTTCCGCGTCTTCGGGGTCCAGGATCACCTCTCCACATGCCTGGCACTCCCATCCAGACAGATCGTCTATACGGCGATGCAAACCTTTGACTTCCGATGTTTCGCTACGTCCTGAGAAGTGATGCATTCCGTCATGCCTGCCGCAGCTGAAGCATTGCTCTGTTTTCATGGGTTTTTCTCCTTGAAGGAGATCACCGGAGGTTTACCATCCGTGCGGTAGGTCACCTTGATGTAGATCTCCAAATCATGTGAGTGAATGTGATACACATCTTGCCAAACTCGATGGTCGTCATGAGTGGTCATCGACTTGTACAACATCGTGTTTTTCAACTCGAAAATGACCGCCTGCATTTGTTCGATGCTTAAATCAAGATCCTCGCCGCAACGGCGTGCGCTTTGAGTAAATGCTTGCTTTCCAAGCCGCCTGACATCCGCCTTTATCACCGCCAGATCGTAATGAGGTGTGTACTTTTCCATAAGACACCTGAGTCCAATAATTACCCTCTGAGGGTAATTTTACCAATCGAAAATACTGCTCCTTTGCCTGCCCAAGAACCCTAGTGCGTTGCCTTTGTAGGCAACTCCGAATAGGCTGTGGGAAAATTCATCCCATGATTGGATGAGAGGACGAAACCCATGACAGACATCGCCCCGCTGATCAAACGCTCCCTTGTCGATCAAGCCCTGGACCAGTTGCGCCAGCGCATCACCCAAGGTGTCTGGGCCATCGGCGAGCGCCTGCCCACCGAGCCCGAGTTGTCTGCCGAGTTGGGCATCAGCCGCAACACCGTGCGCGAAGCCATGCGCGTCTTGGCATTCTCCGGGTTGATCGAGATTCGCCAGGGCGACGGCAGCTATTTGCGCTCCATGACCGACCCGTTGGGCGCGATGAAAGCCTTGTCCCACTGCACGGTGGCCCAGGCCCAGGAGACGCGGCAGATTCTCGAGGTCGAGGCCATCGGCCTGGCCGCCTTGCGCCGTACCGATGAAGACCTGATCGCCTTGCGCGAGGCACTGAAAACCAGCGGCGAGCATTACCACGGTGATCTGGAGCACTACATCAGTTGCGACCTGGTGTTCCACAAGCGCCTGGTGGACGCGGCGCACAACCCGGCCTTGAGCGAGCTGTATCTCTACTTCTCCAGCATCGTCGGCGCGCAACTGCGCCAGACCCTGAACATCCAGCCGCGCCGGCAGGCGGTGTTCGACCTGCATGGCGCCTTGCTGGAAGCAGTGGAACAACGAGACCCGGAACGCGCCAAGGCCCTGTGCCGGCAGTTGATCAATGAACCTTGAAGCCGAGAACACCATGCCCCGTTCAGAAAACGCCCTTGAAGAACTGTTGATCGACGCCGAAGCCGATGACGAGCAGGTCCAGCACAGCCCGCCGGTGGTCAGCCGTCCCTGGCTGTTGCTGTTGGGCCTGATCCTGGTGGCGTTGAACCTGCGCCCGGCGCTGTCGAGCATGTCGCCGTTGCTCGCCGAGGTTTCCAATAGCCTCGGCTTGTCGGCTGCCAAGGCCGGCTTGCTCACCACCTTGCCGGTGTTGTGCCTGGGCCTGTTTGCGCCGCTGGCACCTATCCTGGCCCGGCGTTTTGGTGCCGAGCGCGTGGTGTTGGGCATTCTGCTGACCCTGGCTTGCGGCATCATCCTGCGCAGTTCATTCGGTGAGGTCGGGCTGTTCGCCGGCAGCCTGCTGGCCGGCGCGAGCATCGGCATCATCGGCGTATTGCTGCCGGGCATCGTCAAGCGTGACTTCGCCAAACAAGCCGGCACCATGACCGGCGTGTACACCATGGCCCTGTGCCTGGGCGCAGCGCTGGCGGCGGGTTCTAGCGTGCCGCTGAGTCGTTACTTCGGTGACAGCTGGAACATCGGCCTGGGTTTCTGGATCCTGCCGGCGCTGGTAGCGGCGCTGTTCTGGTTGCCGCAAGTCGGCCAGAAGCACGGCGCCCATCAGGTGGCTTACCGGGTGAAGGGGTTGCTGCGTGACCCGCTGGCCTGGCAGGTGACGTTGTACATGGGGCTGCAATCGTCGCTTGCCTACATCGTGTTTGGCTGGTTGCCGTCGATCCTGATCGGCCGTGGCCTGAGCGCAACCCAGGCGGGCCTCGTGCTCTCCGGTTCGGTCATCGTGCAGTTGGCCAGTTCCCTGGCCGCACCCTGGCTGGCCACCCGCGGCAAGGACCAGCGCCTGGCCATTGTGGTGGTGATGGTGCTGACGCTGGGTGGCTTGTTCGGTTGCCTGTACGCGCCACTGGACGGTTTGTGGGGCTGGGCGATTCTGCTGGGCCTGGGCCAGGGCGGCACGTTCAGCCTGGCGCTGACCTTGATCGTGCTGCGCTCGCGGGACGCCCATGTGGCCGCCAACCTGTCGAGCATGGCCCAGGGCATCGGCTATACCCTGGCGTCCATGGGCCCGTTCGCGGTCGGCCTGGTGCATGACTGGACCGGCGGCTGGAACGCGGTCGGGTGGATTTTTGCGGTGATCGGCCTGGGCGCGATCATCGCCGGGCTTGGCGCCGGGCGCGCGCGGTACGTCGGCGTGACCAGCGAAAAAGTCTAGAGGTAGATAACCTCCAGGGTGCTTGAGCCGTCCATGTCGATCTCGCTGCTCAGGTCCAGGTTCTGCTTGGCGGCGATCACCGTCTCGACCTTCACACGGCTGTTGAGGAACTTGATGGCGGCCGGCCCCGCCGTGCCGCCGGCCTGGTCGGTAAACCCCAGGTAGCTGCGCGCACCGATGTCGATCGGGTTGCTGTTGGCGCTGCGCCAGGCCAAACCGCCGGTGGTTGACTCGGTACCGTAGACCTCGGCCAGCGGGATGGCCTGGGTTTGCGTCGGGTCGAAGCTCAGGGAGTACAGCCCTATCTTGTTGCCACTCTTGTCCAGGCCCAGTCCGTAGAAAATCTCGCTGTTGACGTTCGCCGTGCCGTCACGGTTGTCGCGCATGCGCAAGGCAAAGCGACTGTTGCCGTTGCAGTCGACGGTCACGTCCAGGTACCGGATCGGCAGGCGGGTGCCGCGATCAAGGTTCAAGTCGCCCTGGGAAATCTTGCCGTAGTCGATCAAGCCATTGCTGGAGAGCAGTGGGGTACAGGCGGTGGGGGAAAGCAGGCCCTTGACGGTCAGCTCCACGGTAGCGGCGCCGAGTGCCGGGGTGCCTGCGCCGAGTATCGATAACGTAGCGAAAGGGATCAGGAAGCGTTTCATGAACAGGTCCTTTAAAGGTATTTGATTTCAATCGTGCCTGAGCCGTCGAGCAACACGTCGGTGCTCAGGTCCAGGTTATTGGTAGGCGACAGAATCGCCCTGACGCTCACTTGGCCACTCAGGTTGCGGATGGCCGACGGGCCGGCATGGCTGGCCGGGGCGGTGGTGAAACCGAGCCAGCTGTTTTGGCCGATGGGAATCGGGAACGCGTTGGAACTGCTCCACGCCACGCCGCCGGTGGTGGAGTCGGTGCGATAGAGGCTGGGCTGGGTGTCGGCCTGCATATCGAACGGGTCGAAGTACAGGAAATAGCGGCCGATTTTATTGCGGCTGTTATCCACACCCAGGCCGTAGGCGGTCTCGTCCGTGCCGCCGGTGGCCGAGCCTTTGCGGTTGTCCTGCATGAGCAAGGCGAAACGCGTGGGGCCGTCACAGCCGATGCTCAAGGTCAGGCTGCGGGAAGCGAGGGCCGTGTCCCGGTCGGCATTCAGGCTTTTTGCCCACATGCGGCCATAGTCGATTACGCCGCCATTGGACAGGTTGATCTCGCAGGCCGCCGGGGCGAAGTGGGCGTTGAGGGTCATCTCCCGCGATTGGCCAGTGGCCCCGGACTCAAACAGCCCGAAGGCTTCCCACGTCACGGCGTCACGCACGTGGGCGGCGCTTTCCTGGGCCCTGGCGCTGACCCGCAGTTGCACCGAAAACACACTGCCTTGCACCGGCAAGCCGTCGCGCAACGGGGCAATGGCATGGTCCGCGTGCCAGTCCAGGCGGTTGGCGCGGATCCCGGGAGGCTGGCCCCGGCCCGGGATCAAACCCAGTTCCACTGCCTGGCCATCGAGTACGCCATCGCTGGCCTGCATGATGTAATGGCCTTGGTCACTGAAACGAAAGCGCTCGGCGCCGATGGCCAATGCCCGGTAAAAAATACTCATGTCCGTGGGTTTCTGGCAGTTGAGGCTCAGGCTCAGGAAGCGTTCACCGAGGGCGATTTCGCTGCCGGAGGGCCTGTGGATCGCCCGGTTCATCAAGCCGAAATCCAGGTGCGGCTCGCTCAAGTTCAGCCGGCAGTCATCCGACTGCGCCAGGGCCACGTCGGCGCCAGCCAGCACCAGCAGGCAAATGCTCATTAAGCGTTTCATTACAGCTTCCTCATGGCGTCAGGCACCTGGCCGGAGCGGTTTCGAAATACACCTGGGGGTCGGTTTTTT
Organism: Pseudomonas sp. Bout1; assembly: GCF_034314165.1. Classification (GTDB taxonomy): domain Bacteria; phylum Pseudomonadota; class Gammaproteobacteria; order Pseudomonadales; family Pseudomonadaceae; genus Aquipseudomonas. The sequence continues at coordinate 5,822,424 of NZ_JAVIWK010000001.1, read as the reverse complement.
CTTCCAGGCTGAACGTCAGTTCACAACGGCTGATGCCCGGGCCCTTGACCCACAGACGGCGCGGGTCCAGCACATTGGCCAGGAACACTTGGCTGCCTTCCTGCACCAGGGTCACAAACTCGCCGTCGGCGGTACTCACCGTGGCACCGCGAGGCAGCGGCGCGCCTTGGGCGGTGGTAACGGTCAACAGGGCACGGCGGGTGACGGCTACGCCAAACTCGACCCGGTCCACCGCGCCACGCCCGGCAGAAATCACCGCCAGGCCGTTGCTGATGTCGGCGTTACGCGGCAGTGAGCGGGTTTGCACTTCCACCGGGCTGCGCCCATAGGCGGCCACTTGCGAGACCACCGCCTGGCCCTGGCTGTCGGTCCATACAGGCCCACTGGGCGTACTGAGCTTGATCCCGGCCATGTCGCCCACCGATACCAGGGCGAACGTGTCATTCACCGGGTAAGGCGAAAACGTCAGCCCGTTGCCATGGGCGACGATGGCACCACGGACACCGCCCTGGTAGCTCGACCGCTCGGCGCCTTCGCGGCTGTAATTGAGGTCCAGCTGGGTGTAGCGCGGCAGGTAGGACACCCCCAGGGTGGACTCCACTGCCTGGTCGCGGCTGTCATGTTCGGCGCTGGCCCGATAACTCAGCTGATCGTCGACCTGTTCGCTCAAGCCCAGCCCGATCCGGTGTTCACCCCCGGAATTACGCACCCAGGTCCGAGCCCGACGGTTTTCTCCCAAGGGCATGCTCAGGTTCAGGTACACCGCGTTGTCATCGTTCTGGCGGCCGCTGACTTGCCATTCGGCACTGGCCGATACCGACACCCCGCGCACACTGGTGCCCCAGGAGGCCAGGGCCCGGCTGCTGTTTTCGCCGCTGAAGGTGCTGGTGCGCGAGACCCCGGCGTTGAATGCCCCAAGCCATGGATGCGCCCAGCCCAGGGAAAGGCTTTGCTGGTCGCGGTAGCGTGAGCGCCGTGCGCTGTCGTCGCGGTAGCCGTAGGCGGTATCTTCCAGTTCGCGGTAGCCGGGTGTGCGGTGAGAGGTGCCTGCGGTAATCGACCACTGCTGGCCCAGGCGCTGGGATAACGACAGGTCTGTCTGGACCCCGCGTACAGTGTCCCGGCCGTGGGTGTCGGCCAGTTGGGTGGCCAGTTGCAGTTGCCCGTCTACCCACGGCAGCCATGCCAGGCTGGCGCCGGTGGACCGGTAGTCCTCGGCCACGAGCACACCGGCGCCGATACTGGACAGCGGGTTCAAGGCACCACTCCAGCCGGCGCTCACGACCCACGGATCATCGCCCCGGGTCTGGCCAATGTTGCGTACGCGCCCTGCGCCCACCGAGTAGCCCGGTGCCGCGAGGCCCAGCCCGAGCATGGCCGCAGGCACCGTAAAGCGACGCTCATCGCCGATGCTTTCCTTGACGGTGACTTCGACGTCCGAGCGCGTGTTCAGGCGTCGCACATCCGTCAGCGAAAACGGCCCGGCTGGCACCACGGTGGAATGAATCAGCGCGCCGTTCTGCCGTACCTCGACCTGGGCCGGGCTGTTGGCGATGCCATTGATGGTCGCGCCCTGGGCCTGGTCCTGTAGGGCTTGCTCGGTAAATACCTGCACCCCGGTGATCTGGGCCGTCGACAGCACCGGGTTGTAGAGGCTGAGTTGCCCGGCCTGCAGCACGGCTTGCTGCGCGGCGAAGGTGCGCTGGGCATAGGCTTCCAGGTGCGTGGTGCGCGAGAGCCCGGCCTGCCAGGTCTGCACCTGGCGGCTGCGCACGATCCAGTCGCCGGCATTGAAGCCGACCTCGGTATTGGCCGAGCCGAAGCGGCTGGTGTCATCGCCGTATCGGTTGTACAGGCCGCTGAGGTCGTAATTGAGCAGCCCGGCAAAACCGCCCGTTTGATAGCCTGACAGTTCCTGCCGGCGAGGGCGCAGTGCTTCGGTTGGCACCAGCAGCGAAATGCTCAGACTGCCCGGGTCTTGCTCGACCACGGTTTGCGGGTACTGCGCCGTAAAGTCATGGCAGCCGGTGTGGGTCAGTGAGGCGGGCACCACTAATTCGGCGGCATCGAGCAGTGCCTGGTCAAAGCACAAGGTGCCCTGGCTGTCGAAACGCACATCGAGCCGGCCGCGGCGTTGGCCGTTGACGGTCAGGCTCACGGCATGTACCCCGCCGGTATAGCGCGGGGTTTCCAGCAACAGGTACGCCAGCTCAGGGTCGATACCTCGCTGTTGCAGGGTTTGCGGGTCAAAGGATTGCCCGGCCGGCGCCGCGTCAGCCCAGGCGGGGGTGAGCAACAGGGCCAGCGCGGGGGGCAGGGCGATCCTTTTCAAGTGTCGAGGGTATGAAGAAAAACCGCCCACGGCTTTGCCGTCGCAGTCGGGAGTTACTGTGTTCACGAGAAGGCACTCGGGTTATGGAAACCAGCAGCGGTTGGCGGGCTTCCCGGTGACGGTCTGGGCGGTCACTTCGTTATGGGCGCTAGGGTGGATTCAGGGTTTTCAACGGGTGCTGATCGGGGCTTCAAAGGCGGCCACAGTGAAACCGTAGACCGTGGCCGGCTGCATTCGCACGGTGGTGGCGCGGGCATTCGGTGCCGGTACGCTCATGGATTCGCCGGGAAGTATGTAAGTGCGCGGCAGTACCGCCTTGTTTTTGCCGGGCAACAGTTGCAGCTCCTGGGCCATGCGCACCACATATTTGCTGTCGTTGCGCACGTGCAGTTGACCGTCGTCCAGGGACCAGGCCAGGCCCTTCCATGGTGTGCGGTTGGGCGCCAGCCCTTTGGGATGAATGATCACCGGCAGGTTCTGGCGCACCGTTACACCCACCCGGGCATGCCCGGCCTCGGAGGGCGTGCGGTCCTTGGGCATGCCTTCGAAAATCACACGCTTGAGGCGCTGGGTTTGCAGCGGTTTCTGGTTCTGCAAAATGAACCGCACCAGCTGGCTTTTATCGGCCTCGACCCGGGCCAGGGGCGGGGTGACAAACAACAGGGGTTCGAGGTCTTCGGGCAAGTCTTCCAAGGTGACGTGCAACAGCGCGAGCTTGTTGTCGGTGTTGGTGACTGACACCGAGGCTTCGCCTTGTTCTTCGTAGACGATCACCACCGAAGTGTCGGGCACCATGCCATCGGCCCTGGCCTCGGCGCTCAACAACCAGGCAAGGGCGCCAAGGCTGCCGAGGATCCGGCGTGGGGTTAAATACGTTTTCATGAGGTGCATCCTGAGTGAGTGCAGGGTGGTTACAGGTAGCGCAAATCCAGGACCAACGAGCCGTCGAGCAGGACTTCCTGCTTAAGGGTCAGGCTCTGTGCGGGGTTTACCTGGGTGTTGGCGCGTATCCGGGTGGCCAGCTCCCAAATTGGCTCGGGCAACGGTCGGCCGGGGCGGGCGAAGCCCATCAACGTCCTGGGGTGGATGGTGGCTTGTGGGACCCATACGGACCCTTGGTTGACCAGCGATTGCATCGGTTGCCTGTCGCCCACCGCGTTTTCAAACGTGAGCATCACAAAACCCAAGTGTTCGTCGCTGGCGTGCTGGTTTTTCCCCAGGCCAAACCGGGTGTCGGGTGCGGGCGAGGAGTCGGCCCGGTCATCGAAGCCCATCAAGGCAAACAGCATGGGGGCCGTACAGTGGATTTCCAGGTCCAGCCATTGGGCGGGCAGGGCGGTGGGCGTGCCAGGGTTGAGGCCGTGGGCGGCGATCCTGCCGTGATCGATCACCCCACCACCGGATAACGTGGCGGTGCACGAACTGGGGGTGACCAGCCCGGAAACGGTCATCTCAGTAGCAGTGTCCGCGAATACCATGGAGCCGGAGTTGAGCAATAACAGCGTCGCGAAAAGGCGTAGGTGTTTGTTCATCATTCGGTCTTCAGTGTGTTCGGTACGGGTAACGAACGCCGCATCAGCGGCGTCGCTGCGCGGGTCTACAGGTACTTGATTTCAAACGTGGCCGAACCATCGATGGGGTGTTCGTCGCTCAGGTCCAGGCTGTCGGCGCGGGCGATGTAACCCCATATGTTCACATCGGTGGTCACCTCGGTGACCGGGATCGGCAGCCAGATGCCTGAGGAGCGATCGCCGAAGGCGGCAAGCGAAGTCGGAGGGTTTCCGGTGGACCCGTCCCGCCACGTGAGGCCGTTGTCGATCGACTCCAGGACCTGGGTCGGGCCGGTATCGGTCACGGGGTTTGCCAGGGCCACGATGTAAAAGCCCAGCTTCTGGTTGCCGTTGATCAAGCCCATCCCGTAGGTACGAGTGGACGTGCCGGCGGCCGAGCCGGCACGGTTATCGGTGCTTTTTATGGCAAACAAGGTGGCACCGTTGCACTGGATCACCATCTGCAAGGTGGTCATGGGCAACGCTGTTGACGTGGTCAGGTTCAGGTCCTTGGCGGACAGCTTGCCGTAGTCGACAACGCCACTGCCGGACAAACTTGGCGAGCAGGCGTTGGGGGTGATTACCCCTTTTACGGCCAGGTCCACCGAGGACGCAGCGACGGCTTGCGCGCAAGTGCCCAGCAGCAGGGTGGCGACCAGGGCGTTCAGCGTGTTGTTCATGGCTCAGAGGTTCCTTTCATGTAAATCCTGGGGGCTTACAGGTATTTCATCTGCAGGGTGACGTGGCCATCCAGAGGGATTTCTTCGAGTATTGTCAGGCGGTCGGCGCTGTTGATCTGGGTATACAGGCGCAAGTCGGCGGTGAAGCGCCTCACGGCAATCGGCACCATGCTGTTGCCGGCGGCGCCGATCGCCGTCAGCGTGAGGGGCCCCAGGCGTACCGACGGTGTCCAACTGACACCTCCGTTGTCAGAGGTCAATGTCCTGGCGGGCGCATCGTCGGCCACCGCGTTGTAAAGGCCAAAGCCGGCGCTGCCGAGCTTTTCGTTGTCGGGGGTCATGCCCAGGCCATGCATGTGATCGTTGATCGCGGAGCTGCCAGCACGGTTATCGATGGTGCTGAAGGCCAGCAGGGTCGAGTTGTTGCACTGGATGCCCAACTGCAACGACTGCGTTGGCAGCGAGGTCGGCCGGTCCGGGGTCAGGTCCTTGGCCGTCATCTTTCCATAGTCCACTACGCCTCCACCGGAGAGCGAGGGTTCGCAGGCATCGGGCGTAATGACGCCCTGGACGACGAGGTCGGTGGTGCTGGCGGCAAACGCCGCGGGTGCAAGCAGCAAAGTGGTGAGAAAGACAACGGACGAGGGCTTCATGGGCGAGCTGACCTTTGGTTGCTGTGGCTAGGGCAAGGGGGTTACAGGTACATCATTTCGATGGTGGCGGAGCCGTCGATGTTGACTTCGTCGCTCAGGTCCATGCCATCGGTCCTGGCGATCAAGGTGGCGACTTCCAGGCCCATGGTCAGGTCCTCGGTTGGGCGTGGCAGGACACCGTCCGTGCTCACGGAGTAAAGGCCGAAGTCTTCCATCCAGTTTTGCGGCTCCCACGTGGTGCCGTTGTCGTAGGAAGCGATCGGCTGCACGGTGTCGCCATCAGCCACCGGCGTGCGCATCGTTACCGTGAACATCCCAAGCTTTTGACTGTCGTTGATAAAGCCCAGGCCAAAGCCGCTGGTTGATGCCGAGCCGCGACGGTTATCCACAGTCTTCAGGCCGAACGCGATCGGCGCATCGCAATTGACCTCCAGTTGCAGGGTGTAGGTCGGAAGGCGGGTGTAGCCGGTCGGGTTCAGATCCTTCGCTGACATTTTGCCGTGATCGACGATCCCGCCACTGGACAGGGTTGGGGTGCACGCATTCGGCGTGATGATGCCTTTGACGGTCAGGTCGACAGTGCTGGCCGCAAACGCAGGGGCTGTGCCGGTGATCAGCAGGGCGCTGGCAAGGGCGATGAGGTGCTTGTTCATGGTGTGTGGTCTCGGGAACGTCAACTGACCGGAGCGTTGGGTCAGTACAGATTGCGGGTCGCCATATGAGATGGCGGGTTGCCCTTTTGGGGTGGGGCGCAATTTAGCGTTCAGGTCGAGTGCGGGAAATACAACAAATACGACATTCCGGAGACCGGGGAATCCTTACTGGATCAAGTCGGAATAGTTGATTTCGCGTGTAGGAAAAAATGCTTTTTCGTAGTATTTGTATCGCCTCAAATACGCTCATATGGATAGCTTCTCTTCGGAACGGGTGCCAAAAGCGCGCCCTTATCTGAAGACATGCCAGTCACTCGGATGGCCAGTCTGTTTCCATATCGAGGTGGTCATGAGGCCAAGCGTTCTTGCAGGCGATGACCCAATAAAGCAAACGGTGCCATGGCGCCCACCTCCTTCCCACTGGAAACATTTAAGTGTGCTGGTGGTTGAAGACCATCAGGCCTACCGTGCGCTGATGGGCTGGTTTTTACAGAAGTTCGAGCTGGCGCATGAGCTGGTCGGTGATGGGCAGGCGGGCTTGACTGCGTTCTCCCGCAAGCATTTTGACCTGGTGATCAGCGACTGCCGGATGCCCGTACTGGATGGCTACAGCATGGCCCGGGAGATTCGCCGCCGGGAGGCGACGCACGGGCGTGGCCGTGTCCCGATCATCGCCGTGACCGCCAAACTGGGAGCCGAGGATGCCAGGCGCTGCCTTGAGGCCGGCATGGATGCCTGGGTGCTCAAGCCTCTTTCGCTGGAGCGGTTGCGCGACTTGCTCGAAAGCTGGTTGCCGCTGCCGCCCGATGCAGCAAGCTTGCCCGCTACCGTTACCCCTGCGGCAAGCCAGCCCTGGCCCACCCGGGCCGACCTGATCCAGACCTTTGGCGACACGCAGGTCGTGGACCAGATGCTGCGCAGTTTGGTGCTGGAAGCCGATGCGGACTACGCCAGGTTGCTCAATGCCGGGCGTACCCTGGATAAATACGCGATGATCGAATGCCTGCATCGTTTGGCCGGGAGCCTGGCGTTTCTGGGCGGCACTGAACTTGACGGGCGAGCGGCGCAGTTGATCGAGCAGGTGCGCAAGAACGGTGTTCAAGGCAGCCGGCAAGCGTTGCAACAGTTTGAAAAGGACGTGGTGGTCTACCTGCGTTATTTGACATATTTATGACAGTTTTGGATTTTTTGTAGGAGGCATTACCTTGATTTGTAGCTTTGTTTTGTAAGGGAATTCTTTTTATTTTGTAGGCATTGAAGTCTTTCACTAAAAACACGGGGGCGAGGCGAAATTGGGCGCAGGCTGCACGGTTGTTGCCTGGAACGCTCGCGGGTATTTTGGCGTGAATCAATTTGCCATTACTCATGGATGCCTATGTTTCGCGTAATTATTGCTGACGATCACCCCATTGTTCGTATCGGGCAGAGGGTAGTGATCGAGGCCAATGGCAGGTGCAAGGTGGTCGGTGAGGCCAACGGCCCTGACGAGTTGCTGCGGGTGTTGAGCGTGACGCCGTGTGATGTGCTGGTCACCGACTTCGTCATGCCGGGCGACCTGCAAGCCGATGGCTACGGGTTGCTCGGCCTGCTGCAGCGCCAGTACCCCACGTTGCCGGTGATTCTGGTGACCATGTTCGCCAACATCGCCACCCTGCGTGCCTCCTTCGCCCAGGGCGCGCAGGCCATTGTGGCCAAGAGCGCGTCGGCCAAGGAATTGCCCACCGCAATCAGGGAGGTCTGTGAGGGCAAGACCTTTGTCAGTGAGTGCCTGCGGGCCCAGTTGGCCCAGGCCGGCACCGGGGACCAGTCACAGACCCCGCAACTGTCCGACAAGGAGCGCGAAGTGGTGCGCATGCTGGCCAGCGGCATGACCGTCAGCCAGATTGCCGCACGCGTCAATCGCAGCATTTCCACCATCAGCAAGCAGAAAAGTACCGCCATGCACCGGCTGTGCATTTCCACCGATGTGGACTTGTTCGCCTATGCTCGTAGCTGCGGGATGGTGCCCTGACCCTCATGGGGCTGATATTCCCGGCATCAATGTCGATAGTGTTCAGGGGCCTTGGGGATTATCGTACCCGGCCCCCCCAATTCCTTTTGCGGAACCTGCCCATGAGCGACGCGCATAACGTCCTGATCACCGAATTTTACAGCGCGTTTCAGCGCCTGGACGCCGAGGCCATGAGCGCCTGCTACACCGACGATGTGGTGTTCAGCGACCCGGCCTTCGGTGAGTTGCGTGGCCGTGATGCCGGCGACATGTGGCGCATGCTCACCACCCGCGCCAAGGACTTTTCCCTGACCTTCGACAGCGTGCGCAGCGACGAAATCACCGGCAGCGCGCACTGGGTGGCGACCTACCTGTTCAGTGCCACCGGCAACACCGTGGTCAACGATATCCAGGCGCGCTTTGTGTTTCGCGATGGCAAGATCTGTGAGCACCACGACCACTTCGACCTGTGGCGCTGGTCGCGCCAGGCGTTGGGCACCAAAGGGCTGTTGCTGGGCTGGACACCCCTGGTGAAAAACGCCGTGCGCGCCCAGGCGTTGAAAGGGCTGAAGGCGTTCCAGGCCCGTGGCGAGGGGGCTTGTCCCCCGTTGGGCCGCGAAGCGGCCCCAGAAAGGTAATTGCGGCCTTTTCAGAAGGACCGCGATTGCTGATTAGGGCCGCTTCGCGGCCCAACGGGGGACAAGCCCCCTCGCCACAGGACATGGAGGCATTGATAAGATGCGTGTTCTTCTCTTGTGGTGTCGGAACGGATTGTGAATAGCGCTTCTGAAGTTGTGCCTGTCGAAGCCAAGCCGTGGTTTGTCTACCTGGTGCGTGCCGCCAATGGCTCGCTCTATTGCGGCATCAGCAATGACCCGGTGCGCCGTTTTGCCTCTCACCAGAGCGGCAAGGGCGCACGGTTTTTCCTGTCCAGCCCGGCGGTCGCGCTGGTGTATACCGAAGCGTGTGCGAGCAAGGGCGAGGCGCTGCGCCAGGAGCGGCTGATCAAGAAGTTGAAGAAAAGCGCCAAGGAATGCCTGGCGGCCACCGGCGTATCAATTTGACTGATGGGTTCCCATCACGCCAAACGACGGTGTGGCGAGCTAAGCTACACGTCCACTTGTTTTAGCGGAGTCCAGCATGTCCGAGTTGATTCTTCACCATTACCCGACATCCCCGTTCGCGGAAAAAGCTCGCCTGCTGCTGGGCTTCAAGGGCTTGTCCTGGCGTTCGGTGCACATCTCGCCGGTGATGCCCAAGCCCGACCTGACCGCGCTCACCGGCGGCTACCGCAAGACTCCCGTGCTGCAGGTCGGCGCTGACATCTATTGCGACACCGCGCTGATTGCCCGGCGCCTTGAGCAGGAAAAATCCTCGCCGGCCCTGTTCCCGCTCGGCCAGGAAGCGATCACCCGCACATTCGCCGCGTGGGCCGATTCGGTGGTGTTTGCCCATGCCGTCAGCCTGGTGTTCCAGCCCGAGTCGGTAGCGGTGCGTTTTGCCAAGTTGCCACCCGAAGCGATCAAGGCGTTTATCGCCGACCGTAGCGCGTTGTTCAGCGGTGGTTCGGCGACGCGCATTCCGGCGGAACTGGCGCGCCATCAATGGCCGGCGATCATGGCGCGGCTGGAGCAACAGCTGCAGCGTGAATCGGGGGACTTCCTGTTTGGCGAGCCGTCGATTGCCGACTTCTCCCTGGCCCATCCCCTGTGGTTTCTCAAGGCCACACCCGTGACGGCGCCGCTGGTGGACGCCTATCCCGCCGTTTCGGCATGGTTGGGCCGGGTGTTTGGTTTCGGCCATGGCACCTCCAGCGAAATGACCTCGGAACAGGCACTGGAGGTGGCTCGCAACGCGGCACCGGCGGCCTTGCCTGAAGAGTTGTTCGTCGACCCGAACGGCTTTAAAGCCGGCCAGCAGGTGACCGTCTCTGCGACCGATTACGGTGTCGACCCGGTAGCGGGCGAACTGCTGTTTACCGGCAGTGAAGAGCTGATTGTGCGACGCACCGACGAGCGGGGCGGCACTGTGCACGTGCACTTTCCGCGCTTCGGGTTTCGGATCCAATCGGTGTAACCGAAATTATTTTCAAAACGATGTGAGGTAAAGCTGTCGGCCATCCGTGTAGTGCTTGAAACTGCGATTAATTCGCATTAACAGCGTTTTTACACACGGGTTCTCAAAGCATGAAGTCCAGGGCAACGTCGGCGGGTTTGGTTAAACAGTGGCTGGGAGCCTCGGTATTGGCGGTTTCGGGGCTGGCGCTGCTGCCCTTGGGCATGGCGCAGGCGGCCGAGGCGCAGCAACAGAGCACCGTGTTCAACTTTGCCCTGGCCGCCAAGCCGTTGCCCCAGGCCTTGAGCGACTTCACCCGGGTGACCGGCATCAGCGTGGTCTACACCGACGAAGCGCCCTACGCCATCAAGGCACCGGCGATCACCGGGCAGATGAGTGCAACCCAGGCCATGCAGCGCCTGTTGGGCAATTCCGGCTTCACGTTCCGCCAGATCGACGCCCGCACCCTGGCCCTGGAACCGTTGCCCACCGAAGGCGCGCTGAACCTCGGCGCTACCACCATCAACGGTACCGCCCAGCCGTCGGACACCACCAGTTATCAGCCGCCGCCGACCAGTTCGGTGATGCGTTCCCATGGCTTGCTGCTGGAAACTCCACAAACCGTTAACGTCGTCCCGGCCCAGGTGATTCGCGATCAACAGCCGCGTAACCTCGACGATGCCCTGGCCAATGTCAGCGGCATCACCCAGGCCAATACCTTGGGCAGCACCCAGGACGCGGTGATGCTGCGCGGGTTTGGCGATAACCGTAACGGTTCGATCATGCAGGACGGCATGCCGGTGGTGCAGGGCCGCGCGCTGAACTCCACCGCCGAGCGCGTCGAAGTGCTCAAGGGCCCGTCGTCATTGCTGTACGGCATTCAGGACCCGGGCGGCGTGGTCAATATCGTCAGCAAGAAGCCCGAGTTGATCCAGTCCACCTCGCTGACCGTGCGCGGCTCGACCTTTGGTGACGGCAAGAACGGCAGTGGCGGCAACCTCGACACCACCGGGCCGATCGGTGACAGCGGGTTGGCGTACCGCTTGATCGTTGATCATGAAGACGAAGATTACTGGCGCAACTTCGGCACCCACCGCGAGAGCCTGATCGCCCCCTCGCTGGCCTGGTATGGCGACAGCACCAAGCTGTTGTTTGCTTACGAGCATCGGGAGTTTCTCTCGCCGTTCGACCGCGGCACCGCCATCGATCCCAAGACCAACCACCCACTTGATATCCCGTCCACGCGCCGCCTGGACGAGCCTTTCAACAACATGGAAGGCCGCTCCGACCTGTACCGCTTCGAAGCCGACCATGACCTGAATGACGATTGGAAAGCCCACTTCGGCTACAGCTGGAACCGCGAGACCTACGATGCCAGCCAGGTGCGTGTGGTAAAGGTCAACAGCAACGGTACCCTGACGCGCAGCATGGACGGCACCCAGGGCGCGCTGACCACGGACCGCTTCGCCACCGCCAGCCTTGAAGGCAAGGTGAACGTCGCCGGGATGCAACACGACCTGACCTTCGGCCTGGATGACGAGTACCGCAAAATCTACCGCGCCGACCTGATCCGCCAGTCGCCCCGGGGTACGTTCAACTACAACGACCCGGTCTACGGTAACGAAGTAGCGGGCACCACAGTCAGCGCGCCGGACAGCAACCAGATGGATCTGTTGCGCAGCGACTCGCTGTTCATGCAGGACGCGATCCACCTCACCGACCAATGGATTGTGGTGGGCGGTGCGCGCTATCAGATGTACGACCAATATGCGGGCAAGGGCGTGCCGTTCACCGCCAACACCGACGGCAATGGCCAGAAATGGGTGCCGCGTGTGGGCCTGGTATACCGCTATACCGACGAGCTGTCGTTCTACGGCAGTTACACCGAGTCGTTCAAACCCAACTCCACCATCGCGCCGCTGGCGAACAAAACGATACTGGATGGCAGCCTTGAGCCGGAGCAATCGAAGTCCTGGGAGTTGGGCACCAAACTCGACATGCCGGGCCGCATCACGGCCAGCGCGGCGCTGTTCAACATCGAAAAGCGTAACGTGCTGGTGCAAGTGGGCGATGGCCTGACGGCGGTCTACAGCGTTGCCGGCAAGGTGCGTTCCCGTGGCCTGGAGCTGGATGCCAGCGGTCAGTTGACGGATAAGTGGAGCGTGATCGGCAGCTATGCGTACACCGATGCTGTTGTCACCGAAGACCCGGACCTGAAGGGCAACCGCCTGCAAAACGTCGCGAAGAACACCGGTTCGCTGTCGGCGGTTTACGACTTTGGCAGCATCCTCGGTGGCGATCAGTTGAGGGTTGGCGCGGGTGCACGGTATGTCGGCGAGCGTTCGGGCGACGCGGCCAACAGTTTCGACCTGCCGGGTTACACCGTGGCCGATGCGTTCGCTACCTATGACACCAAGGTCGACGGGCAGAAGGTCAAGTTCCAGCTCAACGTGAAGAACCTGTTTGACCGTACCTATTACACCTCGGCCGTGAATACCCAGTTCGTGTCCATCGGTGATGCCCGCCAAGTGTCTGTTTCAAGCACCCTGGAGTTCTGATGAAGCCTTGGTTATTCGCAGCCTTGCTGCTCAGTGGCACCGCGTTGGCCGATGACGCCACCTACCATCGCGAGCACCGGGTGACGCTGCCCGGTTCCGCCCACAGCTGGGGCTTTGTCGGGCTGGACCCGACCAGGCCCTATCTGTTCCTGGCCCGCCGGGAAAACGGCCTGAGCGTGTTCGATGTGAAGCAGCAGCGCCTGGTCGAGACGGTGGCGCAGTCCGAAGGTGCGAATGGCGTGGTGTTCGTGCCCGAAGTCGACCGCGTGTTTGTGCTCAACACGGATGGCAGCTTGAGTGTGGTGCAGTTATCCACACTCAAATTCCTTAAGCGTATTGCGGTGGCGCAAAGCAACCTGAACAGCGCGGTGTATGAACCTTCGACCGGCAAGGTAATTATCGTCAGTGGACGTAGGGCGGACCGTTCGACGTTGTTTGAATTCGATCCCAGGCAGGAGCGAATCACCGGCGCCCATGAGCTGGCGGTAAAGAAAATCGACCCGCTGCTGGTCAAGGGCGACGGCAGCTTCTTCCTGCCGATGCGCGATGAAGGCAAGGTCGCCCGGTATTCGGCGAGCACCTTTGCGCTGCTCGATACCTGGCAGTTCGCCGATTGCCCCAAACCCAGCGCCCTGGCCCAGGACGTGGCGCGCCAGCGGCTGTTCGTGGCGTGTCGCGGTGAGTCGCCGGTGTTGATCGTCGCCGACCGGGAAACCGGTGAAGTAAAGGCGAAGCTGGCGATCACCCGTGACGTCAACGCCCTGGCCTACGACGAGCAGCACCGGCGGTTGCTGATCCCCAGTGGCGTCGATGCCAACCTGACACTGGTGGATCAACAGGATGCCGATCACTACGCCGTGCGCGCCAGCGTCAGCACTTTGCCGATGGCCTACAACATGGCGTTCGACCCGGCGAGCCAGCGGGTATACCTGCCGGCCATGGACTTTACCCAGCCGGCTCCGAGCAAGGCCGAGCCCAAGCCAGACCCGCTGTTTCACGCCAATACATTTTCCGTAACCACCCTGGGCCTTGATTGACCGGGAGGAATTGCACAAGCTGCGCACTCTCCAAATTCAAGGAATGCCAGGTTTATGCGGTTGGGACGATGGACACACGCCGGCGGGCTGCTGCTGGGCTTGAGCTTGTTGCTGGGCGGTTGCGCCACGGCGCCGACAACTTCCACCCGCGACACCCTCGACCAGTTGCTGGCCGACCCGGCGCTGCACGGTGCCAGCGTGTCACTGATGGTGCGCGATGCCCACAGCGCCAGCACGCTCTACCAACACAACCCGCGCACGCGGCTCACCCCAGCCTCCAGCCTCAAGTTGCTGACCACGGCGGCGGCAATGGATGTGTTGGGGCCGCAGTATCGGTTCTCCACACAGCTGTTGAGCGACGGCCCCCGCCAGGGCGCGGTGCTTAACGGCAACCTGTACCTGCGAGGCCTGGGCGACCCGAGCATCCAGTGGGCCGATTACCAGGCACTGGCGGCCAGCCTGGCGCAACAGGGCATCCAGCAAGTGCGCGGCGATTTGGTGTTCGATGACACCTTTTTCGACGCCGAGCGCCTGGGCACCGACTGGTCCCAGGACGACGAAAGCACCTATTACGGCGCGCAGATTTCGGCGCTGACGGTGTCGCCCAATACGGATTTTGACGCGGGCTCCCTGCTGGTCACGGCCAAGGCCCCGGTTGCGGTGGGCCACCCGGTGACGGTGGATATCAGCCCGGCGACCGACTACGTGCAGCTCAGTAACCGTGCGGTCAGTGGCGCGGGTAACAGCTATGGGATCAATCGCCAGCATGGCACCAACCTGTTGCGCCTCAGCGGCGCATTGGCGCCGGGCAAGCAGAGTCGGCAATTGGTCAGTGTGTGGGAGCCGACGCAACTGGTGGCCAATCTGTTTGGGCAGGCGTTGGCAGAGCAGGGGATTAGCGTGCAAGGGCGTCGGATGATCTGGGGTGTGACTGCGCCCACGGCGACGGTGCTCGCGATGCATGAGTCGGCGCCGTTACAGGAATTGATCACGCCATTGCTCAAGCTTTCCAACAACAACATGTCGGAAGCCTTGCTCAAGGCCATGGGGCGCAAGACCGCCAATGCCGGGACGGCTCAGGCGGGGGTGGCGGCGGTGGCCGGCTTCCTCAAGCGCCAGGGAATTGATACGGCGACGTTAAACCAGGTGGACGGTTCGGGGTTGTCCCGGCGTAACCTGGTGTCGTCGCAGAACCTCACGGACCTGCTGCTGGCTGCCAGCAAACAGCCGTGGTTCAACGCCTGGTACAACGCGTTGCCGGTTGCCGGCAATCCGCAGCGGATGGTGGGCGGCAGTTTGCGCTATCGCCTGCGGGACACGGCAGCGCAAAACAACCTGCACGGCAAGACCGGCTCCATGAGCGGCGTGTCGTCATTGACCGGTTATGTCACCGATGCCAAGGGCCGCCAGCTGGTGTTTTCGATGGTGACCAACAATTACGTGGTCGAGGGCGCACGCATCAAGGCACTGGAAAACCGCCTGGCCACGGCACTGGCCAACAGCACGGACTATTGAGCGCTGAAGATCAAATGTGGGAGTGGCTTGCCTGCGATGCAGACGCCTCGGTATGTCAGATACACCGAGGTGATGCCATCGCAGGCAAGCCAGCTCCCACATTCTCAGATTCCATTGCTTGATTTACTTGAGTTGTAGCTCAAGGCAGGAAGGCGTGGCGGTATTCACCCGGCGTCGCCCCCATCGCCTGGCGAAACCGGTTGGTAAAGTGGCTGGCACTGGAAAACCCGCACGCCAGCGCAATCTCGCCCAACGGCAACGCCCCTCCACGCAACAGCTCCCGGGCGCGGGCCAGTCGTCGCGCCAGCAGGTATTGGTGGGGCGGCAGGCCGAAACTCTCGCGAAACATCCGCGCAAAGTGGTACTCCGACAATGCACACAAGCCTGCCAGTTGCCCGAGGCTGACCGGCTCGGCCAACTGCTGGTCGATGTACTCCACCAGTTGCCGGCGTTGATGGGCGGCGAGCCCGCCTTTCAAGCGCAAACCCTCACGCATTCCAACCTGGCTGAGTAGGGCATGACTGAGCAGTTCATGAGCCAGGCTGCTGGTCAGCAAGCGTTCAGCGGGCTCTTTCCAGTTCAGGCTGATCAGTTGGTGAAAGCGTAGGGCCTGCTGGGCATCGTCCAGGAACGTGCTCTCACGCAGCAGCAACTCGCGCGGCTCACGGTCCAGTAATGTCACGCAACCCAGGGCGAATTGCTCGGGGCTGAAATACACGTGGGCCAGGCGGATCTCGCCGTTGATCACCCACGCCGACTGATGGTCGGCGGGCAGGATGCACAGTTTGTCGGGGCCGCCCTTGGTGCCGGGTTGGTCGCGGCGAAAAGTGCCGGTGCCGCCGCCGATGTAGCACGACAGTGTGTGGTGGTCGGGGGCTTGGTAATCCTGGGCGTCATGATGGTTGCTCCACAAGGCTGCAGACAAGCCGTCACCGAGCTCGGCGCACAGCTCAAGGCGAGCATTGGGCGAGCGGTTGAGGGATTGAAAGACTTGCAGGGTTTCCAGTGGCGGCATATTCGTACTCTCTGACGGCTTGCATCCTACTCCCAGCAGCGGCGGCTGTGCGCCCGGCAGCCGACAAAAGCGCAAGAATGTGCAAGAGGCCTGGTGCTGCCCGGTGGGAAACTGTGGCTCAACCCTCGGAGCCCGACATGAACCTTTTCCTGTATTTACTCACCGTACTGATCTGGGGCACCACGTGGATTGCCCTCAAGTGGCAATTGGGGGTGGTAGCGATTCCGGTGTCGATCGTCTATCGCTTTGGCCTCGCAGCGCTGGTGCTGTTCGTGATGTTGCTACTCAGCCGCAAGCTGCAGGTGATGAACCGCCGCGGGCATTTGATCTGCCTGGCCCAGGGCCTGTGCCTGTTTTGCGTCAACTTCATGTGCTTCCTGACCGCCAGCCAGTGGCTCCCCAGCGGCCTGGTGGCGGTGGTGTTCTCGACGGCCACTTTGTGGAACGCGTTGAACGCCCGGGTGTTCTTCGGCCAGAAGGTAGCGCGCAATGTATTGATGGGCGGCGGCCTTGGCTTGCTGGGCCTGGGGCTGTTGTTCTGGCCTGAATTGGTGGGGCACACCGCCAGCCCGCAAACCTTGCTCGGCCTGGGCCTGGCGTTGCTCGGCACCCTGTGTTTCTCGGCGGGCAACATGCTGTCGAGCCTGCAACAGAAAGCCGGCCTCAAGCCGCTGACCACCAATGCCTGGGGCATGGCCTATGGCGCCTCGATGCTGGCGATGTACTGTGCGGTGCAGGGCATTCCGTTCGACATGGAATGGAACAGCCGCTATATCGGTTCGTTGCTGTACCTGGTAATCCCGGGCTCGGTGATTGGGTTTACCGCCTACCTGACGTTGGTCGGCCGCATGGGCCCGGAGCGGGCGGCGTATTGCACCGTGCTGTTCCCGGTGGTGGCACTGAACGTCTCGGCCTTTGCCGAGGGCTATCAGTGGACGGCGCCGGCGTTGGGAGGGTTGGTGCTGGTGATGCTGGGGAATGTGTTGGTGTTTCGTAAGCCCAAGGCTAGTGCGCCGATCAGTCCAATCTACAAGGCGAAGCAGATCTGACTGTGGGGTGGGCTTGTGTGGGAGCCGGGCTTGCCCGCGATAGCATCACCTCGGTGCGGCTGAAGGACCGAGGTGCCTGCATCGCAGGCAAGCCAGCTCCCACAGTGGATCTCCTTTGCCTGGGAATCACCGTTCGCTACTTCAGGCCGAGTCGCTTGGCCATCCGTCCCAGGTTGGCCCGGTCCAGGCCCAGCTCGCGGGCCGCGCTGGCCCAGTTGTGCTGGTGGCGCTCCAGGCAAGCGCTGATGACCTGGCGCTGGTAGTTCTCGGTGGCCAGGCGCAGGTCGCCGGTCACCTCTGGCACGGCGTCGGGTTGCTCTGCAATCGGTGGCGCAGACACATCAGGCAAGTCCAGGTCGGCCGCACTCAGGCTGAGAATCTTCGGCCGTTCCCGGCAGTTGCCCAGGGCTTTCAAGGCGCTGCGGCCGATCAGGTGTTCCAGTTCGCGCACATTGCCAGGCCACATATAGGCCAGCAGCGCCGCCTGCGCGTCGCTGGTCAGGCGCAGGCTGCCCAAGCCCATGCGTGAGCGATTCTGTTCGAGGAAAAAACCGGCCAGGAGCAGCACGTCGCGACCCCGCTCGCGCAGCGCCGGGACTTGCAGCGGGTACACACTCAAACGGTGGTAGAAGTCGGCGCGATAGCGGCCGCTGCGCACTTCTTCGGCCAAGTCGCGGTTAGTGGCGGCGATCAGGCGTACATCCACCTGATGCTCCTTGTCGGACCCCAGGCGCTGCAACTGACCGCTTTGCAGCACCCGCAGCAGCTTGGCCTGCACGGTGAGGGACAACTCGCCCACTTCATCCAGAAACAGTGTGCCGCCATTCGCCAGTTCGAATTTGCCACGGCGTTCATTCAGCGCGCCGGTAAACGCCCCACGCACGTGGCCGAACAGCTCGCTTTCCACCAGGGTTTCCGGCAGGGCGGCGCAGTTGAGGCTGATCAGCGGTTTTTCGGCGCGGGATGAGGCGGCGTGGATCGCCTGGGCCACCAGCTCCTTGCCCACGCCGGTCTCGCCGGTGATCAACACTGTGAGGTCGCTGCCGCCCACCAGGTTGATTTCTTCCACCAGACGCTTGTGGGTCTTGCTCTGGCCGATCATTTCCTTGTGCTGCTGGCCGCTGGCCTGGCGGTAGATTTCGGCGCGCTGGTGTTCGTCTTCGGCACGCAGGGCCAGGCGTTCGATGCGCTCGGCCACGTTGACGGTCGCGGCGGCGAGGCTGGCGAAAGCTTGCAAAGCGTCCAGTTCCACCCGCTCGAAGCGTTCGGTGTCGAGGGCGTCGAGGGTCAGCAGGCCCCAGGGCTGGTCGTCGACAAACAGCGGGCAACCCATGCAGTCGTGAACTTCCAGGTGCCCGTGCAAGCCGTCCACCAAACCGTCGTAGGGGTCGGGCAGTTCGCTGTCGCTGTCAAAACGGGTAGGGCCGGCACTGCTGAGTAGCACGCCGAAACGCGGGTGCTCGCTGACCTTGAAACGCCGGCCGAGGGTGTCGGTGCTCAAGCCGTCCACCGCCAGCGGCACCAGCCATTCTCCGTCCAGGCGCAGCAGGGCGGCAGCATCGCAGGGCAGCAGGGCGCGCATGGCCTGGAGCAGGCGCCGATAGCGCTCGCCTTCGGGCAGCTCGCGGGACAGGTCGGCAACCAGGGGCAGCAGGGTGGTGAGCAGTGGCTTCGCAGTCATAATGACTCCTTATAGTCATAGTGACTATAAGGTGTAGGAAGTCAAACTGACTACAATAATTTCAACCTATTGATTTATAAGATTTTAATAGTTGGCACGGATACTGAGTAGTAAAGGGCATTCAGTAAGAAGACTCAGGAGTCTGCCATGCTTAGTGCCCAAGACCGTGCCATCGTCAAATCCACCGTGCCTCTGCTGGAAAGTGGCGGCGAAGCGCTGATCACCCATTTCTACCGCATGATGCTGTCCGAGTACCCGCAAGTGCGCCCGCTGTTCAACCAGGCGCACCAGGCCAGCGGCGACCAGCCTCGCGCCTTGGCCAACGGTGTGTTGATGTACGCCCGGCATATCGACCAACTGGACCAGTTGGGCGACCTGGTGGCGAAGATCATCAACAAGCACGTGGCCTTGCAGATTTTGCCGGAGCATTACCCGATCGTGGGTACCTGCCTGCTGCGGGCGATTAGCGAAGTGCTGGGCAGCGAAATCGCCACCCCTGAAGTGATGGCGGCGTGGGGCGCTGCCTATGGCCAGTTGGCCGACATCCTGATCGGTGCCGAAGCGGCTATCTATAAAGAGAAGGAAGAGGCGCCGGGCGGCTGGCGCGGTGCGCGTTCGTTCACGCTGGTCAAGCGGGTGGAGGAGAGCGCGGAAATCATCTCGTTCTACTTCGCGCCTGTGGATAACGGCCCGATCCTCGCCGCCGAGCCAGGGCAATACATCGGCATGAAGCTGCTGCTCGATGGCGAGGAAGTGCGCCGCAACTACTCCCTGTCGGCGCGTGGCGACTCGGGCCAGTACCGTATCAGCGTCAAGCGCGAGGCCGGTGGCCGGGTGTCCAATTACCTGCATGACCAGTTTCAGGTAGGCGCGACCATTGACCTGTTTCCACCTTCGGGGGAGTTCACCCTGGCGGCCAGCGACAAGCCGTTGGTGCTGATCAGCGGTGGCGTGGGCATCACGCCGACCTTGCCGATGCTCGAAGCGGCCTTGGCCACCGAGCGGCCGATTCACTTTATCCACTGCGCGCGCAATGGCGGGGTGCATGCGTTCCGCGAGTGGGTGGATGGCCTGGCGGCGCAGCATCCGCAGCTCAAGCGCTTCTATTGCTATGCCGAAGATGATGGCGTGAGCCCGGCGGCGGACAAGGTTGGCATGCTGAGTCAGGAGCAACTGGCGGCGTGGTTGCCTATGGAGCGGGATGTGGACGCGTACTTCCTGGGGCCTAAGGGCTTCATGGCGGCGATCAAGCGTCACCTCAAGGCCCTGGGTGTGCCGGAGAAGCAGAGCCGGTATGAGTTTTTTGGGCCGGCGTCGGCCCTGGAATAGGATTTAACCGATACACCGGGTCGGGCCCATCGCGGGCAAGCCCGGCTCCCACATTTGACTGGGTTGCCCAGGCAAACACTGTCCAATGTGGGAGCCGGGCTTGCCCGCGATGGCGTCAGTACATTCACAACATTTTCCCTGATTAATCTCCTGTTAATGCCTCCTGTTTAAACCTCCACACGCCAACTGCTCAACTTTCACCTCCCGCGTGTAAACTTGCGGCCATTGGCACAACCACAATTGGCTAAAGGGAAACGGGGATGATCGACGAATTGCGTTTGGGCAGGGAGCGACGCTTTCTGGTACTGCTGGGCATTATCTGCCTGGCGCTGATCGGCGGGGCGCTGTACATGCAGGTGGTATTGGGCGAGGCGCCATGCCCGCTGTGCATCCTGCAACGTTATGCCTTGCTGCTGATCGCGATCTTCGCCTTCGTCGGTGCCGCCATGCGCACCCCTCGCAGCGTCACGCTGTTTGAAGTGCTGGTGACACTCAGCGCCCTCGGTGGCGTCGCCGCCGCCGGCTATCACGTGTACATCCAGTACTTTCCGAAGGTCAGCTGTGGCATCGATGTGCTGCAACCGATTGTCGATGGCTTGCCGCTGGCCTCGGTGTTTCCCCTCGGTTTCCAGGTCGACGGCTTCTGTGAGACGCCTTACCCGCCCGTGCTCGGCTTGTCCCTGGCCCAATGGGCGCTGGTGGCCTTTGTACTGACGGTGATCCTGGTACCGCTGGGCATTTACCGTAATCGCCAGAGCAAAGCCTAAGCCGTAGACACGCAAACGCCCCGGCCTTCCTTTATGAAGGCCGGGGCGTTTTTGTTTGTAGGCATTTGTGAAGAGGCCGTGACGCGGGGCAAGTTTGGGTGTGCGCAGCATGCGACATGTTGTCACACGGAAGCTGTCGCAGGAGGTTTCTGACGCCCGTAAACGCGCCGAAAATTTGCAGAAAACCCCGATTTGTGGCTGTCAGTTCGTCGTCTGGCCCACGCCGCGCGTGGCGTGCGGTCTGTGACAGCGCCTGATGTCCGAATGCCTTGTTTTCAGGGCACTTGGATCCGTTTTCGATGCCCTTACGACCTGTAGGGGATGTGGCAAAATGCCCAATAACACGGCATTTTTTGTGGTTTTTGTCGAGAATCAAACGCGATACGATCGCGGACCTTTGCAATAATGGTGAAGGATTATTGCTGGAAACGATAAAAATTATTTCTGGATAAGACATGGTTTATACATCGCTAGCTAACTACAATCGCCCGCACTGAATGTCCGGTGCTGCTCACTCCTGAGCAAACTAGGGCGGTCGAGAGGCGGATGTAACGTTTCATGCGACCCCAGGTGCCGGCAGCTTTTCAACTATCCGCACCAAATGGAATTGGTCTGTAACAAGGCCTTTGACCAACGAATTCGAATAAGAACTCACCGCTAGCCCGGGACGTGTCGATTCGCGCAAGGTGCGACGGGCAGGCCCTTATTCAATCGAAGAGAAATGCCAACCCTTGGCAGGGTGAAGTGTTGGCGATCAAAACCCAACTGCATTGCGCAAGCTGCTTTAGAGGTCGTGAGATGAGTAAAAACAGGTACCCCCGATTACTAGGCTTTTTGCCGCTGCTCGGCATGCTCTTAATGCTGGGAGGCTGCAAGTGGACCTTGCTCGACCCTAAAGGTCAGGTCGGTCTGGATCAACGAAACCTGATCATCACCGCCACCCTGCTGATGCTGTTGGTCGTGGTGCCCGTGATCATCATGACGTTCGCATTCGCCTGGAAATACCGTGCGTCGAACACCAGCGCAACCTATGCGCCGAAGTGGTCGCACTCCACCAAGATCGAAATCGCGGTGTGGCTGGTGCCGATCCTCATCATCATCGCCCTGGGTTACATCACCTATAAGTCGACCCATGAGCTGGACCCGTACCGTCCGCTGGACTCCGACGTCAAGCCGATCAACATCGAAGTGGTCGCGCTGGACTGGAAGTGGCTGTTCATCTACCCGGACCTGGGTATCGCCACTGTGAACCAGATCCGGTTCCCGGAGAACACCCCGCTTAACTTCCGAATCACCTCCGATGCCGTGATGAACTCGTTCTTCATCCCTGCACTGGGCGGCCAGATCTACGCGATGGCAGGCATGCAGACTCGCCTGCACCTGATCGCAAACGAGAAAGCTGAAATGGAAGGCATCTCCGCCAACTACAGCGGTGCTGGCTTCACCGGCATGAAATTCAAAGCGATCTCGACAAGCCAGGAAGATTTCAACGCCTGGGTAGCCGAAGTCAAGGCCGCACCTAAACAGCTTGATCAAGCTGAATACGAAGCCCTTGCCAAACCGAGCCAAAACAACCCAGTCGCCCTGTACTCCACGTACGAGCCGGACCTGTTTCAGAAAATCGTCGACAAGTACGAAGGTATGAAACCAGGCAAGCCGATCGAGCACGAGAAGAAAGAAGTGGCCGCGGTTGAAGGTTCTGACACGGGCTCGCATTCAACTGCTGGGGCAGAGGAGTAAACGATGTTTGGTAAATTAAGTTGGGATGCGGTCCCGTTCCACGAGCCGATCGTGATGGTGACCATCGCCATGATCGCGCTGGGTGGTCTGGCACTGTTTGCAGGTATCACTTACTTCAAGAAGTGGACCTACCTGTGGACCGAGTGGCTGACTTCGGTCGACCACAAGAAAATCGGCGTCATGTACGTCATCGTTGCCATGGTCATGCTGCTGCGTGGTTTTGCCGACGCCATCATGATGCGTACCCAGTTGGCCATGGCCACCGAGGGTTCGCCGGGCTACCTGCCGCCTGAACACTATGACCAGATCTTCACCGCCCACGGTGTGATCATGATCATCTTCATGGCGATGCCTTTCTTCACCGGCCTGATGAACCTTGCCTTGCCGCTGCAGATCGGTGCGCGTGACGTTGCGTTCCCGTTCCTGAACTCCTTGAGCTTCTGGCTGCTGGTGTCCGGCGTGGTACTGATCAACCTGTCCCTGGGCGTCGGCGAATTCGCCAAGACCGGTTGGGTTGCGTATCCGCCGCTGTCGGGCCTGGCCTACAGCCCTGGCGTGGGTGTGGACTACTACATCTGGGCGCTACAGTTATCAGGACTCGGGACGACACTGACGGGGGTCAACTTCCTGGCCACCGTCTTGAAAATGCGCGCCCCGGGCATGAAGCTGATGGACATGCCGATCTTCACCTGGACCTGCACCTGGGCCAACGTACTGATCGTCGCTTCGTTCCCGATCCTGGCTGCAACCATGGCGTTGCTGTCGCTTGACCGTTACCTGGATTTCCACATTTTCACCAATGAACTTGGTGGCAATCCAATGATGTACGTGAACCTGTTCTGGGCATGGGGTCACCCTGAGGTGTACATCCTGATCCTGCCAGCGTTCGGTATCTTCTCTGAAGTGATCTCGACCTTCTCGGGCAAGCGCCTGTTCGGTCACCACTCGATGATCTACGCCTCGGGCGCGATCTCGGTGCTGGGCTTCATGGTTTGGCTGCACCACTTCTTCACCATGGGTTCGGGGGCCAGCGTCAACGCGTTCTTCGGACTGGCGACGATGCTGATTTCTATCCCGACGGGGGTGAAGCTATTTAACTGGCTATTCACCATCTATCACGGTCGTCTGCGTATCACCAGCCAGGTTCTCTGGACCCTGGGCTTCATGGTGACCTTCGCAATCGGCGGCATGACCGGCGTACTGCTGGCCATCCCGGGTGCTGACTTCGTACTGCACAACAGCCTGTTCGTAATTGCTCACTTCCATAACGTGATCATCGGCGGCGCAGTATTCGGCTACATCGCAGGCTTCAGCTTCTACTTCCCGAAAGCGTTCGGCTTCAAGCTGCACGAAGGCTGGGGCAAGGCTGCATTCTGGTTCTGGATCTCGGGCTTCTTCGTCGCGTTCATGCCGCTCTACGCTTTGGGCTTCATGGGCATGACCCGTCGTCTGAACGCCACCACCAACCCTGAGTGGGTACCGTACCTGTACGTTGCCATGTTCGGTGCGGTGATGATCGCGGTCGGTATCGCCTGCCAGTTGATTCAGCTGTATGTCAGCGTGCGTGATCGCAAGCAGAACATGTGCGAATCCGGCGACCCATGGAATGCTCACACCCTGGAATGGTCGACCTCCTCGCCACCGCCGTTCTACAACTTTGCCGTACTGCCTAAGGCTGACAGCATCGATCCGTTCACCGAAGCCAAGGAAGACGGTACTGCGTACCAGAAGCCAACGCATTACGAGCCGATCCACATGCCTAACAACACCGCTACCGGCGTTGTGATGGGCGCGCTGTTGACCGTGTTCGGTTTCGCGATGATCTGGCACATCTGGTGGCTGGCCATCGTCAGCCTGGTGGGCACCATCGGCTACTTCATCGTTCACGCTGCCCGTGATGACCAAGGCTACATGGTGCCGGTCGACGTGATCGAACGCATCGAAGCCGAGCAACACGCTCGCCTGGTTGCCGAGAAGAAGATCCCGGCCAACCGTGTTGAAACCTCGTTGGAACAGGCTTAAACCATGTCGAACTTAGTGACCAATGCTGGACACGCCCATGTCGATGACCATGGGCACGATGACCATCACCACGACTCGGGGCCAATGACCGTCTTCGGTTTCTGGCTCTACCTGATGACCGACTGCATCTTGTTTGCGTCGATCTTCGCGGTGTACGCGGTACTGGTAAACAACGTAGCGGGTGGCCCATCGGGCCACGACATCTTCGAACTGCCTTACGTGCTCGGCGAAACCGCCTTGCTGTTGTTCAGCTCGATCACCTACGGCTTCGCCATGCTGGCCTTCTACAAGGGCAGCAAGAAAGGCGTCCTGAGCTGGTTGGCACTGACCTTCCTGTTCGGCCTGGGCTTCATCGGCATGGAGGTCAACGAGTTCCACCTGCTGATCTCCGAAGGTTACGGCCCGCACCGTAGCGGCTTCCTGTCGGCGTTCTTCACGCTGGTAGGCACCCACGGTCTGCACGTATCCGCCGGTCTGATCTGGATGGCGACCATGATGTATCAGGTCAACAAGCATGGCCTGACCAACACCAACAAGACTCGCCTGAGCTGCCTGAGCCTGTTCTGGCACTTCCTGGACGTGGTCTGGATCTGCGTCTTCACCGTTGTCTACCTGATGGGGACTCTGTAATGGCTAATGCACATTCCCATGACAGCCACGATGACAGCCACGGCAGCGTCAAGTCGTACGCCATCGGCTTCATCCTGTCGGTCATCCTGACGCTGATCCCGTTCGGCCTGGTGATGTACCCAACCTTGCCGAAGTCGATCACCTTGATGATCGTGCTGGCGTTCGCGGTGATTCAGGTTCTGGTTCACCTGGTGTACTTCCTGCACCTGGACCGTTCGAAGGCGCAGCGCGATAACGTGATTGCGTTCGTGTTTGCAGGCTTGGTAATCCTCCTGCTGGTTGGCCTGTCGGTATGGATCATGTTCAGCATCCATACGTTCATGATGGCGAAGTGAGGTAAGACCCGATGTCGCTTAAGCACTTTATCCAAATCACCAAACCGGGGATCATTTTCGGTAACGTGCTTTCTGTGGCAGGCGGTTTCTTCCTGGCCTCCAAGGGGCATGTCGATCTGGCCATTTTCCTGGCTGCGATGATCGGCACGTCCCTGGTGGTAGCTTCCGGTTGTGTATTCAACAACTGCATCGACCGCGATATCGACATCAAGATGGAGCGCACCAAGAATCGTGTGCTGGTCCAGGGCCTTATCTCCCTGAAACTGGCACTGATCTTCGCGACCATTCTGGGTATCGCAGGCGTGGTGTTGTTGTACAAGGTGGCCAACCCGCTGGCGGCGCTGTTTGCCGTGATCGGCTTTGTCATCTACGTCGGCTTCTACAGCCTGTACCTCAAGCGCAAGTCGGTTCACGGCACGCTGGTGGGCAGTCTGTCGGGGGCGATGCCGCCGGTGATTGGTTATGTGGCTGTGACCAATAGCTTCGACATGGCCGCGCTGGTGCTACTGGTGATGTTCAGCCTGTGGCAGATGCCGCACTCCTATGCCATCGCGATCTTCCGTTTCAACGACTACCTGGCTGCCTCGATTCCGGTTCTGCCGGTCAAGCGTGGCATCAAGGTCGCCAAGAAACACATCCTGCTCTACATCCTGGCCTTCCTCGTGGCGACCTTGATGTTGACCTTCAGTGGCTACGCCGGCATGAGCTACCTCGCCGTTGCCGCCGCCATGGGCATGTACTGGTTGTACATGGCCTGGACCGGCTACAAGGCGGTGGATGACACCGTCTGGGCACGCAAGCTGTTCGTCTTCTCGATCTTCACCATCACTGCTTTGAGCGTGATGATGTCCCTGGACTTCCAGGTGCCGAAAGAGTTGCTGCTGACGTACGCTCACTGAGTGGATGAAGTAGAAAAAGCCCCGCCTTCGTGAGAAGCGCGGGGCTTTTTTGTAGGAGCGAGCTTGCTCGAGAAAAACCAGAAGGCGCCGCGTTAAACCAGATACGCTGCGTTATCATTGACGTTTTTCGCGAGCAAGCTCGCTCCTACACATGTGATAAATGCAGGAAGCAACGTGATGAGTAAAAAAGCCGTTATCGTATTCAGTGGTGGGCAGGACTCGACAACCTGCCTGATCCAGGCGCTGGCGCTGTATGACGAAGTGCATTGCATTACCTTTGATTATGGCCAGCGGCATGTGGCGGAAGTTGAAGTCGCACAGAAACTCGCCAAACAACTGGGTGCCACCGTTCACAAGGTAATGGACGTGTCGCTGTTGAACGAACTGGCCATCAGCAGCCTGACCCGTGACAACATTCCGGTGCCCACGGTGAACAGTTCAGGCGAAAGCCTGCCGAGCACCTTTGTGCCGGGCAGGAACATTCTGTTTTTGACCCTGGCAGCGATTTACGCCTACCAGGTGAAGGCAGAAACCGTGATTACCGGCGTGTGCGAAACCGACTTCTCCGGCTATCCCGATTGCCGGGATGAGTTCGTCAAGGCCCTGAACAAAGCGCTGCAACTGGGCATGGAATACGACGTGCGCCTGGAAACCCCGCTGATGTGGCTGAACAAGGCCGAGACCTGGGCCCTGGCCGACCATCACAACCAGCTGGACCTGATCCGCAACCAGACCCTGACCTGCTACAACGGCATTATCGGCACGGGCTGTGGTAACTGCGATGCGTGCAACCTTCGCGCGCGGGGCTTGAACGACTACCTGGAAAACAAGGCCGCCGTCATGCAGAGTTTGAAAAGCAAACTGGCATGATGCCGAGCGTTCCCGTGCCGGGCGTGGGAACGCTCACCAATCAGTTACCTTGTGGCTGGGCCTGGTTATCGCCCGTGATGTAGCGCTTGAACAGCGAGCGGGCCCCATAGGCCGGCAGGATGTTGAAGAACGCAAAGCAGACTTTGATCGCGATCTGCACGTAGATCATGTTCAGCAGGTCGCTGGTCTGCATGGCGCCGTAGAACGCGATGAAGCAGAACAGGAAACTGTCGATAATCACCGCGAAAAAAGTACTCAGGAAAATCCGCAGGAACAGGTACCTGGAATTGGTCAGCTCCTTGATCTTGCACAGCAGGTACGAGTTTATGTTCTCCGACACCAGGAACGAAACCGAGGAGGCGATCAACACCGACGACACCTGGATGATCACGTCGTTGTACGGCCCGTCGAGTTTCCAGCCTGGCAGCCCGGGGAGGAAGGTCGAGCCGTAGAGCAGGACAATAATCATCGCGTTGCTGGCAAACGCAAACAGGATGGCCCGTCTCGCCAGGCGCAGGCCGAACTGCTCGTTGAGCAAGTCCACGATTAGAAACGTCAGTGGGTAAAGGAAGGTCCCGGGCGTGACGATAATGCCCAGCGACTCCAGGTAAATGGGTTTGGTCGCGGCAATACTGGTAAAGATATAAAACGTAAAGAGCAGCAAGTTCAGGATGATATAAATCATCCATGAATTCTCATTGCGGTCATTGAGGTCGTACGCAGTCAGCGCGCCGCCCTGTGAATAGAACTTCTTGTACATGTTCTTGACTTCCATTTTATTTAAATTGTCCATGATTTCGCTGTTCAGCACTTCGCTCAGTTTTATCCGAATGATCTTGCCCGTGGCGATGACCATGATCACCGCCAGGCTCTTGTCATTCTCGAAGCCCAGCAGTTTGTATTTACTGTTCTCGGCTTCGCCTTCATACGTGGTCATTGAAACGCTCCTCGATAATATCTCCCACCACACAGATACGATCCGAGCTCACGCAGGCTTCATCCGTGATAAACAGTTTTTTGGTTACGCGGTCGTACACCAGCTTTTCCTTATCGTCGCTGGATGAGCCCTTCTGCACGATCAGCAGGTCGCCAGGCTCATTCACCCCCGGAATTTCACGCTCCAGCAACACACCGATCAGGTTGTAGGATGTGCCGAAGTAGTAGGTCAGCGGGTACAGCGTGGCCAGTTCGCCAATGCGCTTGTCCATGCTCGTTATCACCAGGCTTTCCTTGATGATGGGCACGGCAGCGGGGTTCATATTTCCCTGGGGGGAAATACTGCTGTCGATGATTTCTTTCTCTTCAAAATCGAGGGTTTCGATTTCTTCATAAGAGACGCCAAAGAAATCCGAGATCTTGCGGATGGTGGACTGCTGGACGTTGACGACCTTGCCTTCCAGGATGTTGTAGATCGTGGTCCGGGTCAGGCCGGCCGCGGTGCACAACGACAGCTGCGTCTCTCCGCGGCTTTTGATCAGGTATTTGATGTTGCTCTTCAAATACTCGGTGCGTTCTTTTCTATGGATCAAGTGCCCACCACTTCCTTATGTTTTTCACAGAGCGTCCATGTTGCGCTGGGTGCGGGCTGCGCCGCGGCGCGAAGTGTTGCATGCGCCCGCTACAAGAATAAAGACCGTGATCAGCTTTTTGGCGATTGGCCAGCATCCCGCCAGGGAAAACCGCGGCTTGTCCCTCTGTGATCAGCCAAAAAGAATCATTTAATTTGGAAAATGTTCATTTTTCTGCTTAATTGCCCTGCGCCCAACGGAAAGGCGAACGGGATTTTCAGGGAAGGAACACACGACTATGACAGTCAACACGCAATCATTTAGCCATCACGCCGGCCTGCTGCAACGAGGGCTGGCGGATCTACGGGCAGAAGACGCGGAGCTGGCGGGGCTGCTGGATTCGGAAGTCACGCGCCAGCACCAAACCCTGTCACTGGCTGCGTCGTCCTGTGCAGTGAAGCCGCATATCCTGGCGGCGTCCGCCTCGGCGCTGGTGAATGTGACGGCAGAGGGAACACTTGGCTGGCGTCATCACGCCGGGTGCGAGAATGCCGATCGGGTCGAAGCCCTGGCTGTGCGCCGGGCGCGTGAGCTGTTCGGTGCGCAATACGCCGGCGTGCAATCACACTCGGCGTCGACCGCCAATTACCAGGTGCTGGCGGCTTTGTTGGAGCCTGGAGACACCGTGCTCGGTATGGCCACAGACCACGGCGGGCACTTGAGCCATGGCAGCCCCGTGGCGTTCACTGGCGCGAACTACAAGGCGCTCAGGTATGGCACCACCTCCAAGGGCCTTATCGACTACGAACAGGTACGTACACTGGCGCTGGCGCATCGCCCGCGCGTGATCATCTGCGGTGCGACGGCGTACTCACACCTCATTGATTTCCAGCGGTTCCGCGCGATTGCCGACGAAGCCGGAGCGATCCTGCTGGCGGACATCTCGACCATCGCCGGCCTGGTTGCCACCGGGCGTCATCCGAGCCCGATCAACGCCGCCCACGTCACCCTACTGTGTACCCACAGGCAGCTCGGCGGCCCGCGTGGCGGCTTGATCCTTTCCGGGCGCGACGCCGAAACCAAAGTGCCCGGCCTCAAGACCACCTTCAGCCGGCTCCTCGATCAAGCGGTGTTCCCGCGGATGCAGGGCGCGCCAGCCTTCAACATGATCGCAGCAAAGGCCGCCGCGCTCGGCTACGCCATGTCGGCGGAATTCGACGCCTGGATGGCGCGGATCCGCACCACCGCCGATGAGCTGGCCAGCGCATTTCAGGCCTGCGACTACGAGGTGGTGGGCGGGCGCAGTGAGAACCACTCGATCCTGGTCCGTTTGCGTGGCGGCATCAGCGGCTCCATCGCCCAGGCGGCATTGGAGCGGTGCGGCATCATCGTGGACAAGCATCGCGCGCCGGGCGAGACGCGACCGTCGTTCGTCGCCAACGGGCTGTGTATTGGCACTGGCTCCCTGGCGCAACGCCACATCGATGCCGGCGGATGCCGCCAGGTCGTCGACCTGATTTGTCGGGTACTCGATGCCGTCACGCCACTCAACGAACACAAGTTCACTCTGGCTCCCGATGCACAGGAGTCCCTGCGTTTACAGGCCCAAACCTTGTGCGCGAAGTACCCCATTGCGGATTACCTGCACAACTGAGCAATCATCCCCAGGGATGTTTCATATTATTACGGGATCAATTGCTGTACGGTGTTTAGGCGGCTGTTATAGATGGCCGCGCTATTGTTCATCACCATAATTAACAAGCTGCATGACAGCTTGGCGTTCTCCTGGCAGTTATAAAAAGGGCTCTTAAAGTCCGTTCAACCTCCGTGAACGAAGTACTCAGCCTTTTGCAGTGAAGTCGAACTTGGCCTGTACGCCGATCGTTGTTCGACTCATGAGGAGATATCCCGTGATAACCCGTAGAAAACTCCTTTATTCAGGCGCAGCCTTGACCGGCGCCGGCCTGTTTGCCCCGCTGTGGGCCGGATCTGTGCTGGCGCAGGAAGTCAGCAGCGCCGCCACGGATGACATCGAATCCTTCCGCCAATTGTCGCTGTTCCTCCTTGAGCGCCCGAGCGTGGATGCTGCCTTGTCCTTGCGCATCCTGGCCCAGTGCACGCAGAACGACCCTGCCTTCCCCGAGAAGATGAAAGCCTTGTGGGGCAAGGTCGGCCAGCATCACCTGCGCAGCGTCAGCCAGTTGTCCGCCAGCCCCTTCTACCGCGACCCGGTGGTGAAGGACACTGCGCAAAAAATCGTCTCCGCCTGGTACCTGGGCTACACCGGTACGCCAGTGTCCTTGCGCGCGACCGACGGCACGCGCCTGGTCACCTTCACCGGTGCCCTGGCCTATGCGCCGACGGCGGACGCCACGGTGATCCCGACGTACTCCCGGGGGAAAACCAATTACTGGGTCAATCCTCCGGCCACGCTGGCCAACGACTAAGACAAGGCACTTTTATGAATCAGGATTTTGACGCCGATGTCATTGTGGTTGGCTCCGGCGCATTAGGCAGTAACGCAGCATTTGAATTGGCCAAACACGGCAAGTCGGTGATTATTCTGGAAGCGGGTGAACATATTCCCCGCTGGAAGATAGTCGAGAACTTCCGTAACTCGTCGAACAAGGGCAATTACAACTCACCGTACCCGAATGAGCCGTGGGCCCATCATTCTTATGATGAGCAATACATCGAGAACACCGGTTCTTTCGAGTTCCGTCCCGGCATGTTGAAGCTGGTGGGCGGCACGACCTGGCACTGGGCGGCGGCGTGCTGGCGTTACTTGCCCAACGACATGAAACTCAAGACCCTGTACGGCGTAGGTCGCGACTGGCCGCTGGAATACAGCGAGCTGGAACCCTATTACGTGCGCGCAGAAATTGCCTTGGGCGTATGCGGCAGTGACACCCAGGACCAGAGCGGGCAGGGTGGCGGCGCTTTCCCTCCGCGTTCCAGCCCGTATCCGATGGCGCCGGAGGGCGATACCTACTTGTTCCAGCGCCTGCGCGAACGCATGGCCCCGGCGGGTTATCACTTTATCCATGAGCCCAATGGCCGTGCCACCGAACCCTACGACGGGCGCCCGGCGTGCAGCGGCAACAACAACTGCATGCCGGTCTGCCCCATCGGCGCGATGTACAGCGGCGACGTGCACGCCCGTCACGCCGAACAGGCCGGCGCCAAGCTGATCACTGACGCCACGGCCTATAAACTGGAAAAAGGTGCGGACGACAAGATCGTCGCCATCCATTACCGCAGCTCCACCGGCGCCGATGTGCGGCTCACCGCCAAGTACTTCATCGTTGCCGCCCACGGCCTGGAAACCCCCAAGCTGCTGCTGATTTCCGAGGTCGCCAACTCCTCCGACCAGGTCGGCCGCAACCTGATGGACCACACCGGCCAAGGCCTGCAATTTATCGCCGACGAGCCGTTGTGGCCGGGGCGCGGGGCCGTGCAGCAGGGCGGGATCTTCAACCGCCGCGACGGCGAGTTCCGCAAGGAGCGCGCCTCGGTCAAACACTCGATCTCCAACAACGTGCCGAACATCGCCGTGGCCAAACGGCTGATCGCTCAGGGCGTGTACGGCAAGGAGCTGGACGAGCGCATCCGTCATGACGCGGCGCGTTGGGTCGATGTGTCCACCGTGTATGAAACCCTGCCATTGCAGACCAACACCGTGCGCCCGAGCCGCACCCGCAAGGACGCCCTGGGCATCCCGATGCTGGTGGTCAACTACGAGGTGGGCGACTACGTGAAGGCCGCCAAGGCCGGCGTCACCGAAGACTATGCGCACTTTGTGCAACTGATGGGCGGCACGGTGGTGGAAGACGACACCGGCTACCAGAACCGCGACCACCTGATGGGCACCGTGATCATGGGCGCCAACCCCAAGGACTCGGTGGTCAACCACGAGTGCCGCACCCACGATCACGCCAACCTGTTCCTCGCCACCACCGGGGTGATCCCGGCCTCCGGCACCATCAACCCGACCCTGGCCGGCGTAGCGCTGAGTATCCGTATGGCCGACATCATTGCGCGGGAGGTCTAGGTCATGGGATTGCTTAAACTTCCACTGCTCGCCTTGCTGCTCACCGCATTGCCGGCGTTTGCCGCTGAAGACACCGCTGCGCTGATTCACAAAGGTGCCTATGTGGCCCGTGCCGGTGACTGCGAAGCCTGTCACCGCACCGCCGAAAACGGTGGCGCGCCGCTGGCCGGTGGGTATGTGATCGACTCGCCCATGGGCAAGATCATCTCCAGCAACATCACCCCGTCCAAGGCCTATGGCATTGGCGACTATACCGAGCAGCAACTGGCGGACGCCTTGCGCAAAGGCATCAACGCCAAGGGCCAGCATCTGTACCCGGCGATGCCGTACACCTCGTACCAGGGCATGAGCGATGACGACATCCACGCCTTGTACGTGTACCTGCAACAGGGCGTCAAAGCCGTGGACCAGCCGGTGCCGGAAACGCACCTGGCGTTCCCGTTCAACATCCGCCAGCTGATGTTCGGCTGGAACCTGGTGTTCCTCGACAGCCAGGGTTTTGTGCCCAAGCCTGGCGCCACCGAACAGACCAGTCGCGGCCAGTACCTGGTGGACAACCTGGCCCACTGCGGCGCCTGCCACACCCCGCGTAACGCCTTGATGGCCGAGGACAACAGCCAGTACCTGGCCGGAGCCAAACTGGGCGGCTGGGTCGCGCCCAACATCACCTCTGACAAGGTCAGCGGCCTGGGAGACTGGAGCGAAGATGACCTAGTCAACTTCATGAAAAACGGTCACCTTGCCGACAAGGCCCAGGCGGCGGGCGGGATGGCTGAAGCGGTGGAAAACAGCTTGCGCTACCTCAGCGACAGCGACCTGCACGCCATGGCCGCCTACCTGCACAGCGTGCCGCCGATCCGCGATCCCGGGCAGACCGAGCGCGTAGTGCGCGACGTCAAACCGGTGGACATGAGCACCCTGGAAACCGGCCAGGGCGATCAAGCCTCATTGGCCGATGCCACCGGCCTGGATGGCGCACGCCTCTACAACTCGGCCTGCTCCAGCTGCCACGGCCGCGATGGCCAGGGCAGTGCAGACAAGTTCTACCCGTCCCTGAGCCTCAATACCGCGCTCAACGGCAACCAGGCCAACAACCTGGTGATGGCGATCATCGCGGGCATCGACCGCAAAGGTGCCGACGGCGCCGTGAGCATGCCGGCCCTGGGTGGCGACCTGAACGACGCGCAAATCGCCGCCATCGCCAACTACAGCCTGCAAACTTTCGGCAACCCGGCGTTGAGCGTCAGTGCCGACGACGTGACGAGCCTGCGTCGTGGTGGAGATGCGCCGTTGTTGATCACGGCCATGCCGTATCTGCTGTGGGGCGGTGGGTTGGTGGTGCTGGTGCTGATCATCGTGCTGGTGCTGTGGCGGCGTCACCGCAAACACCTGCGGGAAGTGCAGGCCAAACGGATCGCGTTGAACCGGCGTTTTCATTCCAAATAGGTAGAAACGCAAAAGCCCCGCCTTCTAATGAATGCGGGGCTTTTTCATGCCTCAAATCTTCCGTAGCAGCTGTCGAGCTTAAGCGAGGCTGCGTGAGGCGCGACGCGATGCCGGTGCCTGGCGCGATTGCGATGTTGCTGCCATCGCAGCCTCGCTGGCGCTCGACAGCTCCTACGTGACAGCTCCTACGTGATGTTGCTGCCATAGCTCCTACGCGATGCTGTAGCCATCAAACGCCGTCTGCTGCTGCAGTGCAGTGATGATGCTTTTACGCGTCAGCGGCTGCTCGGCGCCGGAGTTATCCACAAAGGTTTCAACCTCAAGTTCCGCCTCGTCACCCTCACCCACAAAGGTGAAACCGAGGAACTCAAACGCCTCACGGTCGACATTCGGCTTGGAGCGCGGTGAGCGCATCGGCAGGGTGACGCTGATGCCGTCCTTGCTGATGGCGAACACTTCCGCTTCCTTCTTCGGTCGCGAAGCCTTGCCTTTGCCGGCGCTCGGGTTGCTGATGGCCTGGTGGGTCTGGTTCAGCACCTTCAGGGCCAGGCCGTAGACCAGTTCCTGGAACTCGGGGTCGTCCTTGAAGCTGGACAGGATGCGGCTGATGGAGAACTTGGTGTTGAGGTCTTCGAGGGCGGCGTTGTCGGCGGCTTCGGCGTCCTTGAGCTGCTTGAGCTCGCCCATCAGGTCATAGGCCTTGTCGTCGTCAAAGGCGTCGTGGGCCTGGCGGATGGCCACGCGCAGTTCGCGGATCTGGTCGCTTTCCTTGGAAGTGTGGAACGCGTCCAGCACCATCTCGCTGATGGTCTTGGCCGCCGGCACGTGCTGTGAAAGATTGATGGCGTTTTCGTATTCAGCTTTGGATTGCAAGGCGACTACGGATTCTTCGGTGCGGGAATCAGACATTGAAATTTCACTACTTCAGTAAACGGGGAGACGGGAAAAGCGTCGCGCATTTTCAGCGGGGGGGTGTGGTGACGTCAAGGCATGGCCATTTGTGGCGAGCACTGGTGAGTTGATCGCTCCCACGCAGAGCGTGGGAGCGCAAGGGGCTTGTCCATCGATTTAACCGAGGCGCTTGCCCATTTCGAAGGCGCGTGTTTCGTAGCCCAATTCCTCGTACAGCCGCCGTGCCGGTTCGTTGAAGGCCCAGACGGTCAGGCGCAAATCCCTGGCGCCCTGGCGGATGGCCCAGCGTTCGGCGAGCGCCATCAGTTCACGGCCAATGCCCTGGCCACGCTGGGCCTCCAGTACGCAGATCGAGCCGATCCGGGCGACGCGCAGTGGCTCCAGCAACGGGCTGGCCGTCTCGATGATTTGCACGGTGATAAACCCGATGCCTGCACCTTGCTGCTCGGCCAGAAACACCGCCTGCACCCGGCTGGTGAGGCAGGGCCGCCAATGGGACTGGTCGCGCTCCACCTGGTCGGTGGCGTCACGGTAGATATCGGGCCGTTCCTGGTGGTGCAGGCGGTTCAACGGCTGGCCGAGCACGCACAGGGTGTGCAGGTCATCCAGGTGCGCCTGGCGATAGGTCAATCCTTGGGACATGCTGCTCCTTTGAAACGAACCGGGAAGGGAGCGTCTTTATGCCTGTTGTCCACAGGCATCACAAGCCTTGCAGGGCACTCAACTGAGCGTCCAGCCCTTCACGCAAGCCACTGCCGCGCCGGGCGATAAATACCAGTTGCACGGCGAGCTCCGGCGCTTGCCCGTTGGCCAGGGTGAATTGGCTGCGGCTGCCCACGTGTTGCAGCCAGAAGGGTTGGTCGTTGCCTTGCAAATGCACCAGGCCTTTAAGCCGGAACAGGTCCTTGGGCAGTTGCCCCAGCCAGTCGCGCAAGGCCTTGGCGGGCAGCGGCTTGTTGCCTTGCCACACCCAGCTTTCAAACAGTTGGTCGTGGCGCGGCAGCACCGGGCTCAAGCCGTTGCGCTCAGTGCGTTCGCCCAGCAGCAGGGCATCTGGCACCATCGCCTGCACCGTACTCAACACCCGCGCCCGGCCACTGATATCGGTGCGCAGGGTTTCCAGTTCGGCGGCGCTGACCAGGTCGGCCTTGTTCAGTAGAACCAGGTCGGCACAGGCCACCTGGGCCCGGGACAGGCGCGCGAACTCACCTTCGAGTGCCCGGTAACCGCTGGCGTCCACCAGGGTGATCACCGTGTCCAGGTGCAACTGCGCCTTGAGCTGTGGGTAACCCAGGGTTTGCACGATGCGTTGCGGGTCGGAAACCCCGCTGCACTCGATGACGATCCGGTCCAGGCGCGGGCGCAGTTGCGTCAGGCTCACCAGTTGCGCCAGCAGGTCTTCCTGCACGGTGCAGCAGATGCAGCCGTTTTGCAGGCTGACCACCGCGTCGGTGACTTCGGCGATGATCGCGGCATCGATATTCAGCTCGCCAAAATCATTCACGATCACCGCCATGCGCCCGTACTGCGGTTGCTGGGCCATACGGTTGAGCAGGGTGGTCTTGCCGGCGCCGAGGAACCCGGCCACCACCGTCACCGCGATGCTCTCGGCGTTCATTCGATCACCGGCGGCAAGCCTTGCCACACCGCTTGCAGCGAGGTGTCGGCAAAGGTGCCGAGGCGGTCGTACACCGGGCGGCCTTCGACAAACGTCAGTTGCACCTGGGTCTGGTGGATGTAATTGCGTGCAGGCTGGGCGAACAGGTCGCGGTCGAGCACGATCAGGTCGGCCGACTTGCCCACTTGCAGGCTGCCGGTGGAGTGTTCCAGGCCCATGGCGTGGGCGCCGTTGAGGGTCGCCACTTGCAGCGCCTGCTCCAGGGTGATGGGTTCGCCGAAGCACTCCGGCTCCTGGTTCCATGGGTTCTGGCGGGTGACCATGGTTTCCAGGGCCAGCCACGGGTCGATCGACGCCACCGGCCAATCGGTGCCCATCACCGCCAGGCCGCCTTCGGCCAGCACGCCTTTGAAATCGTAGATGCGCTTGAGGCGTTCCTGGCCGTAACCGCTGCGCGCGCCGCTGGCGAATGGTGTCGGGTACCAGGCGGCCGGGGAAAATTCGGCGATCACGTTCAGCGTCTTGAAGCGCTTGAGGTTGCCCGGGTGCAGCAACGTGCTGTGGGCGCACTGGTGACGAATCCCGCTGTCACCGTTGACTCGCCGGGCTTCGGCCACCGCATCCAGGAACACATCGGAGGCGCCGTCGCCGGTGCAGTGGGCGATCACCCGCAGGCCACGGCGGTCCATGTCCACCACCATGTCGGTGATGTGTTCCGGGGTCAGGTTGAGCTTGCCGCGCCAGGTGGAGTTGGCCTCCCACGGGGTCATCAGGTATGAGGACTTGGGCTCCACGGTACCGTCGAAGTGGAACTTCACCGCGTTGGCGTTCAGGCGCGCGCTGCGGTAGTAGTGCCGCTCGCCACCGAGCAATTCCCAGCGCCGGCGCACCGGGAAAATATCGTCCTGCCAACTGATGGCGGCTTCCACCCGCAGGGTCAGTTCGCCGGCATCGTCCAGTTCCTTGAGGGCGTCCAGGCGCCGCTCGCAGACGTGCACGTACTTGGTCGCCGTTACCCCATGCGAGCTTTGGAAATGCACACCGTCGCGATAGGCGCGGCGCAACACGTCTACCGGGGTTGGCGGCATGGCCGCGTGGATCAGTGCGTAGGCGCCGTCGATCAGCAGGCCGGTGGGCTCGCCGGTGAGTTCGTCGCGCTCCATGTAGCCGTTGCGCGGGTCAGCGGTGTGGCGGTCGATGCCGGCCAGCTCCAGGGCCTTGGAGTTGACCATCATGGTGCCCCACATCCGGTCCAGCAGGGCCACCGGGCGGTCTGGCATGATGCTGTCGAGCCAGTCGCGGCCCGGCGTCTGGCCGGCTTCGCGGAAGGTGTAGCGCACCCAGTACTGGCCGTAGATCCAGCCGTTGCCCGGGTGGCTGTCGGCATAGGCGTGGATCGACACCGCCAGTTGCTGCGGGGTCGGGTCTTCGATGCCCACGTCCAGGTCATCGCTGTAGCGCGGGGCCAGCGCCAGGTCGGGGTGAGTGTGCATGTCGTGCAGGCCCGGCATGCAGAACGCGCCTTGCAGGTCGTGCTGGCGGGTGTGCGGGCCGATCAGGCTTTGCACTTGTGCGAAGTTGCCCACGGCGATCAGGCGCCCGTCGCGAATCGCCACGGCCTCGGCCCACGGCTGGGTCGGGTCGAGGGTATAGAGACGAGCGTTGTGCAGCACCAGGTCAGCGTGGGGGCTGACAGCGGAGTGGGTGGAATTGAATTGGTCGGAAGCAGTCACGGGGTAAACCTCGATATTCAAAGCGGCGACGATCAACTGTGGGAACTGGCTTGTGTGGGAGCCGGGCTTGCCCGCGATAGGATCACCTCGGTGTTACTGAGAAACCGAGGTGCTTGCATCGCAGGCAAGCCAGCTCCCACAGTGATTGGGTTTCGTCAGTGGATCAGCGATTGGCCCGCAGGCCCTGAACAAACCCGGCAATGCGCTGGCAGGCGTCCTTGAGGGTGTCATCGGCGACGGTGAAGGAAATCCGCACAAAACCCTCGGCGCTGGCGCCAAAGGCCTGGGCGTCGAGCACCGAGACGCCGGTGGCGCGAAACAGCTGCCAGGCAAAGTCCATGCTGGTCAGCCCGGTGCGGCGTACATCTACCAGCATGAACATCCCGGCCTGGGGCACGCGGCAGTCCAGGTCGGTGATCGCGCTCAAGCCTTGCACCACCAGGTCACGCCGCCGGCGATACACCGCCCGTGCATCACTGACCACGGCATCATCCACTTCCAGCGCCTTGATCGCGGCTTCCTGGATAAACCCCGGCAGGCCGTACAGCATGCACAGCAGCAGGTTATCCAGATGCCCGATCAGCGGTTTTGGCCCCACCACCCAGCCCACGCGCCAGCCGGTCATGGCGTGGGTTTTCGACAGGCTGTTGAGCACCACGGTGCGCTCGGCCATGCCCGGCAACGAGGCGATGCTCAGGTGTTCATGGTCGTAGGTGATCTGCCCGTAGACTTCATCGGAGATCACCCACAGGTCGTATTGGCGCGCCACCTGGGCGATCATTTCCAGCTCTTCACGGCTGTAGACGTTGCCGGTCGGATTGCAGGGCGTGGCCAGGGCGATGCCCCGGGTCTTGGCGGTAATCGCCGCTTCCAATGCCGCGCGGGTCAGGCGAAAACCGTTGGCCGCCGGTTGCTCGATGGTCGCGATGCGCGCACCGGATGCGTGGATGCAGGCCTCGTAGGTCAGGTACATCGGTTCTGGCACCAACACTTCATCGCCATGGCTGAACAGGCACAACGAGGCGGCAAACAAACCGTTCTGCGCACCGGCCACCAGCGCGACATTGTCGGCGTGCACCGCGACGCCTTGCAGCCGGCTTTGCTTGGCGGCGATGGCTTCGCGCAGGGCCGGGCGGCCGAGCACGTGGGTGTAGTGGGTGTCACCGGCACGCAGTGCGTCGACGGCGGCTTCGCAAATCGCGCTGTCGGTGGCGAAGTCCGGGTCGCCCACGCTGAGTACGATCACGTCCTCGCCACGGCCCCGGGCCTCGACAGCCGCGTAGTGAATATCCCAGGCGCTGACGGACTCGCCGCTAATGCGTTCGACAAACGGGGAATAACGCATCCTTGTTCTCCTTAAAGCAAAATTGATTCAAGCCTGGCGCTGCGGGACCTTGCCCCAGCGCGAGAAGCCGTGTTCGATCACGAACGCCAACACAATGTAGATCAGCGCCACCGCCAGCAGCGGCTCATACACGCGCAAAGTCTGCGCCCGTACCAGGTTGGCGGCGCCCAGCAAGTCGGTGACGGCCACGGTGGACGCCAGCGCGGTGGCCTTGAGCAGCAGCACTGTCTCGCCTACCAGCGTTGGCTTGACCAGCTCCAGTGCACGCGGCAACCACACCCGGCGCAGCACCATCATTCGCTTCATGCCAAAGGCCCGCGCCGCTTCCAGCTCGCCCTTTGGCACGGCCCGCAAAGCGCCACGCAGCACTTCGCCGACGTAGGCACCTACGCACAAGACCAGCGCCAGGGCCACGTACCAGAAGCCTTCGCGCAGGTATGGCCACAGAAAACTGCCGCGAATCAGCGGGTAGCTGGCAAACACACTGCCCACGCCGTAGTACAGGATGTAGATCTGCACCAGCAGCGGCGTGCCGCGAAACACGGCGGTGTAGGCGCGCAACGGGCCGCTGATCAGCGGGTTGGACGACAAGCGCCCCAACGCCACCAGCACCGCCAGCGCAAAACCGAAGATGCCCGACAGCACCAGCAACTTCAGGGTGATGCCGAGGCCGTGCAGCAGCTCGCCGGTAAAACTGTTGATCCAGGAAAAGTCCATCCGCCGTGCTCCTCAGTGCTGTGGCATCCAGCGGTTGATCCGGCGCTCGAACACCCGGAACGCGCCGTTGGAAATCAGCGTGATGACGAAATACACCGCCGCCACCGCCAGGTAGAACACCAGGTAATGCTTGGTGGAGCCGGCAGCCTGCTTGCCCACCGAGAGCAGTTCGCTGTAGCCGACGATGCTGATCAGCGCGCTGTCCTTGACCAGCACCAGCCACAGGTTCGACAGGCCGGCCATGGCGAACGGCAACATGCTCGGCAGCAGCACCCGGCGCAGCAGCAACCAGCGCTCGATCCCGAAGGACCGCGCCGCTTCAATCTGGCCCACCGGAATCGCCTGGATCGCGCCGCGGATAATCTCCGCCGAATACGCGCCCTGCACGATCCCCAGCACCAGCACGGCGGCGGCAAAACC
The DNA here is from genome assembly GCF_034314165.1 of Pseudomonas sp. Bout1. Taxonomy (GTDB): domain Bacteria; phylum Pseudomonadota; class Gammaproteobacteria; order Pseudomonadales; family Pseudomonadaceae; genus Aquipseudomonas. The sequence continues at coordinate 5,781,314 of NZ_JAVIWK010000001.1, read as the reverse complement.
GTTGACCGTGACGCTGTCGCGCCCCATGGCGGCCATGGTGATGTTCAGCAGGTCGGTACCGGCGTAGTACAGCAGCAGAATCAGCAGTAACTCCGGCACCGCGCGGTACAGCGTGGTGTAGGCATTGGCCAGGCGCACCAGCCAGCGCGGGCCCTTGAGTTTGATCATGGCCACCAGCAAGCCGATGGCCAGGCCCAGCACAAAGGCCCCGGCGGAAATCTGCAGGGTCACCACCGCGCCCTCTAGCAGGGCGTGAAGCCAGCCGTCGGCGACGAACAGCTGGGAAAGTTCGGACAAAGAAATCATGATTTTTTCCGCCGGGCGTTACTGCGCAGAGATGTCGACGCTGAAGTAGCGGCTGCGGATCTTGTCGTAGGTGCCGTCGGCCTTCATCGCCGCCAGCGCACCGTTGAGTTGCTGCTTGAGGGCGTCGTCACCCTTGCGCACGGCGGCGCCGATACCGGAACCGAACAGCGGGTCTTTCGGCGCCAGGCCTTTGTCGGCCAGGCCGCTGCCGCCGGCGGATTTAAGCAGCGGCTCGATGGTCAGCGCGTCGGCCAGCATCACGTCGATGCGCCCGCTTTGCAGGTCGGCGGTCATGTCGTCCTGGGTGGTGTAGTAGCGCAGGGTCGAGCCCTGGGCGTAGTAGGCCTTGAGGTAGGTGGCGTTGGAGGTCGAGCCTTGTACGCCGATGACTTTGCCTTTCAGGCCTTCGGGCGTGGTGGCCAGGTCCAGGCTGGCATCGGCGACCCACATCGCCGGTGTCTGGTAGTAGGGCGCGGTGAAGTCGACGACCTTTTCACGCTCTTCGGTGATGCTCATGGAGTTGAGGATTACGTCGATCTGCTTGGACGTCAGCGCCGGGATCAGCCCGTCCCAGGACACCTCCTTGAGCGGGCACTGGGCTTGCAGGCGCTCGCACAGGGCCTTGATCAGTTCTGGCTCGAAACCGCTCCAGGCACCGTTGCCGGCCTTTTCGGAGAACGGCGGGTAAGGTTCCAGGGCGATACCGAAGACGATTTTTTCGGCGGCCACGGCGTTGTGGGCAGCAAGTGCGAACAGGCAGCCGGCGGTGAGAGTCTTGATCAGCTTTTGCATGGGATTACCCTGTTTGAGTTGTTTTTGGGGGGCAGTGTTGGAGCGATCAAACGCGATTGTCCTGGGCCATGACGAACTGGCGGCAGCGCTCGCTATCGGGATTCTGGAAGACTTTTTGTGGCGTGCCTTCTTCTTCTACCAAGCCCTGGTGCAGGAACATCACCTTGCTCGACACGTCACGGGCAAAGGCCATTTCGTGGGTGACCAGAATCATGGTGCGGCCCTCTTCGGCGATGCCCTGGATGACCTTGAGCACTTCGCCCACCAGCTCCGGGTCGAGGGCCGAAGTGGGCTCATCCATTAACAGCACGCGAGGGCGCATGGCCAGGGCGCGGGCGATGGCTACGCGCTGTTGCTGGCCGCCGGAGAGGAAGGCGGGGAATGCATCGCGCTTGTCCGCCAGGCCGACTTTTTCCAGCAAGTGTTCGCCGTGAGCGATGGCGTCCTTGCGGTCTTCGCCGAGCACGTACACCGGCGCTTCGATGACGTTTTCCAGCACGGTGCGGTGGGGCCACAGGTTGAAACTCTGGAACACCATCGACAGTTGGGTGCGCAGCCGCGCCACCTGATTCGGGTCGGCAACCACCGGGTTGCCGGCGCGGTCCTTTTTCAGCCGCACTTCTTCGCCGTTGATGCGCAGGCTGCCGCTGCAAGGGATCTCCAGCAGGTTGATGCAGCGCAGCAGGGTGCTTTTGCCCGAGCCGCTGGAGCCGATCAGCGACACCACTTCGCCTTCGTTGGCGCGCAGGGAGATGCCTTTGAGAACGTGATGTGCGGCGTAGCTCTTGTGCAGAGCGTCGATGGCGACCACCGGAGTGACGGAATTGGGCTGCGCGTGCAAGGGTTATCCCTCTTGTTTTTGTAAGGTAAGCGGCCTCACGGGGGCGCCGTGATGGAGGTCGAGCATAGCTACTGGCCCTTTGAGGTCAATCGAGGATTTTTCGCCCGACCTTGAAATTTAATTCAACTGTCCTGCTGAAAACTTCCCGGCGCTGTAGCTATGTCTGGCGCCGGATTAGGGCTATGGTGCGCAAAAATACCTGCCGGTGAAGACCTATGCGTTACCCCTCCATGACCGCCTTGCGGGCGCTGGACGCGGTGGCTCGGCTGGGCAGCGTGTCGGACGCCGCCACTGAGCTGAACCTGACCCCCAGCGCCATCAGCCACCAGATCAAGAGCCTGGAGCAAACCCTCGGTTTTGCCCTGACTGAGCGCACCGGGCGCAGCATTCGCATCACCTGGCAGGGCGAGAGCTATGCCCGGGACATCCACCTGCTGCTGGCGAATATCCTCGAAGCCGGGCAGCGCTTTGACGGCCAGCAGGTCAACGGGCGCCTGTGCATCAGCAGCCCGGCGGGTTTTGCGACGTATTGGTTGTGTACCCATATCGCGGATTTTCAGGCGCTGTACCCGCAGGTGGAATTGCACCTGATTTCGCCACGCACCCCGGACGACACCAGCGACCAGAACGCCGACCTGTTCGTGGCCTACGGCATGGGCGACTGGCCGAACCAGCATGTGCAGAAGATCGTGTCGCTGCGCTATTTCCCTGTGTGCAGCCCGCGCCTGGTCAACACCATGGGCGGGCTCAAAACCCCGGAAAACCTGGTGGGCGCGCCGCTGTTGCACATGATCGACTACTCCGACTGGCGCGTGTGGCTGGCCGCCGCCGGGGCGCCGAATGTAGATGTGCAGCGCGGCATCGTGTTTGCCGATGCGCATTTTGTGCAGTCGGCGTGCATTGCCAGCCAGGGGATCGCCATGGGCGACAACCTGATCAGCGGCGAGGCGTTGGCCAAGGGCTGGCTGGTGCGGCCGTTCGAGACGCAGATCGAGTCCAATCGCGGGTATTACCTGGTGGCAGACCAGCAGAAGGTGGAGCGGCCGGTGGTGCAGGCGTTTGGGGAATGGGTGAAGTTGCAGTTGGGCAGCGGTTTACTCAGTTGATGGCATGACCTGTGAATTTTTTTCGGCAGTGGTGGTGAAATTTTTCGATTGTTCCCCCGCTTTGTGCGCCCTATGGTCCGGCACATCGACACAGAACAATAAAAAGGAGTGAGCAATGACCACCTGTGCCCAGTCACTGGTGCGCCTGCTGGAGGGTTATGGCGTAGACACCGTCTTTGGCATCCCCGGCGTGCACACCGTTGAACTCTACCGCGGCCTGCATGGCAGCCGTCTGCGCCATATCAGCCCGCGCCACGAGCAGGGCGCGGGCTTCATGGCCGACGGTTACGCCCGCGCCAGCGGCAAGCCCGGTGTGTGTTTCATCATCACCGGCCCCGGCATGACCAACATCCTCACCGCCATGGGCCAGGCCTACGCCGACTCGATCCCGATGCTGGTGATTTCCACCACCAACCGCCGCGAACACTTGCGCCTGGGCCACGGCCACCTGCATGAACTGCCGGACCAGCGCGCGATGGTCGCCGGGGTGTGCGCCTTCAGCCACACGCTGCAATCCCCCGCGCAACTCCCGGAAATCCTCGCCCGCGCGTTTGCAGTGTTCAAATGTGCACGCCCGCGGCCGGTGCACCTGGAAATCCCGCTGGACGTGCTGGACATGCCCGCCGTCGACCTCAACCTGATGCCCCGTAGCCTGCCCGGCGCACCAGCTCCGGCGCCTGCCTCGCTGGCCGCCGCCCTTCAGTTGCTCAACGAAGCACGTCGCCCGTTGATCCTCGCCGGCGGCGGTGCCCGTGACTGCGCCCAGGTATTGCAGCAACTGGCCGAGCGCCTGCAGGCGCCGGTGGCGCTGACCACCAATGCCCGGGGCTTGTTGCCGATGAACCACCCGTTGTTGCTGGACGGCGTGCAGTCATCCCGCCACGGTCGCTCGTTGTTTGACGAGGCTGATGTGATCCTCGCGGTGGGCACCGAACTGGGAGAAACCGACTACGACTTCTTCGGCCTCGGCCCGCTGAAATTCAAGGCACCGCTGATTCGCCTGGACATCGACCCGATGCAAGTCATGGGTGTGCAGCGAGCCCATGTCGGCCTGGTGGGCGATGCCGGCGAAGGCTTGCGGGCGTTGCTTGAACAGGTCAAGCCGCAAGCCGCGTCCGGCAGTTGGGCGCAGGGCAGTGTGCAGCGGGTCAACCGGATTGAGCGCGACAGCTGGAACGCCAAGCAACAGGGCCTGCAAGGTTTGCTCGACCTGCTGCGCGACAGCCTGGTGGACCCGCTGATCGTCGGCGATTCGACCCAGCCGGTGTACCAGGGCGCGGTGGGTTACCAGGCGCCCGCGGCCAACAGCTGGTTCAACGCCGGCACCGGCTACGGTACCCTCGGCTACGGTTTGCCGGCGGCCATCGGTGCGAAGCTGGCCAAGCCCGAACGCCCGGTGGTGGCGCTGGTGGGCGACGGCGGCATGCAGTTCTCCTGCGCCGAACTGATCGCTGCTCGCGAGGCCGATGTGGGTGTGATCATGGTGCTGTGGAACAACCAGTGCTACGGCGAGATTCGCGACTACATGCAAGCCCGCGAAATACCGCCGCTGGGCGTCGACATCATGACCCCGGACTTTGCCGCCATGGCCCGCAGTTTCCATATCGCCCACCACGCAGTCGACACCCCGCAGGCCCTGCACACTCTGCTGCAGGAACTGGCCGGCACCCGCCAGCCGGTGATGATCGAACTCGACGCCGCTCGCTACCTGAAACACGCCTGATCCTCTGAAACACCGCAGATCAACTGTGGGAGCTGGCTTGCCTGCGATGGCATCACCTCGGTGTTACTGATGTACCGAGTCGTCTGCATCGCGGGCAAGCCCGGCTCCCACAGGTGTGTGATCCGTCCCGGCCCTGACCCACATCAAGGGCTGCGCGCAAAAAATCCGCTACAACGAAGCTGGGGCTGACCATGCCCCGGTTATCTGCCTGATGACCCAATAAAAACGATTGCAGACCTGCGCCGAGGGGACCACCCCAGGCCCTGGTTATTAAAGGAATAGCGCGATGATTTTTCCCCTGTCACGTCTGGGCCTTGTGGGGGTGATGCTGTGTCTGTCCCTTCCCCTGCACGCCAACGAAGCCGACCCCACGCTGATCGAACAGGGCAAATACGTTGCCCAACTGGGCGACTGCATCGCCTGCCACACGGCCAGGCAAGGCGCGCCAATGGCCGGCGGGCTGGAGCTGAACACGCCGATGGGCACGATTTATTCGAGCAATATCACCCCCGACCGCGACACGGGCATCGGCCAGTACACCTTCGAGCAGTTCGACCGGGTGATGCGTGAAGGCGTGACGCCAGCCGGGCAGAACCTGTACCCGGCGATGCCATATCCGTCGTACGCGAAGATGAGCGAAAGCGATATGCGTGCGCTATTCGCCTACTTGATGCAGGGCGTGGAGGCGGTGAACAAACCAAACCTGGAAGCCGAGATGGGCTTCCCGTTCAACCAGCGCTGGGGCCTGGCGCTGTGGAATTTCGCGTTCCTCGACAAGCAGCCGTTCGCGCCCGACCCAGACAAGGATGAAGTGCTCAACCGTGGCGCTTATCTGGTCCAGGGGCTTGGGCACTGCGGCTCATGCCACACCCCGCGGGGCATCGCGTTCCAGGAAAAAGCCATGAGCGATGCGGGCCGCAGCGGCCAGCATTACCTGGCCGGGGAGACTGTCGAACATTGGCGCGCCTTGAGCCTGCGCAACCTGTGGACGGTGGATGACACCGTGCAATTGCTCAAGACCGGGCAGAACCGCTTTGCCACGGTCTCGGGCAACATGGCCGATGTGATTCACCACAGCACCCAGCACTTCACTGAAGGTGACCTGACGGCCATCGCGACCTATTTGAAATCCCTGCCACCGGGCAAGGATGACCTGCCAATGCCCACCGTGACGCACGAACCCGTCGCACCGCCCAAGGACCTGTTCACCAGTCGTGGGGGCCTGGGCTACATGCAGTTTTGCAGTGACTGCCACCGCAGCGACGGAGGCGGGGTGAAAGGCTTGTTCCCACGGCTGGCGGGCAACCCGGGCGTTGCGTCAAACAACCCTGCCTCACTGCTGCACATCACCCTTACCGGCTGGGAAACCGCTGAGACGGCGACCCATCCACGGGTCTACACCATGCCCGGGTTTGCCCGGCTGGCGGATCAGGAAATCGCTGAAATCCTCAGCTTTGTGCGCAGCAGTTGGGGCAACGAAGGTACGTCCATCACAGCTGCCCAAGTGAAGAAAATGCGCGGCCAACTCAACCCGGTCACCACTGATTCTTCGGCGTTTGAAACCCCGCGCCTGGCGGAGTTGTTGGCCGCACCGAATGCCGAGCAGGTGGTACGCGGCATGCGCTTGCACCTGCAAACCAAGGAACTGCTGCCCAATAACGTTGGCAACTCGCTGAACTGCACCAGTTGCCATCTCAACGCAGGCACCGTGGCGCAGGGTTCGCCGTTTGTGGGCGTCTCGGCGTTTTTCCCCAGCTATGCGCCGCGTGCGGGCAAGGTGGTGAGCCTGGAAGAGCGGATCAACGGCTGCTTCCGGCGCTCGATGAACGGCAAGCCATTGCCACCGGAGTCGGCGGATATGCAGGCGATGGTGGCGTACTTCGACTGGATGAAAAACAACACCCAGCCTGAAGACAAAGTCGCCGGGCGCGGGGTGGGCAAGGTCGACCCGGCGATCAAACCGGATATGGAAAATGGCAAGCAGGTCTACGCCAAACAATGCGCGGTGTGCCATGGCGACAACGGCCAAGGCCTGACGCGTGCGGATGGCGAGCGGGTGTACCCGCCATTGTGGGGCGAGCAGTCGTTCAATATCGGGGCGGGGATGGCGCGGCTGTACACGGCGGCAGCGTTTGTTAAGCGCAATATGCCGATTGGCTTCCACGAGAAATTCCCGTTGGGGCAGGGCGGGTTGTCGGATCAGGAGGCGGTGGATGTGGCGGCGTACTTCTCCCAACAGCCAAGGCCGGATTTCCCGGACAAGGTGAAGGACTGGCCCAAGGGTGGCAAGCCGGTGGATGCACGTTACTAGTTAAGCGTAAGCACCGGGACTGTAGCAAAGGTGCTTATTGTGGCGAGGGAGCTTGCTCCCGCTGGAGTGCGTAGCGCTCCCACTATTTTGGGGCCGCTGCGCAGCCCAGCGGGAGCAAGCTCCCTCGCCACAGAGGTTTCAATCAGCTTTTAAAAAGTGGTACGCAGACCGACCTGCACACTCCGGCCCGGCGCCGGGGCGATGTCCCGCAGGATCGAACTCGCATAGCGCACGGTCTGGTTCGTCAGGTTTTCACCGTTAACAAATGCCAGCCACTGGCTGCCGCCCACATTGAAGCGGTAGCCGGCGCTGGCGCCCAAGGTGGTGTAGCCGTCGGTGCCGCTTTCGTTATCCGGCACCCGGCCTTGCCCCGTTGCGTGCTCGACATCGATCCGCGCCTGCCAGCGGTCCAGTTCCCACAACAAACCGCTGTTCAAACGCAGCGGCGCAATCCGTGGCAGCGCCTCACCCGTGTCCAGGTTGGTAGCGCGGGTGTAGTCGCCCGACAGCTCCAGCGCAAACTTGCCGTAGGCACCTTCCCCCAGCTTGATGTGATCCTGGGCTTCAAAGCCTGCGAATCGCGCCCGTACGCCGGAGTATTTGTACTCAGGGATACCGCCGGCGTCTTCTTCACCTTCGTCATTCAAGGTGCGACCACTGCCCAGCAGCCCGATGTAGTTGGAGAAGTGGCTGTAGAACACCCCGAAGCTGCCCTTGTGGGTGCCGTTGTCAAAGCGCAGCGCCAGGTCGCTGGACACGGCCTTTTCCTTCGACAGGTTGGCATCGCCCAGTTCATAGGTGCCGGTGGCGACGTGGGCGCCGTTGGCATACAGCTCGTAGAACGTCGGGGCGCGCTCGGTGTAGCCAAGGGTGGCGGCCAGCGACCAGATCGGCGTGAGGGTATACACCGCGCCGGACGACAGGCTGCCGGCGGTGAAATCGGCGGACGTGTTGGCGTTGGCAAAACGCTCGTTGCCCTTGCCGTCCGGGTCGACGCTGGTGTGTTCCAGGCGCCCGCCGAGGCTCAACTTGAGGCGCTCGGTGGCTTGCATTTCTTCGAGGATAAACAGCGCGCCGGCATTGGTGTCGGTCTGCGGGACGAAGGCTTCTTCACCCAGGGCCGAGAATTCATTGCGGCTGACTTGCGCGCCCACCACGCCGTTGAAGGGCCCGATCGGCAAGTGCCGGGCTTCCACCCGGGCTTCGTAGCCCTTGTTCTTGAAGGTAGTGCCGGTCTCGCCGCCTTCGATTTCCATGTGCTGGTAATCGGTATACCCAGCGTCGAATTTTACCGAGGTGAATGGGCCTTGCAGGTTGCGGATCTCGGACGCAAAGGCGTAGTGATCCTGCTTCATGCGGATGCGTACGTCCTGCTCGGCCGGGGAGCCGTAGTTGCTGTCGTAGTTGCTGTAGGACAGCCCCGCGTAACCGTCGTCCCAGGTGTAGGAGCCACCGACTGCACCGCCGTCCTGGCGCCCGTTGCTGTTGCCCAGGCGCCTGTTCTTGCCTTCACCGTCTTCGCTTTCCGGCGCGTGGCGGCTGCGGGCAAACCCAGGGATTTTAAGGTCGTTGAATTCCCGAGCGCTGGCGTCCAGGTGCAAGGCGAAGGTACCGTTGCCGGCTTCCAGTTTGCCGGCGCTGCTGCGCGTAGTGTCGGCGCCGCCGTAGCGCAATTCACCGGCACCGTGGATGCCTTCGATGGCTTCGGTGGGTATGCGGTTGTCGAAGGTATTCACCACACCACCGATGGCGCTGCCGCCATACAGCAGGGCAGCCGGCCCGCGCACGATTTCGATGCGGTCGACGTTTACCGGGTCCAGCGGCACGGCGTGGTCATAGGACAGCGACGAGGCATCCAGCGCGCCCACGCCGTTGCGCAGGATGCGAATGCGGTCGCCGTCCTGGCCACGGATGATCGGCCGGCTGGCCCCCGGGCCGAAGTACGACGACGACACGCCGGGCTGCTTGTTCAGGGTTTCACCCAGGCTGCCTTTTTGTTGCAGGGTCAGGTCATCGCCTTCGAGCACGGTGGTGGGTGAGGCGAGGGTTTCGCTGCCCAGCGGGTTGCCGGTGATGACTTGGGGTTGCAGCTCCAGGGCGTTGGCCTGGGAGGTGATCAACAGGGCGGCGGCAAGCGGGGTGAGGCGCCACAGAGAAGAGAGGGACATCGGTCGTTCCTTGGCAAACGGCAAAAAAAGAGAAGGCTCAAAACGGTAAGGGATTCGATACCCTTCAATAGTTATCGTTACAATATAACATCACTTTTTTGCCTGCCAAGCGGAACTTTCCCGAAAGCCCTGTAGGAGTAGGCTTGCCAGCGATGGCGTTCCCGAGCGCCGTGCATGGCTCAAGACTGCTATCGCCGGCAAGCCGGCTCCTACAGGTTTATGCGTCTACAGTTAAAGCGGTGCTTCCACCGGCCCGGCCCGTCCGCTAAGGTGCGCGGCTTGGTTTCTTCTTTTTGCAAAAGGCCCGGCATGACCGCGACAAACAAAGACCCACTGCACGGCGTCACCCTGGAACAGGTTCTCACCGCGCTGGTGGCGCATTACCAATGGGAAGGCCTGGCCGAGCGCATCAATGTGCGCTGTTTTTCCAGTGACCCGAGCATCAAGTCGAGCCTGTCGTTCCTGCGCAAGACGCCGTGGGCGCGGGAGAAGGTCGAGGGCTTGTACGTGAAGTTAATGCGCACCAAGCGGCCGGTCGATAACTGAGGTGAAACGTCACCTTATCGGCCTGGCAGCCCTTGGCGGTTGGGTTGGCCTGGCGCTGCAGCAGTACATCATCTTCTATTTTCGCTGGGTCGATGGCGCCAGCCTGTTGCCGGGCCTGGTGAATTTTTTCAGCTTCTTTACCGTGCTCACCAACACCCTGGTGGCGGTGGTGTTGACCCATGCGTGGGTGCAACGGCCATCTGCGGCGGGCCGGTTTTTCCTGGGGCCGGTGGTCAGCAGCGGGATCGCCGTGAGCATTGTCGTGGTCAGCCTCGCTTACAGCCTGTTGCTACGGCATATGTGGGCGCCTGCGGGCGTTCAGTTTGTGGCGGACGAGTTGCTGCACGATGTGATGCCGTTGGTGTTTGTCGCCTATTGGTGGTGGTGCGTGCCCAAGGGCCGCTTGCGCTTCACGCACATTGGGCTGTGGGTGATTTACCCGCTGGTGTACTTCGCGTATGCGTTGTTGCGCGGGTATGTGTGGGGGCTGTATCAATACCCGTTCATTGACGTTGCCACGTTGGGTTATCCACAGGTGTTTATCAATGCCGGGGGGATTCTGGCGGGGTTTGTGCTGGTTGCTTTGATGGTGGTGGGACTGGATAAAATCTGTAGGAGCAAGCTTGCTCGCGAAGAACGTTAACGATAACGCAGTGTGTCTGGTTTAACGCGGCGCTCTCAGGTTCTTCGCGAGCAAGCTCGCTCCTACGGGGATCACTGTTGCCAGTAACCCACGGCCTTGAGGAATGCCTCATCGACCTTGTGTGTGTCCAGCAACACCCGCCGCACCTGGCGCGACAGTTTGCTCTCGGTGGCGACAAAGCTGTACAGCGAACCGCCCGGCAGCGTCAGGTTCTGCACCGTCTCGAGCAGGTCATCCTGGCCCCGTACCACCCACGTCACTTCAACGTCGGCAGCGCTGTGCAGTGGCTGTTGTTCTGCCGCATTTTCGATCTCGATCACCGCCAACACCTTACGCCCCGCCGGCAGTTCGTCCAGGCGCCGGGCGATGGCCGGAATCGCGGTTTCGTCACCAATCAACAGGTAGCTGTCGAAGATATCCGGCACGATCATCGAGCCACGTGGCCCGCCGATGTGCAGGTGCTGGCCGACCTTGGCTTGCGCGGCCCAGGTGGAGGCAGGGCCATCGCCGTGCAGCACGAAGTCGATGTCCAACTCGCCGATGTCCAGGTCGTACCGGCGCGGGGTGTAGTCGCGCATCGCAGGTTGCGGGCCTTCGCCGCGCAGGTTGAAGTCGGGGCTGTCCAGCGCCGCTTGCTCGGCGGCGTTCTGCGCGAACAACAGCTTGATGTGATCGTCACTGCCCAGGCTGATAAAGCCCGCCAGCTCCGGCCCGCCCAGGGTGATGCGGCGCATGCGCGGGGTGATGTCGACCACGCGCAGCACTTCGAGGCGGCGGCGTTTGATTTCGTGGGTCACGCGGTGAATGGCTTGGGTATTCATTGAGCTTTCCCGTCGGCAATGGCTTGGGCGGTGCTGTTGAGCAGCGCCGCGACACGAACGATTTCTTCCGGGCTCCAGCGCCCGTGGTGTGAATGCAAGGCGTGGCGCAGGTTATGCACGGCCTCGTGGATTTGCGGTGGGCGGTCCTGGCCGCGCAGCGAACGTTTGCTCACATCCATGCGCAGGCGGATGCCTTCGAGGGCAACCGCCTGTTCGCTTAAGAAGAGACGACCGGCGTCGGTAATTGTGTAGCGTTTTTTCCACCCTCGGCGTCGCCGGTGATCAATTCGCTTTCTTCCAGAAAGGTCAGCGTGGGGTAGATCACGCCGGGGCTTGGGCTGTAGGCGCCATCGAACAGCGCTTCGATCTGGCGGATCAGGTCATAACCATGGCAGGGCTGTTCGGCGATCAGCGCCGGCAGCAGCAGCTTCAGGTCGCCCGGCGCGAAGACCCTTGGGCCGCGGCCGCCGCGCTCGCGGCCAGTGCGTTTTTCGAAGCCGTCGCGGCTGTCACCGTGGTCTCGGTGGGAATGATGGTCTCTCATTTCAGGGTGCTCTTGTTTGGTTTAGATACAACTTAAGATATATCTTAAGACCAGACAACCCCGCCGGACGAACGGTCGCGCACCCGGCGGCCGCCCGGTCGGTTCATGCCCATGTAAACCCGCTCGACATATTCTTCAATGTGTTAGTTGCTAAAACTCAATGAATGCTGTTGTTTTTAAAAGGTTGTAATCCTATTCTTACGGACTAAGCCTTAGATAAAACATTCTCATTTGTGGCGATGTAGTCCAGTTCTTACAGTCAAGTTTAAAGTTTTGGCAAAGCGCCATATTTTTCCCATGTGTCTTGGTGTGACCAGGCTACGCAACTCAGCGAATTGGCCGGCTTTCTTATTCAAAGTTGCAACGGATAATTGCCCCCGCTTCGAACGATTCGATCAATGCAATACAAGTAATTGGAAAAAACCAACTGCTTGGCTGCTGTCGGGAAACTGTTCAAGCATTTAATAAGTCCTGCGCCGATGCGGCAGGATTCCGTTGTGATCTTCAATATATGTGAGCGTCTGCAAATGAAATCTAAAGTGAAAACTGCGCTGTTAACTGTCGGCCTGTTGGCGGGTGTGATGTCTTCTGTTGCCCAGGCGGCGGATGGGACGATTACGTTTACCGGTTCGGTGCACTCGGGGGCTTGCTCTATCAAACCTGAATCGGTAGATCAGACCGTTCCCCTTGGTGCTATCGCCAAGCATCAACTGCAATCGGGTGGCCGTTCTGTAGCCCGGCCCGTGCGAATCGAACTGGAAGGCTGCGACCTGTCCGGCCTCACCGATAACACGGTCACTACCACCTTCACCGGCGCACCTTCCACCGTCGTTCCTGGTGCGATCGGCACCGTGGGTGGCGCGGGCGGCGTGGGCATCATGATGACCCATGGCGGGCGCCCTGTTCAGTTGGGCGTGGCTACTAACCCGCAAGCCATTGTCGCCGGTAATAACACACTGGAGTTTGGCGCCTACGTACAGGGCCAGGCCACCGGCGACATCGTTCCCGGTGGGTTCAGCGCTATCACCAATTTCACCTTGGCTTATCAATAAGTTTTTCCCCCGCCACCTCGGGTGGCGGGGGAGAACGGGTGGGAGGTAAAGGTGAAAACATTCATGAGTCTCGCTGTCGCCTCTTCATTAACGATGTTCATCAGCCCCTGCGCGGTCGCACAGGGGCCTGCCCAGGGTGACGGGGTTGTCACGCTGGGAGGGCAGGTCATTGACTCGGCCTGCGGGCTGGAAGCGGCCACTGTCGATCAAACCATCGAGATGAATCCCGAACCCATTGGGCGGCTCCTGCGGGAGGGGGTGGGGCAGATGCAGCCCTTTGAGTTGCGCCTGGTCAACTGCACGGTGACGCGTCCCGACCCGCTGCGCCCCGGCGAGACGCTGCCTGATTGGGAGCATCTGCGCGTGACGTTCGAGGGGCCTACCGACATGGGCGGCCGCACCTTTGCGGCGTTTGGCAACTCCCAGGGGGTTGCCTTCCATATCGAGGATGTCGCCGGGCAGGTGAGCGTGCCGGGGCAGCCGATGGCGTTATACCCGCTGGTGGATGGGGACATGACCCTTCACTACAGGCTTCGCCTGGTCGGTAACGGAGTGCCGCTATTGGCGGGGGGCACCGTGCAGCAGTGCGGTTCAAGTTGGAATACTTTTGAAGATTGAGTTGCTTGCATGTTGAATACCTCGAAAGTCATCAATACGCTGCGCCCCAGCCTTTTCGGCGGGTTGATATTACTGGCCGGCCCTGCATTGGGCGCCGGGGATATCGAGTTTAATACCGATGTGCTCGACCTGGTTGATCGCTCCAATATTGACTTGTCTCGGTTTGCGCGCAGTGGGTTTATTCTTCCTGGCAACTACTCGATGGTTGTCCAACTGAATACCCAGCCTGTTGCTGAACAGTCTGTGGGGTTCTATCCCCCCGATAATGATCCCAAGGGAAGTGCGCCCTGTTTATCGCGCGAACTGGTGGAGCAGTTGGGCCTCAAGGCGTCCAGCGCCGACACTCTCAAGTGGTGGAAGGGCGGGCAGTGCTTGAATGTGGACAGCTTGCCCGGCATGGAGGTCAGTGCCGACCTGGCCACCGCAAGCCTGGACATCAATCTGCCCCAGGCCTACCTGGAATACAGCGCCATCAATTGGGACCCGCCCTCGCGTTGGGACGAAGGGGTGCCGGGGCTGCTGGTTGACTACAACATGACGGCGCAGTCCAGTTACCGACGGCATGACGGTACCCGTAATGACCTCACCGGTAATGGAACCGTGGGGGCCAATGCCGGGGCGTGGCGGCTGAGGGCAGATTGGCAGGGGCGTGTCGAAAAAGACCGCGAAGCGGGCGCCAACCGGCAGAAACTGGAGTGGAGCCGTTACTACGCTTATCGCGCCCTTCCCGCGCTCAAGGCGCGTTTGGCGGTGGGTGAGGACTACCTGTATTCAGACCTGTTTGACAGCTTTCGCTTTACCGGTGCCGCCCTCAAGTCAGACGAAAGCCAGTTGCCACCTAATCTGCGGGGCTACGCGCCGGAGGTGGTCGGGGTGGCCAAGACCAATGCAAAAGTCATCATCAGCCAGCAGGGGCGTGTGCTGTATGAAACGCTGGTCGCGGCCGGGCCTTTTCGTATCCAGGACCTGAATGACGCGGTATCCGGCAGGCTGGATGTACGGGTTGAGGAGCAGGACGGTTCGGTGCAGAAATTCCAGCTCGATACCGCAGGTGTTCCCTACCTGACGCGGCCTGGGCATGTTCGTTACAAACTGTCCGCCGGGCGGCCGTCCAGCCTTCAGTACCACGAAGACGGTGCCTTTTTTGGTGCGGGCGAATTTTCCTGGGGGATCAGCAATGGCTGGTCGTTGTTGGGTGGCGCTATCACCGATAACAACTACCGTGCGCTGTCTGTCGGGGTGGGCCGAGATTTGCTGGCGTTTGGCGCCATGTCGCTGGACGTTACACAGTCGCACGCCGCTATATGGGGCGAGACGCTCTCGGGTAAGTCGTACCGTCTTCAATATTCGAAGAACTTTGAACAGTACGACAGCCAGGTAACGTTCGCCGGTTATCGGTTCTCCGAGAAGAATTACTTGAGCATGAGTGAGTACCTGGATGCTCGTCATTACGGGATGAATAACGAACTCGGCGGGCGTGGCGTCTACGACCAGAATGGCGAGTTTATTGAACATTGGCGGCCGATTGGCGGCAACAAGGCATTGTATACGGTCACCGTGAACAAGCAGTTCCGTGACGTGGGCGCCACCGTCTATGCCAGTTACAACAAACAAACTTATTGGAGCCGGCCCGACACTCAGCGTTGGAACCTGTCTGCGTCACGCTATTTTAATATGGGTGCCGTGAAGAACATGAGCCTGTCCCTTAACTTATACCGTACTCAGGAATACCAATATAAGGATAACGGCATGGCGTTGACGGTCAGTTTGCCGTTGGGGCCTAGCGGCACCCTTTCAATGGATGCCAACCGCACATCAGGCAGCAACGGTTTTACAACGCGCTACAACGATCGCCTCAATGAGCGAAACAGCTACCAACTCAGTGGCAGCGACAACTCGGCCAGCGGCTATCTGAGTCATATCGGTGACCAGGCCGACATCGACCTGAGCGCGACCCAGCAAAGTAACAACCGAACCCTCAGTGCATCTGTTCGCGGCGGCGGCACGCTCACGCCTTACGGTGCGGCACTGCATCGCACCAACAGTAGCGGTGGCACCCGCTTGATGGTCGATACCGGTGGTGTGGCTGATGTGCCTGTACGCGGTTACGGCACAGCAACGCGCAGTAACGCCCTCGGCAAGGCGGTGATCGCCGATATCAATAGCTATCAGCGTACGGCCGCCAGTGTCGATCTGGAGAACTTGCCCAATGATGTCGAAGCCACTCAATCAGTGACCCAACTGACCCTCACCGAAGGGGCTATCGGTTACCGGACGCTGGAAGTGATTTCCGGCAAGAAAGCCATGGCTGTCCTGCGCTTGCCGGATGGCAGTGCGCCGCCCTTCGGCGCAACGGTGAAGAACCTGAAACGGCAGGACACCGGGGTTGTGAACGATGGCGGGGACGTCTACCTCAGCGGCATTCAGGCCGGCGAACAGATGATCGTGAGCTGGGGCGAAAGCCAGCGTTGCATCCTCACGCTTCCTGTCATTTTGCCGGCAGATGGCCTGGTCGATGCTCTGCAACTGGGCTGCCAACGGGTAGCCAACGATCAATCTTCGCCCGAGCCGGCATCGCTGACCGGCAAGGGTAACGATAAGGAGAACACACCCTCATGAAGCTGAACAAACCCCTCACCTGTCAGGCCTTCACGCTGCTGCTACTGGGCTTGAGCCAGAGTGCCAATGCCGCGGTTGGCCTGGACCGTACCCGCGTGATTTTTGATGGCGGCAAAGACGCCACCAGCGTGAACATCACCAACAACAACCCCCAGCTACCGTATCTGGCCCAGGGCTGGATCGAGGATGAACAGGGCAAAAAAGTCACCACGCCGTTGATCGTGCTGCCGCCGGTTCAACGCCTGGAGCCTGGCAAGCAAAGCCAGGTGAAAGTTCAGGCACTGCCGGCGGCCAAGTTGCTGCCCCAAGACCGAGAGACGGTCTACTACTTCAACTTGCGGGAAATTCCGCCGCGCAGCGACAAGGCCAACACCCTGCAAATTGCGCTGCAAACCCGGATCAAATTGTTTTACCGCCCGCAAGCCATTACGCCCACCCAGCAAGACCTGTCCAACCCCTGGCAGGAAAAGCTGACCCTGACCCGCGAAGGCGAGCGTTACCGGGTGAATAACCCGACGCCTTACTACGTGACCCTGGTGGATGCGCGCAGCAGCAGGGACGGCAAGACCCTCGCGGGCTTCGAGCCGCTGATGGTCCCTCCCAAAGGCACGCTGGCCCTGGGCCCCAGTGCCAAAGAGCTTGGCGCCACCCCGTATTTGTCCTACGTGAATGACTACGGCGGACGCCCGGTGCTGGCCTTCACCTGCAATGGCCAGACGTGCCAAGTGAATGCGCAAGCATCAGCGCCCACTCAGTAAGGCTCGCTGCCGGAGAACGTCATGAAGTTGCACACAGTGAAGGTCTTGGGCGGTCTGTTACTGGCCTTGATGGGGCAGGCGCACGCCGCAGACGACGAGGATGTCGAGGGCATGGTGGGGATGCTGAATATTCGCGGGTCCATGCATGAAATGCCGTGCAGTCTGGAGATGAGATCCCTGCATCAAACCATTGACTTGGGCGCCGTATCGGCCAGCCAGTTGATGCGGCCTGGCGATGAGGCGACCTCGCGGCCATTTCAACTGAATTTCAAGGACTGCCAGCGTACCGCCGGCGGCATCAGGAGTGAGCGAACCGGGAACCTGACATGGAGCGCCCATCAGCCGGTGCTGTCGGTGATGTTTATCGCGCCCGCCGATGCCGACGACCCACGGTTGGTCAAAGTGCAAGGCATTACCGGGATGGGCCTGCGTTTGACCGATGCCCAGGGGCGCGACGCACGCCTGGGCTCAAGGGGCGAGCCGGTGTTTTTGCCCTTGGGCGCCAGCACTCAAACCTGGCATGTGCAGCCCACGCGCACCTCCGCGCCGTTGACCAGTGGGGCGTTTCGGGCCGTGGTGGATTTCAGGCTCAGTTATGAGTAAGGGCAAAACAATGACCAGGTTAACCATGTTTATCGGTACAGGCCTGCTGTGGGCGGTCAGCCAGGGTGTGCAGGCGGATACCAACCTGACGATCCGCGCGGTGATCATCGCGTCGCCACCGTGTGTGATTAATGGTGGGAGCACGTTGAATGTGCCATTTGGCAACGACCTCCTGACGTCACGCATCGACGGCATCAACTATCGGCGGGACGTGCCTTATACCGTCAGGTGCGATTCGCCGTTCAGCAACGCGATGACCCTGGAACTGAAGGGGGCAGGTGCTTCATTTGATAGCAACGTGCTGTCCACCCCCAAGACCGATCTCGGGGTAAAGCTGTTCGTCAATGGTGCCGACTGGCCGCTGAACACGCCCGTGAGATTTACCCATCCAAACTTTCCAGCCGTGCAGGCGGTGCCCGTCAAGCGCACGGGCAGCACGCTGACCGGGGGGGTGTTTGCCACGGCCGCAACCCTGGTGATCGAGTACCAATGACCTGTGCAACTAAAGAGGAACGATCAATGACATGTTGGCCGCAGCGAGCGTTGCTCGCCTTGTGTTCCATCGGCCTTTGCAGCGTTGCGTCGGCCAACCTGACGTTCAACGGCACGCTGAACGAACCGCCCCCTGCACCATTGACTCAGGCAGCACGATCGAAGTCGATTTTGGCGATGTCGGCACCCGGCGCGTCGACGGCGTGAAGTACCGCAAAGGGGTTGGCTACACCATCCGGTGTGGTGCTTCCACGTTGCCATGGCTGCTGAAGTTGAGCGTGAACGGCACCGCAACCACGTTTGACGGCGCAGCCGTGCAAACCAGCGTGCCTGAATTGGGCATTCGGCTGTTTCAAAACAACGTGCCGTTTCTACTCAACACGCCGCTGGATATCAGCCTGTCATCACCGCCGACCCTGGAAGTGGTGCCCGTCAAGCGGCCAGGTTCAATCCTGACCGCCGCACGGTTCACGGCGGTGGCCACGCTGTTGGCCGAATACCAGTAGGAGTCGAATCTATGCGACATAAAGCTGTTCATAAAAGCCGGGCGCGTGCCGGGCTGGCATTGCTGCTTGCCGTCGGCCTGAACCCTTGGGTACAGGCGGCGGACAACCTCAGGTTCAAGGGCAACCTGGTTGAACAGGCGTGCACCATTCGCCCTGGCGACGAGGCAATCACGCTGGAGCTGTGGGACACCACCAGCAAGCACCTCTACATCAACACGCGCACCGTGGGCATGGGCTTCAAGCTGCACCTGGAAGACTGCGACACCACGATTGGCGAGACCGTCACCATCCTGTTTGGCGGTGCGCAAAACCCGCAGCTGCCCGGGTTGTTCGCGCTGGACAGTGGCAGTGGTGCCTCGGGCATCGGGCTCGGCCTGGAGACGTTGAGCAACAAGCCATTGCCGGTGAATAAAGTCAGTGACGAGCAGGTGTTGACCACTGGCAGCAATGTGATTGAGCTCAAGGCTTACGTGCAGGGCGAACCGAATGCCATCAGGGATCAGACCATCGGGCACGGTGCTTACAGGGTGTCCTCCATTTTTACGCTGGACTACCCGTAGTTGCGTACCGTCATTCATAGGCTGGAAGAGATCAACATGAAACGACTATATGGAGCCCTTGCGCTTCTTATCCTGACGGGCATCACGACGAACGCGCAAGCCGTCGACTGCCGTGTGAATGGTGGCGCGTGGAGAACCGTAGGTGGTAGCGGGGTTATCAACCTGCAGGTTCCCGTAACCGTGCGATTGGACACGGCTCAAAACCGGATTTTGCTCGAAGGGGCAAGGCTCGAATGCCGATATACCATCGGCCCTCAGACCCCATCGCGAGGCGAGGATTATTGGGCAACCGGCAACGGTTCACCCTGGACGCCAGGCCCTAAATTCGCCCGAGAAGGTACCGGGCTACGAATAAACGGAGTGTTTCGAAACACGCCTGTTCCCGTCGGTATCCGGTCAAACACCATGCCCGACAACGCGGTTGCTTACCCGATCAATATCGTGCCGTATATTTTGATGCGCAACAGCCCGGTGACGCCTATTGATATTCGAACAGGGGATAGCCTTGGGGTACTGCGCATGGTGCAGACAAACAATACAGTACCTCCTGATGGCTCCACGCAACTGACGGTCACGTACACCGCCGCCAACAACTTCATCATCTCGCCATCGACCTGCACGATCAATGGTAACAACCCGATCGAAATCAACTTCAACGATGTGCACCAGCGTGCAATCGGCACCGACCCGCTCACCACGGCCATCCGTGCCAACCGCCGGCTCACCTACGCCTGCCCGGACGGCGGGATTAACACGCCAATCACCATTACCTACAAAGGCACGCCATCTTCGTTCAACCCTGACCTGCTGATTATGTCCAATCCGGACGTGGGCACCGCCCTTGTTCGTGACGGGGCTACCGTTCGAGTGAATGGGGCATTCCGCACCCAGATCACCAACAGCACAGGCGGCGACGATGTGACGTTTACCCTGGTCAAGCGTGCAGGATCACTGCCGGCCGCCGGGCCCATAAATGGCAGCGGTGTACTGGTGATGGGCGTGCCCTGACACACGCCCGTTCATGGCTTTGGGGCGTCATTCGTCGGCGTTTGGCTGGCGATTGCGCCGCTCGCCGTGGCGCGCCATGGCTCGGCGGGTCAGGTCGCGCAGCCATTGTTTTTCCTGATCGCCGAGTTCATTGAGCCGGCGGTTGTATTCATCCTCGCCCAAGGCCTCTTGCTGTTCATCCAGCTCGAAAAAGCGCTGGGCGAACGCCACCTCGTTGGCCCGGCATTCTTGCGCGTGGTTGTCGCGCAAAAAGCCTTCCCAGTAAGGCTCCAGCAGCATCTGGTTGACCAGCCCGTCTCCTTCACTCAAGGCCTGCACACTGTGATAAGCCTGTTCGATCTGTGCCGCGCTGACGTTGGCTGTGTCACGGTAAAGCATGTGATCGGCGAGCCACGGCAAGTCCAGGCGGTCGGCCAGCTCGGTCTGGTAGGCCAGGTAGATATCCACCTCGTCCACCGTGCCGGGCACACCGTCTACCATCTGCGAACGCAGGCGCAGCCCCAGCCCGCCTTCGGCCATCGGGTTGAGACGGTGGCGGATGTCGCTGCGGATGGCCTGCCCCAAGTGATGCAGGCGGGCGCTGCCTTGGGCCAGGGTCACCAGCCGCGCCTCACGTTCGTTCAGGTCCAGGCTGTAGCGATCGGCTTCGCTGACGAGCACTTCAATCCCCATTTCGTTGAAGATTTGTGCCCCGCCGTCTGCGCACAAACCGGGGAAGCTGCTCATCAAAAATAGCCGCGTGCGCAACGTGTTGTCGGCATGGGTAGCCTCCAGCAGGCGCCATACCTGATCGGTCAGCGCTTCACGGTTTTGTGCGTAGCGGATTTCATCGTTCACGGTTTCAAAGAAAGCCGGCGGTTCGAGGGATTTGATCACCTCGAAAAACCCCTGTGAACCCTGCTCTTTCTCCAACGTGTCCCATAGCAGTTTCTTCATCAGTGCCTCGGCCATGGGCATGTCGCCAAGCCAGGGGCTGCTTCTGCCGCGGGGATGATAGTTGCGGTGGGGGTCAATGCCCGCAGCCAGGCGATAGCGGTCGTAAAGGGCCCGGTGTTCCTCGTTGAGCTGTTCACGCTCCAGGCGGGTTCGGGCAACGAGCTCGGCGTCGGCAGTGCCGGGCGTTACGAGGGGAAGATGGTCGATGCGGGTGGCCCGCAGGTCGAGCTCCAGGGCGTTGGTGCGGCTGGGCGTGAACAACCCGGCAGGCCAGGCGCTGACCTGGCTGCTGCTCAAGTTCAGGTTGGCAAGGTTGGGCATCTGGCTGATATCCGGTTCAAGCACCAGCAGGTTGTGGCTCAGGTTCATCGCCCGCAAGTGCTTGAGCGTAGCCAGGCTGCGAACGGCGTCGGGGTCCAGGATCAATCGGTTGCGGGCTAGGTTGAGGTACCTGAGAAAACGCATTCTGCCCACGGCCTCGGGCAGCCGCATCAGGGTGTTCCCATGCAGGTCCAGGGAACGCAGCATCGGGAACATGTTGAGAAAGTCCGAGTCAATCTGGCGAAGTTGGGTGTTGGCCAGCGACAAGTAGGTGACATGCTCAAAACTGGCGCTGAGGTTGGGTAACGACTCGGGCAGTCGACGCCCATTCAAGTCCAGTCGCGCACCGGCTTGCAACTGGCCCCAGTCATTGGTGTGCTCGGTGAACCGGTCACCCCAGCACAAACTCAACTGGGCCGACAGCGTTCTGCGGCGCTGGCGCTCCTGTTGCGCCAGCAGGCTGCTCTTGGGGTGCCGGGTGGGGGCGTTGACCCAGGCATTGAGGTCGGAATTCAACTGGGTTTTTTCCAGGGCAAGCTGGTTGAGTGTGTTTCGCACATCCTGGGGGCGCAGTGACCGAATGAAGCTTCTGGCAGGTTCTTCGCTCACGCCGACAAACAGCCGTTGCAAGGTCTCCATGGCGCGTTCCACTTCGATGGGGCGAAGCGTCCCTCGCAGCCGGGTGAGCGTCGGGCCGCCCAACAGGGTTAGGGTTTCGCGCTCGGCTACTTTGCGCTCGGGTGGTTCGGCCAAGGCCTTGCGCCGCTCGGCCAAGGGCTCAAGGGTGTCGATCAACCACTGCTTGAATACGTGGCCCTGGCCGGGGCGGTAACCCAGGGCGTGGCGCTGGGGCTCCGGCAGGGCGCGCAGGATGGATTCGTACAGTGAGGCTGGCCCATGGAGTTTTCGCCCCAGGCCATCGAAGACCTCGTAGTGTCGGCTGGCGCTGCATACCAGGGTACGGCGGGTGGCCGCAGCGGGTCGTCCGACCTGGCTGCGCAGTACGCCGCCCGGGTGCAGGTCGCGTATCTCCAGGCGCAGGTCGGCGAAGCTGTCGCTGTGCAGCTTGAGGGTGTTGAGCAACAGTTGCTCGGTGTCGGCGCCCAGGTGCGTTGCATCATAAAACCCTTCGTAGGCGCGCACCGATCGCTCGGCCAGCGCCAGTTCGCGGGCCTGTTCCTGCAAGCGCAGGGGCAGGCGCAGCTGTTCGTCCAGCACCAGGCGCTCGGCATCGCTGGCGCTGGCCAACAACGTGCTTGCCGTGTGGGTGCCCAGCTCGGGCAACAGTGACAGGTGCGGCGTTTGCGCGTTTCTGCGGGCCAGTTGCAGTTGATGGGCCGGGAGGCTGGTCTGGGCGAGTACATAGTCGGCCAACTGATTGCGCAGCGCTTGCACCTGTTGGTCGGGCGTCACGCCGTCGCCCAGCAGCGTGGCGATTTGCTGCGGGTCCAGGAACCCCAGCACCCGTTCCGGCAACTGGCCCGACATCACCTCGGCCAGGCTCAGGCGCAGCGTGTCGGCAGGCGAGGCGTTGGCGGCGCCGTAAGTGTGGGAGCTGCCGGTGAGGTCCGAGTGCTGGAACACCTCGATGGCTTTTTCCTGTGGCCAGCCTGCCAGTTCGGTGACCATCTGTTCGAACCAGTCCGAGGATGGGTCCAGCGCCAGCGGCTCGCCTGCGCGAATTTTTGCGCTGGCCCGACGCGGGTACTCGTAGGCATCGAAACGCTGCACGGTGTCACGCAGCAGTGGCGGCGGGGGTTGCTGGTGCACATAAACCCGGCGCAACAGGCCGTCTTCACTGCCGCTGATGCGGCGGATCTGTTCTTGTTGCTCCGCATTCAAACCCTCCACCGACGGCCCCAGCCGGCGCATCAACGTGGCACTGTCCCAACCACGCGGTTGTTCGCCCTCGTGTACCCAGGCGCCGTGGCCGTTGCTCTTGATGTGGGGTTGGTAGGCCTGCGGGCGTGATGGGTGCACGACCCGGTGGTGACCGGTTTGCGGGTCCTCCCGCAGCGCGTAGTGGCGGCCCTCCAGGGCCAGGTGTCCGGGGCGCTCCGGCTGGGCGTAGGGCGTCAGGTCGGGGTTCCACAGGCGAGTCTTGCCGTCGTCCAGCTGCACTGGCCTCAGGCCTTCGACAAAACTCGACAGCTTGCCCCTGGCCAGGTCACCCAAGGCCCCGGCGCCGGCAAACAGGCCAAACTGCACCGCGCTTTGGGCGATATCGAGCAACTGCTGCGCCGCCTCTGCGCCCCGGCCCTCGGCCCAGTCGACGACCCCTTCGAACACCTCGTCTGCCAACTGGTAGGCGGTGTAGGCCAGCATCAACTGGCCCAGTACCGGCACGAATGGCGTGACCACCAGCAGGGCCACATTGAGCAGGTCCGAGAGGATTTTTTCCAGGTTGTCCCACCACGCCCAGCGCGCCAGGCGATCGACCTGCGCCGTGGACACCGCGACCTGCCGGGCGTCGTTGAGCAATTTGTTCAGCTTGAGGCGGTACAGGTAATTCCACAGGTCGTTTTCTGCGGCGAGGGACGAGCGGTTTTGAGTGTCCTGGCGCGTCTCCAACAGACGAAATTGCAGGTTGGGCTGGTCGATGGGTGTGTCTTTCCAGGTGGCACCGGGGTCGGTGTGGGCCTTGTGGTGCCACTTGACCCGGCTCAGGCGTGTGGCGAGGCCGTTGAGAAACGTGCCGCGCTGTTCATGGTCGACAAACTGGATAAAAAACTGGCGGTAACCGGGCTTCCGCAGTTGGCGGGTCAGCTCCTCGACGAACGCCAGGGGCGAGGCATATTCCTTGACCGGGTGCTGCGGGTCTTCGGGCACCCAGGCAACCACCCGGCCGGAAGGTTCAAGCCCGTCGGTGAACAGCATCACGCCGGTCAGGCGGCAGTCCATCAGGGCCAGGGTGTGATGGCCCATGAAGTTGGGGCGGTGGCCGGCAATCAGGTTCAGCAGTTGGTCGTGGGCGTCCTGGCCGATGTCTTCACGCAGCAGCGCCATGCGGGTGGCGGCGCTCAATGCGGCCTTGAGGTTGGCGATCAATGCCAGGCGCATGTCCCGCGCCACCACGGCTGTGTGCAGGCCGATGACCGCGGCCAGTTGCGCCTGGTAACGGGCGCCGAGGTCGAGGGTGCGGCACAGGGCCTTGAAGGTGTGCGCGGTCAGGCGCTCGCCGGTGCTGCGGTGCGCGAAGTTCAGTACGTCCCGTTGGCCACGGGCATCTTCGGGGCCGAAGAAGGCGAAGTCGACAAACGTGTCATCGCGGGCAAAGTTGTACAGGGCTGCGTCCAGCAGCGAGCAGGTACGGTTGGTCTGCCCCTTGACCGTCTCGATTACCCACCATGCATTGGCGGCGTTGGCGTAGGTGCGCAGGAACACCTGGCGAACATCCAGCGCGCCGTAGGCCGCCAGTGCCTGTTTCAGCAGGGGTTCGGCGAACGCATACACATCGGTGAGGCCATGGAATTTCTGATCCAGGATGTTCTGGGTGCGCCAGTGTTCAGCGATAGCGGCCTTGAGTTGGCGGTGCTGGTGGGCGCTGGCCTTCGGGTAGGGCGCAAGGTCCGGTAGGCCGACGGTTTTCAGCCTGGCAAGGCGGGCAAGGCTCGTGGTTTTTATCCACGGGGGCAGGGCGTCTTGCATCAGCGTGGCGTGGACGGACAGGGTGTTGGAATCGGGCATGGGGCAACCTGGAGAGACTCAAGAAAGCCTCGAGTCTAGGCACGCAGGCGCCGCCCGATACGGTGGAATGATAGGTGCAAGCCTCGCGCTTATTGCGCCATGCACAGCGTGTGGCTGGCCGGCTGCAGGTACGGCGTCAAAATCGGCGCCATGCCCTTGAGCACTTGTACTGGCAACGCCGAGGTGAATTTGAACGCCTGGGCCGAGACACCTGGGACAAACGCGGTCAGGGCGCCAAAGTGATGGTCGCCGATGTAGAACACGAAGGTTGCGGTGCGGTTGATCGCCTTGGAGCTGAGAATCCGCCCGCCGGCGCCAATTGCCTCGATACGGTTGTCACCAGTGCCGGTCTTGCCACCCATGGCCAGCGGCGTTCCATCTGCCAGCTTGAAACTGCCGGAAACGCGCCGCGCGGTGCCTGCGTCCACCACCTGGGACAGCGCGCCCCTGAGGGCTGTCGCGACCTCGGCAGGCATCACGCGTTTACCCCGATTGGGGTCGTTGACCAGGCGGGTTTCGTACGGTGTGCCAGTGGCAAATTGCAGGCTGTCGATGCGCAGGGTGGGCTGGCGCACGCCGTCGTTGAGGATGATGCCCACCAGTTCGGCCAGCGCGGCCGGGCGGTCGCCGGAGCTGCCGATGGCCGTGGCGAGCGACGGCACCAGATGATCGAAGGGGTAGCCGACTTTTTGCCAGCGCTGATGAATATCGAGGAACGCTTCGATCTCCAGCATGGTGCGGATACGGCTGTCGCGGGCGCTCTTGTGGCGGCTCTTGAACAGCCAACTGTAGACCTCCTGGCGCTCGTGTTCACTGGCGGCGGTGGCCTGGGTGAAGGTCGCGTCCGGGGTGTTCAGCAGGTAGCCCATCAGCCACAAATCCAGCGGGTGGACTTTGGCGATGTAGCCTTGGTCGGGCAGGTTATAGGCGCCCGGGCCATAGTTCTGGTAGAGCTTGTCGAGGCGCTCGTCGGTGAGTTTTTCGGTGCTTTTGATGCTGCTCAAGTGCGAGCGAATGAAACTGTTGAAACTCGCCTGGCTGGCGTTGGGCAGCAAGTACCGGTGCACGGCAGCCAGGCGAATGGCAGTGGGGTGCATGCCGTCCAGGAAGGTGTCGAGGCGGGCCTGGGTGTTCTTGTTGCGGTACTTTTTCCAGAACTTGAGCAGGAAGGTGGTGCCTTCGCGGTCGGCAAACCTGGCGAGGTATTCCTGGCGGCGCGGGTCGTTGTCGTCCTTGAGCAACTCGGCACTGTTGTTGGCGCCGTGGTAAGTGCTGTAGCGCACCAGGTCACGCATCAGGCGTATGAACGGCAGGTTGATGGACTCGCGCAGGGCCTCGATCAGCGTGGGTGTGCGGCCATTGTCCTGGACGCGAAAGTTATGGAAGTGGTGCATGCCGCCCCCGGTGAAAAAACCTTCGCTGGTGTTGGCCGAGTAGCTGCGATTGAGGGCTGCGTCGAGCATCGCGGGCAGGTTGCGGTCGTTGTTCTGGGTCAGGTAGTCGAGGGCCCAGCGGGTGATGCGGTCCTGGTCGTCTACCGGCACTTTGCGCAGTTCGGCGGCCGGCATCGCGCCGTATTTATCGTGCAGTTCGCTGACGATTTGCAGGTAGGTGGTCATCACGCGCAGCTTGGCGGTGGAGCCCAGTTCCAGCTTGCTGCCTTCGTTGATGTCGAAGGGTTGGTCGGTGCTGTCGGTTTGCACGCGCACGCGGGCGCCGTCCGCGGTCATCTCGTAGAGGTTGAAGCTGTAGCGGACCTGGGCGGTGCTGGCAGGCGTCAGCAGCGTAGGGCCAAGGATGCCGACCTGTGCGGCGAAGGCAGGGTCGGCGAGGTGCTTGAGGTAGGCGCTGGCCTGGCTTTGCAGGTCGGCTTGCAAGGTGCTGGTGGCGGCGAGGTCGAGGCGGTCGAGGTCGTACAAAGGCTGGTTGAGCAGGGCGGCCAGGCGGGTACGGGCGACGCTGATGCCCTTGTTGGTTTCGATCGGCTGGATCGTCGGCTGCTGCTGCCAGTCGCGGTAGGTGACCTTGCTGGCGAGGGCGGCGCTGGCCAGCGGTTGGTCGATCACGTTGTTGTGTGCGAGCAGGCGGATGTGGCTGTCGGTGAGGTCTGCCAGTTCCGTGTGGCCCTTGGACAAGTAGTGAGAGGGGCGGCGCTGGGCAATCATCAGCGACAGCACTTCGCGCAGGGCCAGGCCTTTTTGCGGCAACTGTTTGGGGTCGGTGCTGTTGAGCAATGCGTTGGTCTGGTTGAAGTCGGCGCCGTACCACACACGTAAACCTTCGGCCATGCCGTGCACTTCACCGTGGCCGGGCACCGCCGACAGGGGCACGCTGTTGAGGTAGTCACGCACGATGTCCTGGCGGGCGGCGAGGGTTTGCGGGCCGTCCTGATAGGCGCGCACGCTGGCGGAAATCATCTGGCGGATTTTCTCGCCGCCGGACAGGGTCAGGCCGTCGGGCGAGTGGCGGTATTTCTCCAATTGCGTGGCCAGGGTACTGCCGCCTGCGGTCTGGCCGGGCAGGTGCAACAGCTTCGCCACCTGGGACCAGGCGGCCTTGGCAAAGCGCGGCCAATCCACGGCCGGGTTGAGTTGCGGGTTTTTCGGGTCGAGGAGGTCGCGGTCTTCGATAAACAACAGGCTGTTGACCACCACCGGCGGGATTGCCGCGAAACCTGGGTAGAACTGTTGTGGGTAAGTGAACTGATACAGCGGCGCGGCGCGGCAATCGGTGATGCTCAGGCCTGCCTGGATTTTTTCCGGGTAGGGCACGAACAGCCCGCGTTGGGCGTAGGCCATCAGGTCGGGGGAGAAGCGTGCCTGTGCCTGGATCAGGTAGTCACGCTTGATCAGGCGTGGCAGGAAATCGCCAAGGGCGCTGTAGCCCAGGCGTTTGTCAAACGGCCCGGCGCCGGGGTAAACCCGCGCATCGCTGGGGCCGGCGTGCATTTGGTAGGTGAGGGTGGAGGCCAGGCCGGTGAAGGTTTTGGCCTGCAGCCTGGAGCTGCGCATCTCCCGCATGGCGGCAAAGGCCAGGGCGATCAGCGCAATCAGCAGCACCAGCCAGAACAGCCGCCACCACAGACGGCGGCGACGGGGAGGGGGGCTTTGTGGCAATGGCTGTTCATCCGGGCTATCGGTGGATACCGCAGCTTTGGCCGAAGCGTTTTGCCATAAAGCGCCCATAGTCGATTGATCCATTTAGGTAGATTGATCGGACTTGGTTGAAGCTTAGACGGTGGTGGGCGAGTGGGAGGAATTTGTGAGGACGCAGTGATGCCGTCACTTCTTTTGGAGAGGGAGTTTGTCTGTGGCGAGGGAGCAAGCTCCCTCGCCACGCAGATGTCTATTCCAGCTTATAGCCAACAGGCATCCCACAGTGGGTAGTCACCGGCGCGTGTTACCAGTCCTGCTCTGATGGGGTTGGCGATAATGTACCGAGCCACGTGACGCAAGTCTTCACCGTCCCTGATTCCCCTGTCGTGATAGCCGTTCTGCCAAAAAGCTCCTGTACTGTTCCTTGCCCGGTTAATCGTGTTTGTGCTGCGGGACTTAATCGCCTGCATCAGTTGGGGCAGGCTGTGTTGCTCAAGTTGGACCAGCCAATGGAAGTGGTCAGGCATGATGACCCAGGCTACGGAGCTTGCCCATTTTTGCTCATGGGCGCGCCTGAACTCTCTTACCAACAGACGGCCAAGGCGAAAGTCGGCAAACAGGGGTTTGCGATTGTGGGTGACAGCCGTTACCAGGTAAGCCCTGCCGGGCTCACTGAATCTGCCGGTTCTCAGGCGATGTGATTGAGGGCGAGTTGGCATTCCATTGCATTCCTTGCTGCTCCAGATGAATTGACGCTAGCAGCCTGATAGGTGCCCTGACCCCGGAATTATTGAGTACATATTTCTATCGCCGCGCATTCACTGTGGCGAGGGAGCTTGCTCCCGCTGGAGTGCGAAGCACTCCCATTGAACCCACCGCGATTTAACTGAAAAACCGCGTGCTTGGGTTTTTGGGCCGCTGCGCAGCCCAGCGGGAGCAAGCTCCCTCGCCACAGGGGTGGGGCAGGCAGGAAGTACCGCTCTAGAGCCTCCCCCCACGGTCAATCCACCAAAGGTCGGGGCATGACGCTGCACCATTACCGTGCAATACTCGCCGCCGTTTGTTGGCGACGGTTCTTGCGCTGGCCAGGTAATGCACCTCCGCTAAAGGGGCTTTTGCCGCGAGTTCCCGCTGAATCTTGCCGTTTATAGAGTGAAAACCCCTGGGTTTAGCTTTTTATACTGCACCCCCGCTGATCTGGCCCGGCCAGGCCGGTTTACCCAAAAGGTGAACCGCAAACGGTACGCCATGGCACACCCGCCGTGACGTCCCGGACTCGGTGGCTCATATCCAATAACAAGACGAGGTTGTATCCCTATGCCCGCTGGCAATCACCTGCCCCATGGCGAGACCGCTCAGGGCGGCCCACTTAAACGCGAACTTGGCGAACGGCATATTCGCCTGATGGCCCTCGGCGCCTGTATCGGTGTCGGTCTGTTCCTGGGCTCGGCCAAGGCCATTGAAATGGCTGGCCCGGCAATCATGCTGTCCTACATCATCGGCGGCCTGGCGATCCTGGTGATCATGCGCGCCCTCGGCGAGATGGCGGTGCACAACCCGGTGGCCGGCTCGTTCAGCCGCTATGCCCAGGATTACCTCGGCCCGTTGGCGGGCTTTCTCACTGGCTGGAACTACTGGTTCCTATGGCTGGTGACGTGCGTGGCAGAAATCACCGCCGTCGCCGTGTACATGGGCGTGTGGTTCCCCGATGTGCCGCGCTGGATCTGGGCCCTCGCGGCGCTGGTCAGCATGGGCACCATCAACCTGATCGCGGTCAAGGCGTTCGGCGAATTTGAGTTCTGGTTCGCCCTGATCAAGATCGTCACCATCATTGCCATGGTGATCGGCGGCGTCGGCATCATCGCGTTCGGCTTTGGCAATGACGGCGTGGCCCTGGGCATTTCCAACCTGTGGACTCACGGCGGCTTTATGCCCAACGGTGTGCAGGGTGTGTTGATGTCCCTGCAAATGGTGATGTTCGCCTACCTGGGCGTGGAGATGATCGGCCTCACCGCCGGTGAAGCGAAGAACCCGCAAAAGACCATCCCGAGTGCCATTGGCTCGGTGTTCTGGCGCATTTTGCTGTTCTACGTCGGTGCGTTGTTTGTGATTTTGTCGATCTACCCGTGGAACGAAATCGGCACCCAGGGCAGCCCGTTCGTGATGACCTTCGAGCGTCTTGGTATCAAGACCGCCGCCGGCATCATCAACTTCGTGGTGATCACTGCGGCGCTGTCGTCCTGCAACGGCGGTATCTTCAGCACCGGGCGCATGCTCTACAGCCTGGCGCAGAACGGCCAGGCCCCGGCCACGTTCGGTACCACGTCGAGCAACGGCGTGCCACGCAAGGCGCTGCTGCTGTCGATCTTCGTGCTGTTGCTGGGCGTGCTGCTCAACTACATGGTCCCGGAAAAAGTCTTTGTGTGGGTGACCTCCATCGCCACCTTCGGTGCGATCTGGACCTGGCTGATGATCCTCCTGGCCCAGCTCAAATTCCGCAAGGGCCTGACCCCGGCCGAACGTGACGGCCTCAAATACCGCATGTGGCTGTACCCGGTCAGCTCCTACCTGGCTCTGGCGTTCCTGGTGCTGGTGGTGGGCCTGATGGCGTACTTCCCGGACACCCGCGTGGCGCTGTATGTCGGCCCGGCATTCCTGGTGCTGTTGACGGTGTTGTTCTACGTGTTCAAGTTGCAGCCGACCCAGGCTGCGGCAAGCACCGCGAGCTGATTTTTTGCGCTCAACAAAAAGCCCCTTTCGGGGCTTTTTGTTTTTCAGGCGGTGGCGGTGCGTGTCGGTTGTGTGAGCCGCTTGTTCAAATCCAGCCAGGCTCCGAGCAGCGCCATCAGCCCTGCGCCAACCAACGCGGTGAAAATTTGCATGGCGAAGGCATCGCCGGTGATCGCGTTGATCATGTCTGCCAGCGGCGCCAGCAGCACCCCAAGGCAGAACACTTCGAGGGAGTAGCGGCCCATGCGGCAGGTTTGCTGCGCCAGCCAGTTCTGCGTCCAGGCGCGGCCGGGCAACAGTTTGGCGGTGACATAGGCCAGTGCCAGGAAGTGCAGCAGCCGCACCGGTGACAGGTCGGTCTTGCTGATGGGGTAGAGCAGTTCACTGAGTGCCGCCGGCATCAGCGCATCGTGGATATGCGGCCAACGCCACAAGAGCGTAAGAACCCCTGCGGCCAGTGCGTACGCTGCCGCTGCGACGAACAACGGCTGACGCAGCAGGCGCCGAGTCTCGATGGGACGTGGTTGCCCGGCATGAATCGCCGCCGCGCCGCCCAGCACAAACAGCAACTGCCAGGTTACGGGATTGAAGTACCACACGCCGTCGGCAATCGCCGCCAGGTTCCAGCCCAGGTGCGGTGCCAGCAGGTACACCGCCAGCGACACGGCCACCACTGCCCAGGTCTTGCGCAGCAGCAACGGCAGCACCAGCGGCAGGCAGCCCAGCAGTACGATGTACAGCGGCAGCGGGTCCATCAGGTTGGGCTTGAAGCGCAACAGCAATTCATCCACCAGGGCTTGCTGGGGATGGGTGACGAAGTGCGTCAGGCCCATCTCTTCGACCAGGTCGCGGGTTTCCACATGGCTGTTGGCGAAGAACACGATGCCCATCAGCATCGCCAGCAAAAAGATGTGCACCACGTACAGCACCCAGGTGCGCCGCCAGATTTTCACGCAGGCGACCAAATACCCGTCGCGCTGCAGGATCTTGCCGTAGGCCAGCACCGCCGCGTATCCGGCCAGGAATACGAAGACTTCCGCCGCGTCGCTGAAGCCGAAGTTGCGCAGAGTGACCTGGCCGAGCGGGTTGTGGGGCACGTGATCCCAGAAAATGAAGATCAACGCCAGGCCGCGAAAAAAATCGATGCGTGGGTCGCGTCCGTTCAGCATGGCAGCGGGCTCTTGAACAAAGGGTTTAGTAATGACAAGTGGACGACGGCTTTTGTCGTGCCGTACGTCGGGCGGGGCGCAGGTTGGCGGTATTTGTAAGCAATTGCAAAGCTCAGTTTTTACTGAATGTCTCATCGCTTCGGTTAAACATCGATGATCACCAGCGTGCCGTGGCTGCCGGCAAGCACGGCATGGGCAATGCCTGCTTGCACCAGGTACATCTGGCCGGCGCCGACGTCGATGGCTTCCTCGCCGATCGACAGGCGCAAAAGGCCGTCGATCACCAACAGCCCTTCGTTGTAGTCGTGGGTTTCTTCTTCGTAGGCTTGCGCGTCCATGCGCAGCACCTTGATCCGCGCCGGGCCGACGTGGCCCAGGCGCGTGGATTTCCAGGTGTCCGGCAGTTGCGCAGCGAGGGTAGTGAAGTCCAGTAACGGCATGGTGAAGCTCCTTGTTTCAACGATGCCGTTCGGTGGTCCGGTTCAGCGGGATTTTTGGGTGTGAGGCTCAGGCCGCAGCGACTTCATTCGGCTCAAAACTGTCTGCCCGCGCCATCTGCCACATGCGCGAATAAAACTCGCCGTTCACTTCGCCGGTGAGCAATTCGCCCGGCTTGAGGAACACATGCAGCTGCGAGAACAGCTTGATCTCGGTGGCCGACATGCGCCGCACCAGATGCTTGGCCGATAGTTGTGAAGGGTGGTCGAGACCGGCGGCAGCGAGCATTTCTGCCAAAGCCTTCAGCGTATTGCGGTGGAAGTTGAACACGCGCTGGGCCTTGTCCGGCACCACCAGTGCGCGTTGGCGCAACGGGTCCTGGGTGGCCACCCCGGTGGGGCATTTGTTGGTGTGGCAGCTTTGCGACTGGATGCAGCCGATGGCGAACATGAAACCGCGCGCCGAGTTGGCCCAGTCGGCGCCGATGGCCAGCACGCTTGCGATGTCGAAGGCGCTGACGATCTTGCCGCTGGCGCCCAGCTTGATTTTGTCGCGCAGGTTCAAGCCCACCAGGGTGTTGTGCACAAACAACAGGCCTTCGCGCAGGGGCACGCCGATATGGTCGGTGAACTCCACGGGCGCGGCGCCGGTGCCGCCTTCCTTGCCGTCCACCACGATAAAGTCCGGCAGGATGCCGGTTTCGAGCATCGCCTTGGCGATGCCCATGAACTCCCACGGGTGGCCCAGGCAGAACTTGAAGCCCACTGGCTTGCCGCCCGACAGTTCACGTAACTGGGCGATGAACTGCATCATCTCGATCGGGGTGGAAAACGCGCTGTGACGCGACGGCGAGATGCAGTCTTCGCCCATCATGATGCCGCGGGTCTCGGCGATTTCCCTGGTGACCTTGTGCTTGGGCAGGATCCCGCCGTGGCCCGGTTTGGCGCCCTGGCTCATCTTGATTTCGATCATCCGCACTTGCGGGTTCTGCGCCTGCACGGCGAAGCGTTCCGGGTCGAAAAGGCCGGCGCTGGTGCGGCAGCCGAAGTAGCCGCTGCCCAGCTCCCAGGTCAGGTCGCCGCCGTGTTCCCGGTGGTACGGGCTGATGCTGCCTTCGCCGGTATCGTGGGCAAAGTTGCCGAGCTTGGCGCCCTGGTTAAGGGCGCGAATCGCGTTGGCGCTCAGTGAGCCGAAGCTCATGGCCGAGATGTTGAACACCGAGGCCGAATAGGGTTGCGTGCACTGCGGGCCGCCGACGATCACGCGAAACGCGCTGGGGTCGCTCAACGGCGCGGGGCGCATGGAGTGGCCGATAAATTCAAAGCCCGACTGGTACACGTCGATCAACGTGCCGAAGGGTTTGTCGGCGCTTTCGTTCTTGGCACGGGAATAGACCAGCGAGCGCTGGGCCCGGGAGAAGGGCAGGGCGTCGCTGTCGGACTCCAGCAGGTACTGGCGGATTTCCGGGCGGATGCCTTCCACCAGGTAACGGATATTGCCCAGGATGGGGTAGTTGCGGCGTACCGCGTGAGGGCTTTGCAACAGGTCGAAAATGCCGATCAGGCTGAGGATGCCGGTGACGACGGCGATGGGCCAGAGCCATTCGTGCTCGATGAACGGCATGCTGGCGAGGGTGAAAATAACGCAGACGGCAAAGAACGCGTAGCGGCTTAGTAACGACAGGCTCATACGGTTTTTCCTCAGGTTCAACTCTACAGGTCGATCCGCCATTCTGCGCCTGTACTCAAACCCCGAACAAGGATTGACCGCTCTGGGGCGCATTTTACCGGCCGTGACGCTGGCCCGCCCCGGGAACCATTCCTGAGGCATTTGCCACTATGGGCGTAGGACGCAAATCCACTGCGTCAACTTCTGCCAGGAGTGAATGGGTTATGAGTATCAGTGTTTCGATTGCCCCTGATCGCTATGTGTCTCGGCCTGCGCCGCAACAAGAAGCGCTATCGCCCCCGGATCATGCGAAGGCGAACGATGTAGCGCCTCAAGCGGATGATCAGGCGCAGGAACGGCCTGGACGCACGTGCCACGCCGCAGTAGTGCCCGACAACCCGGTCGTCAGGTTCCTGTTGAGCCAGAAAGCCGTCGAACCTCGCCAGGCCGTCGCTTTGCTTGCGGATGAGGGGGCGAATCTGGACGTTACGCCGAAAAACATGACGCAGAATATCGCCGGCGCAATCGGCAACAGGGCATGGATGTTCCCGGGCCTGAGCAACATGGCCCTGGGCGTCGAAAAGTCGGATGGCAGCACTGCCGGCATGATGGACGGTGCGAAAAGCGGGCTTGAAAAAACCCTGAACGATGGCCTGCAAACGTCGCTCAGTGGCGCCGCCCGGGGGGACTTGGTATCAATCTTCAAAGGTTATGCCGAGGCCGTCGCCAAAAACGAAGCCACGCCAGTGTTCGTCAAGGAGGTCGTGCTCAGGCTGTTGGATTGGTTAAGCACATGGGGGCGCCCTAGCCCTTCTGCGCCTGCAGGAAAATCGAAAACAGCTCTGACTGAGACTTGATCCCCAGCTTGCTGTACATGTGTTTCTTGTGGACTTTCACGGTCTCTACCGAGATCTCCAGCTTGCGGGCGATTTCCTTGCTGGAGCAACCACTGAGCATCAAGCGGCCCACATCCAATTCCCGCGCCGTCAGTTGTGCACCCCAGTCGTCATTGTGCAACGGCGGCTCGGCGCAGCTGACCTCGTGCAGTTCATGAGGCAGGCGCTGGCGCAGCAGGCTCAAGACCCAGGGTTGAATCAGCGACAGCAAGGCAACCTGTTCCCGGTCAAAGCGCTGCCTGGACCCGAGTGACAGGCACAGCGTGCGCCCGTCCGGCAGTTGGCAATTGAACTGGATTTCATCGGCGACCACGTTCAGCCGGAAGTAGCGCTGGTAATACTCGGTCAGCTCAAAATGCTCCGGCGCCACTTCGGCCAGGCGAAACAGCCCGGTGCGCGAGTGTTCGCGGCTGGCGATGTAGAACGGGTCGAGCAGGTACAGGCCGTTGAGATAATCCTGGAACAGGTGGTCTGGCTCGCCGTCCTGGCCGGGGCATTCGGCGAACACCAGCGGCTTGTGCCCGCTGCTGAACAGCAACACCACCCAACTGTCGAACGGCACATATTGGTCGAGCAACCGCACAAGCTGGGTCCAGAAGTTGGGCAGGTCCAGGGCGTCTATCATTTGCCCCACCGAACGGTGCCAGGCGATATCTTGCAGCGACAATGTCATGCATCTACCCCCATAGGGTTAACCCGGCTGCGTGATTTCCCGAGTGTTCGCGGCTGCGCATACTGCGCCACAGATAAAGAACAAGGAATCACCATGAAGGTCGAATTTGCCCAACTGGCAGGCCGCGATAACGGCACAGCTTACAACCTTGAGCGCGCGTTGGCGGCGATTGCTGCGTGTGCGGCGGATACCCGAATGGTGGTATTCCCGGAAACCCACCTGATGGGCTTTCCGAGCGCCGGCACCGTGGCCGCTATTGCCGAGCCGGTGGATGGCCCGACAGTGCAGGCGATTATCCAGGCGGCCCGCACCCGCAATATCGCCGTGGTGATCGGCATGGCCGAGAACGACGCGGGGCAATTCTATAACACCACCTTGATGATCACGCCCGATGGCATTGCCCTGCGTTATCGCAAGACCCACCTGTGGGCCTCGGACCGTGGCGTATTCACCCCTGGCGACCGCTACGCCACCTGCCTGTGGAACGGCGTACGCGTGGGCCTGTTGATCTGCTACGACATCGAATTCCCGGAAACCGCCCGCGCCCTGGCGCAGTTGGGCGCTGAAGTGTTGATCGTCACCAACGGCAACATGGACCCGTACGGTCCCACCCACCGCACCGCAATCATGGCCCGCGCCCAGGAAAACCAGGCGTTTGCGCTGATGGTCAACCGGGTGGAAGCGGGTGACGACGGCCTGATGTTTGCCGGTGGCAGTGCGCTGGTGGACCCGTTTGGCACGTTACTGTTTGAAGCCGGGCGTGACGAAGGGCAGTTCAGCGTTGAACTGGACCTTGGGCAATTGGCGGCGGCGCGACAAGACTATCGCTACCTGGATGACCAGCGCTTGAAATTGCCGGGGGAGGTGATCGAGCGCAACGACGGCACGCGGGAGCTGCTGATTCCTAAAACCTGACACCGATTTTGTGGCACGGATGCTGTTGTGGCGAGGGAGCTTGCTCCCGCTGGGGCGCGAAGCGGCCCTAAGATTTTTGGGGCCGCTGCGCAGCCCAGCGGGAGCAAGCTCCCTCGCCACAAAAAGCTGCACCTCACTTAAAAACTGTTTCAACCATAAAAATTATTGCGTTCGCTGCACCGACTTCAGTTCTGCCATAACTCTAATAATTGCGCGGAGAATCGCTCATGGCTCGTTTGCAACGTACCCTGTCGTTAGGGTCGGTGGTGCTGTTTGGCATCGCCTATATGACACCGATCATTGTCCTCGGTACCTTCGGGATCCTGGCGCAATCCACCGCCGGCATGGTCCCGGCCGCTTACCTGGCCGCCCTGGTGGCGATGTTCTTCACCGCCATGAGCTACGGCCGCATGGCCTCGGCGTTTCCGGTGGCCGGTTCCGCCTACAGCTACGTGCGCAAGGCCATCAGCCCCAAGCTTGGGTTTATCGCCGGTTGGGCGGTGTTGCTCGACTACCTGTTCCTGCCCATGGCCATCTGGCTGATCGGTGCGGCCTACCTGCATTCGGCCTTCCCGGCGGTGCCGCAATGGCTCTGGGTGCTGGCGTTTATCGGGATCACCACGGCGATCAACATCATCGGCCTGAAACTGGCCAACGGGATTAACGCGGTGCTGATGCTGGTGCAGTTTTTGGTACTGATCGCTTTTGTCGCGCTGTGCATCCACTACCTGAGCGGTGACGCCAGCAAGCCACTGTGGACCATTGCCCCGTTCTTCAACGGCCAGATGCAAATGCCGCTGATCATGAGCGGCGCGGCGATCGCCTGCTATTCGTTCCTGGGCTTTGATGCGGTCAGCACCCTGACTGAAGAGACCCGCGACCCACGCCGCACCATCCCCCGGGCGATCATGCTGATCACCCTGATCGGCGGGTTGATCTTCGTCGGTGTGTCGTACTTCGTGCAGATCGCCCATCCATCGTTCGAATTTACCGACGTGGACTCAGCCGCCTACGAGATTGCCCGCAACATTGGCGGAGACCTGTTCGTGTCGATCTTCCTGATCGGCCTGATCGTCGGCCAGTTCGCCTCGGGGCTGTCGGCCCAGGCCAGCGGGTCGCGGTTGCTGTTTGCGATGGGCCGCGACGGGGTGTTGCCCAAGTCGTTCTTCGGCACCTTGCATGCGCGCTTCGGTACGCCGGTGAACAGCATCCTGCTATGCGCGGTGGTCGCCTTGCTGGCACTGAAGCTGGACGTCACCACCTCCACGTCGTTCATCAACTTCGGCGCGTTTTTGGCCTTCAGCCTGGTGAACCTGTCGGTGATCTTCCACTACTGGATCGGTGCCAAGCAGCGCGGGCTGCGGGAACTGGTGCTGTTCCTGGTGTTCCCGACCATCGGCCTGGTGGCAGACTTGTGGCTGATGGTCAGCCTCGATCACCTGGCGATTTACCTGGGCCTGAGCTGGTTGGCAATTGGCCTGGTGTACCTGGGTTTTCTGACGCGAGGCTTCTCCCAACAGCCACCGGAGATGGACTTCCAGGAAGCGGCATAGAAGCCTGGGGTCTATCCTTATTGCAATCGGTTCTCGTTTGGGTGCATTATGTGTGTTACTGTATAACACTTACTGATCACCCAGACGCCCCGGAGGCCTTATGAAACCTGGTATCCACCCCGACTACCGCACTGTGTTGTTTCACGACACCGCCGCCGATGTGTTCTTCCTGATCGGTTCCACTGTCGACACCGACCGCACGCAAAAACACAGCGACGGCAACACTTACCCCTACGTGCTGCTCGACGTCTCCAGCGCTTCGCACCCGGTGTACACCGGCCAACAGCGCAAGACCCAGTCCGAAGGCCGTATCGCCGGCTTCAACAAGCGGTTTGCGTCGTTTGGTTCGGCCGGCAAACCCGCCGAGGCGTGATACGCAGCGCTTTGCCTCAGGGCCGCTTCAGTCGATGAAGCGGCCCTTTTTTATGTCCATCTGACGAAGTGACATCATAAGGCCATTACCGCAAGGAAAAGCCGACTAAACTGCTGGGTAATAGCCAGGAGGCTGTTACCTTGACCGTAGGAAGCGCACATCGAGGCCATACGAGGTGCCCCATGGGAGAGTCAGTGACATTCGTAAATGTAGACCGTCCGGTGGTGCTGTTGATTGACACACACACCGACGTACTGGACCGCCTGACGCAGTTGCTGCGCCTGGAGCCGTTTGAAGTCTGCAGCGCCACCGACGCCGCTCAGGCGCTGGCCATTCTGGCGCAGCAACCCGTCGACCTGGTAATGAGCGCCGCGCGCCTGCCGGACATGGACGGTGCCACCCTGCTGGCGCAGATCCACCACGACTACCCGCACACCGTACGCATTCTGCTGACCGGCGAAACCGACCTGACGTTGATCATCAAGGCGATCAACGAAGGGCAGATCTACCGCTACCTCAGCAAACCCTGGAAGGACGAAGAGCTGCTTCTGGCCTTGCGCCAGTCCCTGGCCCATCAACATTCCGAGCGTGAGCGCCTGCGCCTGGAACAACTGATCCGCCAGCAAAATGACGAACTCAAGCAGCTCAACAGCAACCTGGAAAAACGCGTGGCCTCGCGCACCAGCGAGCTGCAGCAAACCGCCGACATGCTCGACCTGGCCTACGAAGAACTCAAGCACAGCTACGCCACCGGCACCGAGGTGTTTTCGCTGCTGGCCAACCTGCGCCTGCCGCGCAGCAAACAGACCAACCGGCAAATCATCGAACTGGTGCGTACCTGGTGCCACGGCCACGGCCTGGACGAGGCCAGCAACCGCGACCTGACCATGGCGGCGGCGCTCTACAACATCGGCAAGCTGAGTTGGAGCGACAGCATGATGATCGCGCCCGCCGACCTGCTGCACAGCACCGACCGTGAGCGCTATCGGGCGTACCCAACCCAGAGCGAGTCGTTGCTGATGACCCTGGAACCGATGAAAGATGCCGCCCGCTTGATTCGCCACCACCAGGAACGCTGGGACGGCAGCGGCTTTCCCGACCACCTCAAGGGCGATGCGATTCCCCTTGGCTCGCGCCTGTTGAAGCTGGCGGTGGACTTCATCGAACTGCAACGCGGCTTGATCCTTGAGCGGCAGATGAACAGCGATGAAGCGCTGCTTTACATCCGCAAATACGCCGGGCGCCTGTACGACCCGGACATGGTGGAAGACTTCATCCAGGCCTGCGCGGCGTTCCTCAGCGACGTGACGTTGGGCGACCCGACGGTGAAAGTCCTGACCACCCGCGAACTGGCCGAAGGCATGGTGCTGGCGCGCAACCTCAATGCCGACAACGGCATGCTGCTGCTCAATGCCGGCAAGGTGTTGAACCTGCCGCTGGTGGACAAGCTGATTGCTTTCGAGGCGATGGAAGGGGCGAAGTACAGCGTGTTTATCAAGGAGCCGGATGAGGCATTGCTTTCGGGGTAAGGCGGGTTCATGGGATCCTTGCGCTTTTGTTTTCAAGGCGACCTTTGCATGACTTCTATCATTCGTATCGCCGCTGCCCTGCTGATCGGCAGCGACGGCCAGACCCTGCTGGTACGCAAGCGCGGCACCGAGGCGTTCATGCAGCCGGGCGGCAAGATCGACGCCGGCGAGCAACCTGCCGAGGCTTTGGCTCGCGAGCTGCACGAAGAACTGGGGCTGCGCATTGACCCGGCGGCGGCGGTTTACCTGGGCCAGTTCTCGGCCCCGGCGGCCAACGAGCCGGGGTGTGTGGTGCAGGCCGAGTTGTTCCAGGTGCACATTTACGAGCCGGTGGCACCGGCCGCCGAAATTGAAGAGGTGCGCTGGATCGACCCGGCCGGCGACGGCGATTTGCATCTCGCGCCCCTGACCCGGGACTTGATCCTGCCGTTCTACCGCGCCTCGCTGATCCCTGCCTGATCTTGTGGCGAGGGCGCTTGCTGTGGCGAGGGAGCTTGCTGTGGTGAGGGAGCTTGCTGTGGCGAGGGAGCTTGCTGTGGTGAGGGAGCTTGCTGTGGCGAGGGAGCTTGCTGTGGCGAGGGAGCTTGCTGTGGCGAGGGAGCTTGCTGTGGTGAGGGAGCTTGCTGTGGCGAGGGAGCTTGCTGTGGCGAGGGAGCTTGCTGTGGTGAGGGAGCTTGCTGTGGCGAGGGAGCTTGCTGTGGTGAGGGAGCTTGCTGTGGCGAGGGAGCTTGCTCCCGCTGGGGCGCGAAGCGGCCCCGAGATTTTTGGGTCTGCTGCGCAGCCCAGCGGGAGCAAGCTCCCTCACCACAGAAACCGCAACACGTCAGCGCACCGCGCTGACCCCGTCCAGGGTCGAAAACGAAGTGTCCTTGGCCGTCAGCAAAAAGTCGCGCATGTACGGTGCGTCCAGCATGTCGGCGCGAATCCCGGCGTACAGCGTGGCAAACAGGCCTTTCTCCCCCAGCCGCTTGGCCTTCACATAACCCCGGGAGCTGTATTCATGCAGCGCCCAGTGGGGCATGCCGCACACGCCACGGCCGCTGGCCACCAACTGCATCATCATCACTGTCAGTTCCGAGGTGCGTACCTGGGCCGGTTCCACGTCGGCCGGTTCCAAAAAGCGCGTGAAGATGTCCAGGCGATCCCGTTCCACCGGGTAAGTGATCAAGGTTTCGCTGACCAGGTCCTCGGGCACGATGTACGGCTTGTTCGCCAGCGGATGCTGGTTGGCCACGGCGAGCATCGCCTCGTAGGTGAACAACGGCACATAGGTGATGCCCGGCAGCTCCAGCGGGTCGGAGGTTACCACCAGGTCCAGGTCGCCACGGGCGAGGGCCGGCAGCGGCGCGAAGGCGAAGCCGGAGGCCAGGTCCAGTTCGACTTCGGGCCAGGCGTCGCGGAACTGGTCGATGGTGGGCATCAGCCACTGAAAGCAACTGTGGCATTCGATGGCCATGTGCAAACGCCCGGCGGTGCCGCCGGCCAGGCGCGCGATGTCACGTTCGGCACCGCGCAGCAAGGGCAGGGTGGCGTCCGCCAGTTGCAGCAGGCGCAGGCCGGCGCTGGTAAAGCGCAACGGCTTGGTCTTGCGCACAAACAACTGCATCCCTAAGCGTTCTTCCAGCTCCTTGAACTGGTGGGACAGCGCCGATTGGGTCAGGTGCAAGCGTTCAGCGGCTTCTACCAAGCTGTCGGCTTCGCGCAAGGCGTGCAGGGTCTTGAGGTGGCGGATTTCGAGCACGGGCTCTCCATGAATATAACTTGTGACAAATTAGAATCGGGTGAGTTTGTCTCATGTTTGCATGGCTGTCGACCGCGTCGCCGAGGTGGGCGGCGCGGGTAACGCAGGTTTATAGGCTGGCGAAGTGCTTCAGGAACAGCGCACGACTGATATCTCCACGCCAAATGGGCGTGTGGGTTGTTTGTTGCTTCTGCCATTCCAGGCCCAGGTTACGTTGCTCCGGCAGTTTCAAATGAGCTTTGACAACGGCGTCGAAGGGCGTTGTTGCCGAGTCGTAATGTGCATGGACGTACCACAGCACGGGTTCATTGGGTTTACTGAGGTCGTGCACGGCGTACTCCTGTAGAAAGTCGCTGCGGCCGCCCTGGCGTCTGCCATTGGCGATGCGTTCACCTATTTTGCTCAGGCGTACACAGGGCTTTGGGTCTTTCGGATCTGGCGTGAGCAGGTAATCGAGGTACCCACTGGTCGGGGTCTTGCTGATCATCGACTGCTCAATACGCAACTTGCGTCCAGTAACGGTCAGCTCATCCGCCTTGCTGCGTAGCAGTTCAATGATGGGCTCGTCGGGTGCCACGCGGTGAATCCGGTTGGCTCGCACCGTCAGCTCGCCGGCCTCTCTGATCAGCAGGTGCTCCAGATTCACAGGTGCCATGTTCTGGCTGGCATATCGTCGGGCATTGGTTTGGTGACTCTCCACGTCATTGAGCCTGGACTGGGCTTCCTGGACCAGGGTGTTGCGTGAAACGCTGCTGTCGGGGACCGGCGGGGGCTGGGTGGGGGTGGCAAGGCGAGCGCGATTGCTTTGGGGGTCAAGGTGCCAGGTTTCGACTTGGCCCGTAGACGTTTCGATGATGAATTGACGGGCGTGGGTTTGCGGGTGAGCTGTTTCGGTACCGACCATCAATTGATGGTCTTCGGTTGTAAATACCTGAAAGGTGGCGTTTTGCGGCCGGGCTGGAGTGAGGCCCAGGTCCTGACGGCCGAGGTCGACCATTTCGTCCAGGTCGTCGAGCAGTCTGCCCAGGTTCGGTTGATCGAAGTGCTGCGGGTAACCCAGGTTCCAGGCTTTCAGGTCAAGGCTGAATCTCTGGTATTCCAGGATGCAGGCTTCCAGAATGATGGCGCGCTGGGAGCGCGTGGCCGAGGATTGGCCCAGGGTGTAGTGGATCTGAAGGGCCCGCGTGATATCGAGATGGCGCCGGAATACCTGTTGGTGCAGGTAGAACCACGACAGGTCGTTGATAGCGTCGTAGCGGTAAAAGGTCTCGAGGCTGAAACTGAACTTGAGATAGCGGCGATACTCGGCGCCGAATTGGTTATTCAGGTCAGCGAGGTCCTTGCTCAGGTCCGCGAATTCCTTTCGGTTGACTTCCAGCCGCTCGGGATTGGTTTCGGTGTACTGGAAGTCTCGCTCGTTCCTGATTTTATGATGCCAGGCATTGGCCGCTTTGGCGTATTGGTCCAGGTCTTCGAGTGTCTTGCGAACCTCCACACTGACAGTTTTTCGTTGATTCAGAAGGTTGATCGCGCTGCCCGCGTCGATATGGTCGAGCGCCAATGCGCTGAATTGCGCCACCAGCGCCTGTAAGTCGAGCCTTGCTTTCCTGCTGAGTTCGATAGTGTTTCTGGCAATAATCGCGGCGTTGGCCTGGCGTATGCCGCGCAGGGCGTTGATGCGATCCCGGCCAACCGGTTGAGGCAGTTGTTGCAGTACATGATCGTGGCGGATGGCCAAATCATTCGTTGCGCGCAAGGCCTGTCGCAGATCATCCCAGGCGGGCGTTTTGCCTTCGGGGGCCGCGTTCATATAGCGCACCCCCAGTCGCCGCGC
The DNA here is from genome assembly GCF_034314165.1 of Pseudomonas sp. Bout1. Classification (GTDB taxonomy): domain Bacteria; phylum Pseudomonadota; class Gammaproteobacteria; order Pseudomonadales; family Pseudomonadaceae; genus Aquipseudomonas. Next base: position 5,737,739 of record NZ_JAVIWK010000001.1, on the reverse strand, counting down.
CCTTTGGATATGGTTGCTCACTTGGCTGCCCAGTGCCATGGATTCGTCTTGCAGGCGCAGTTGCTGGCGCAGGGCACGATCGGTCCACCAAACGGGCAAGCGTTCACGAATTGCATGCGGCCAGAGTGGGTCAAGCCGCTCGGCCATATGCCCAAGCACACCACCGCCACCGACCAGCCCGCCGTTGAATGCAACGCCGTACACGCCGAAGTGGGTGTCCCATTCGCCGTTTTCATCAAGGGTGATGGGCTGCTTGTAGGTTTTGCTGGGGGTGCCGCTCAGGCGCCAGCCCGGCGGGTCACCCGCGAGTTCGACCTGGTGGATGCGCCCGCGCCGCACGATAAAGTCGCCAGTGGCATGGCGGTACACCTGACGATAAAGGCCGTGGGCGTGAGGTTGCATTTCGGCCAGGGACACCAGCCCTTCGTATTCGTAACCGGCGAAGCGCTGGGCGGCACGGCGGGACTGGCTGATGCTCGACACTTGCAGGCCAGCGGCGCTGCTGCCCAGGCTGCGCAATTGCCGCTGGCGCGTGATTCCCCGGGCGCTTACAGGCAAAGCGATGCTGCCGGGCAAAACGTCCATCGCGCAGTCGATCAGCGCTAACAAGACGCCTTCGACTTCCGCCAGGCCGTGGCCAACATCGCCGCGCAAGAAATTTGCCACGGCCAGGTTGGCGCTGGTCCAGGCGTCGTACAGGGCAATCACCGAGCCTGCGAATGGCACCAACCCCAACGCGATTTTCAGATAGTTGAACACCAGCCCGGCGCGCAAGGCGTTCTGTTCCAGCAGCAGCGCGGCATTGGAGCGCGAAGTGGCGCGGTGGGCTTCGATCAACCGACCCATTCTGGCGTTGAGCAAATGGCCGGCCAGTGAGGTGGTGACGGGCCAGCGGGGGCCGACGGCGAACATCCCGTCGAAGTTTTTCAGTTGGGCCTGGGCGAGGCGTGCGAGGTGGGCCTGGGTATCACCCTTGATGGCCAGGCCGGCGAAATATGCACTCATGCCGCTGCCCAGGCTCAGGTCGTAAAGCGCCTTGCGCGCGAGGTCCAGGCTGGCATAGCGGCGTACGTGGCGGCCGTCCGGAATGTCGGGCAGGTACAGCAGTGTCACGCCTGACTGTTGCTCTTGAATAAACGTGACACCCGCCAGGGTGGTCGGCCCGTGGTCGGTGTCTTTGCCGCCGGCACTCAAGTGGGCAGGCAACAGCACAATGCGTTTGCCTTCCACCTGCCAGGCGGCGGTGTCGGTGGCGTCAATGGCGATGTTCAATATCTGCAGTTCGGTGTCGTTGAGCAGGCCCTGGGCCCGGGCGAGTTTGCCGTGCAGGGCGAGCATCAGGCGTAGGGGCTCGGTGAGGCATTCGCGCCGATATTGGGTGGCAAAGGGCGGGTCTGTCGGGGCGCCGAGGAAGGTGTGGGTGATCAATTGTTCGTAGGCGCCCGCCAGGTCCAGCTCCTTGACCAGCACCTTGAGGTAATCGAGGGTCAGGCCTTTGGTCAGCCGGTCGACTTCGATTGCGCTCGAGCCAGTGGCGTTGACCTTCATGTAGCTCAAGCGCTGGGCCAGAGGCTGGTCGATGTTCTGTTGCGCCAGTTGCAGCAGGGAAAGCGTGCCGCGGCCTTGGCTGGCGACCGTCACGTATTTGAACGGAGTGCCGGGGCCGGCATACGCAGACAGGTATTCGCGTTCCTGGCTCACCGAGTCAGGCAGGTCCAGTTGCACCTCAAACGGCTGTTCAAGCATGAGGTCTTCGCGCAGGCGCGCGTCCAGGCGGCGCTGGCTGAAGTCTTGGAAAGGTTCCAGGTCGCGCTGCAGCAACTGCTCGGCCTGCTGCATGGCCTTGATCTGGGACAGCAGCAGGGCCTTGAGCGCTCCTCGCTCATCTTCGGAAAGTTGGCTCAGTGTCGTCGGTAGCGCGCTGGCCAGTTTGCTGCTGCGCTGCTGCTGCAACAGTTGCCCGTACGCCAGTTCCCGCGCCGGGTGATGGTGGGCTTGCACCTCGAACAGGGTTTGCGCGTGGAGCTTGCCCATGGCTTCGGCCAGCTCTGTGGCGAAGGCGGGGGCCGGGTAGCGTTTGATCAACCCTACGGCCTGCTGTTCACTGGCATACAGCTGCTGTTGCAGCGAGTACTCGAAGGGGTTGCCGGTCAGGACGGACCATTGCAGGGTTACGCCAAGATCTTCGGCCGACAGCTTGAGCAACGCCTGTTCCAGGGCTTGGCGTGATGCAAAACGCTGCAGGCCGCCACTGACGCCGGGCCAGTACAGCAACAGGCTGTGGGGGGCCGCGGAGGTCAGCGCGGGGGTCTGGGTGAACAGCAGCAGGCCGTGCAGTTCTTCATCGGCCTGGGTGGTGTCGCTGCTGGTCAGGATCAAGCGGGCAACCGCGACATCGGCACGGTTTGCAGGGGTGTCGGGGTGGTCGAGTACCGCCTGGAGCATGTGCTGTTCATCGGCACTGATCTGTTTGAGTGCTTGCTGCAAGGCCGCTTCGGCGCGCAGCGCGGCGAGCCGTGCGTGGTACAGCACGTCGTAGTCAGCGTTGGGTTTATGCCGCAGTTCAAGCCACTGCAAGGCGCCTCTTTTGTCGAGCAGGGCGCTGGCGGCGGTGTTGGCCGCCTGCTCTGCATCGTCCAGCGCCTGCATCAAGGGTTTCAATGAGGCCAGGCGAGCCGACCATTGTTGATCGTCACCCAAAAACGCTTCAAGGGCGCTTCGTTGCTGTTTGACCGTGGCCAGACGCTCGCTCAGGGCAATGTCGGCGCTCAGTTGGCCGAACAGTGCCGGCTGATCGTCATCGTCTGGCCCGGCTGCCAGGTCCGGGCCGGGCGGCGCCGCGAGCAGTGGGTTTTCGCGGCGCTGGCGGTCCAGCTGGTCGGCATCGTCCAGGGCATGGCCGGCATAACGGCCCAGGTCGCTGCCGTTGCGATGGCGGTTGCGCAGGCTTTCCAGTTGGGCGGTGTGCAGGTGGGAGAGCAGGTCCTGTACGCCGTGTTCCAGCGCACCGTTGCGCGGGCTGTAGTCGAAGGTGACGGCGCTCGGTGCAACATCGGGCGGTATCAACTGCTGGGCCAGGGCGGTCAACCAGTGTTCCATCTCGCTGCGCTGGCTGAACTGCACCAGGGTCGGCTTTCGGCAGGGCAGGTACAGGGTTTGCGTCAGCAGCGGTTTACCCGCCTCGGTAATCAACCAGGCGCCCGGCAGTTTGACTTTGCTCGCACCGGGCAGCACCAGCGCCAGTTGCCAGGTCTCGATAGCCGGTGCGCCGTTGGGCGGGGACATGAGATTGAGGATGGGTTGCAACGGCTTGAGTTGCGCGGCGCTCAGGTTCCCTGTGGCCAACGCCAGTTGGCTGCATGCTTCGAAGTGCTGGCGGTACAGTTGTGCGGCGCGATCAGCCCGGGACAACGGCGTGCCGGGAGCTCGGCTGCTCCAATACTGGTTCCAGTGTTCGGTGAGCAATTGGGCCAGGTTCAGCGCCTTGAGGTGCTGCAGCAGTTGCACCGGCGTCAGGCTCGACAGCCGGTGCAGCGCCAGCCCGACGACTGTGCTTTGGGCGTTCAGCGTGGCCGGGATATCCGGGAACTGGCAGATAAACGCCCAGGCATCGGCCAGGCTCACGGCGTGTTCATCCTGATGTTCGGTCTTGAGAAAACCCAGGCCGGCGGGGGCGGTGCCCAACTGCAATTGTTCCTTGAGCAGGTGCTCGATCGAATCGCGCACGCCAGGTGCCTGGGCGACCAGCGCGTGCAGTTCCTCGCGGCTGTCGCGCCAGCGGGCGGCGGCTTCCTGGTACAGGCTGTGGTCTTGGCGACGCAGCAGGCGCAACATCGCGGTGGAGGCTAACTGGGGTGAAAAAGTGAAGTCACTCATGATGGTGTTCGCTGTAGCCCTGATGAGACCGGTCGTGCCGGCAATGGCTCATTAAAAGGGCGCGCCCCGGGCTTGCGGTGATAGATAGATATCGGGATGACCATTGGGCGCCCTTCACGAAATTGTCACGTAACTGTGGCAGCGCGCTTGAACAAACTTCATCAGACTCGCGCTCTACTGGGGTTCTGCGTTTCGGTGTTTTTCATGCGTGTGTTGGTTTTGATGGCCGCTCTATTGTTCGGCCTGCCGTCCTTTGCGGCGTCTCGATGTGATGTGAATGTCCCGACTGAGCGGGTGGACCTGGACCAGGTAAGCCTGGCGTACCAGAGCATTGGTCGCGCCTCCGACCCGGCGTTGCTGCTGGTGATGGGCCTGGGCGGCCAGTTGATTCACTGGCCGGACGAGGTGGTGGTGGCCCTGTGTGAGCAAGGTTTTCGGGTAATCCGCTATGACAACCGCGACGTTGGCCTGTCGACCTGGCGCCAGGCGCCCGCCAGCGCCAACCTGACCTTTGAGGTGCTGCGCTATAAGCTCGGCCTGCCGGTGGCGGCGCCCTACACCCTGACCGATATGGCCGACGACGCACTGGGCCTGATGGACGGGTTGCACATCCAGCAATTCCACGTGCTGGGGGCGAGCATGGGCGGGATGATCGCCCAGCATTTGGCGGCGATGGCGCCCCAGCGGGTGGAAAGCCTGACCCTGATCATGACCAGCTCCGGTGCCGAAGGCCTGCCGGCGCCGAGCGCAGCACTGGTGCAATTGCTGTCACGGCGCAGCGCACCCAATCGTGAAGTGGCCCTGGAACAACAGGCCGACCTGTTGGCGGCGCTGGGCAGCCCCTACGTGAAGGATGATCGCCAGGTGCTGTTGCAGCAGGCGGCGCAGTCCTACGACCGGGCGTTCAACCCCGACGGGGTGAAGCGCCAGATCATGGCGATCCTCGCTGAACCGAGCCGGGTGCCGCTGCTCAACCAACTGCGCGTACCGACCCTGGTGGTGCACGGCACCGCCGATCCGTTGTTGCCGGTGATGCACGGCGTGCACCTGGCAGCGCATATCCAGGGCAGCCAGTTGCGGCTGATCCCAGGCCTGGCGCATCGTTTCCAGGAGGCGTTCAAGGCGCCGTTGCTGGCGGCGGTGCTGCCCTATTTGCAAGAGCACCGCCAGGATGCAGCCCATTGGGCACAGATCGACCCGGTGGGGCCGGCGAAGGTTTTGTAAGGGCTTGGCGGGGTGTATCGTGGGACCTTTCTGGCGTTTAATGCCTGCGAGGTTGCCTAGTCATGAGTACTCCCCTGAAAATCGATTTCGTCAGCGATGTATCCTGCCCCTGGTGCATCATCGGCCTGCGTGGCCTGACCGAAGCCCTGGACCAACTGGGCGCGCAGGTGCAGGCAGAGATTCATTTCCAGCCCTTTGAGCTGAACCCGAAGATGGCCCCTGAAGGCCAGAACATCACCGAGCACGTCAGCGAAAAATACGGCTCCACCGCCGAACAATCCCAGGCCAACCGCGCGCGGATTCGCGACATGGGTGCCGAACTCGGGTTTGCCTTCCGCACCGACGGCCAGAGCCGCATCTATAACACCTTTGACGCGCACCGGCTGTTGCATTGGGCCGGGCTTGAGGGCTTGCAATACAACCTCAAGGAAGCGCTGTTCAAGGCCTACTTCACCGACCAGCAAAACCCCTCGGATCACGCCACCCTGGCGGCGATTGCCGAAGGTGTGGGCCTGGACCGCCAGCGCGCGGAAGAAATCCTGGCCTCCACTGAATACGCAGCCCAGGTGCGTGAGCAGGAGCAGGTGTGGGTGTCTCGCGGGGTGACTTCGGTGCCGACCATCGTGTTCAACGACCAGTACGCAGTCAGCGGCGGGCAACCGGCAGAAGCCTTCGTCGGAGCGATCCGGCAGATCATCGCCGAGACCAAGGGTTAAGCGCTGGCCCGTCCCTTGCATTCACCCCCTAAAGCCCATTCGGCCGGCGTTCATGCGTGATGAACCCGGTGTCTGGATGGGCGCTGCCAGGAGGTGAAACATTTCCTTGAACATTCTTGACCTCGATCACAGCCTCACCGGCCAGGCACCGATTGCCCAACGTCTTGCCAGCGGCCAGGCCACGCGCCTGGACCTGCTCGACCTCGGCCCGAAGCTGCGCCTGTGGTCTACCGAAAAAACCTATAGGCGCTTTGCTGAACGCCTGGCCCGGCGGCCCCGGCCCGCCGGCGCCCGGCCCGAAATCCTGTTCGTCGGCTCCGGCGACTATCACCACCTGACCCCGGCGTTCCTGGCCGACCTGAAAGAACCCATCAGCCTGATCCACTTCGACAACCACCCCGACTGGGTGCGCTTTGCGCCGCGCCGCCACTGTGGCTCGTGGGTCAATCGGGCGCTGAAAATGCCGGCGATCAAACGCATCGTCACCCTCGGCCCGTGCAGCGATGACCTGCACAACCCGCAGTTACGGGGTGGCAACCTTGGCGCCCTGAAACGTGGGGATTTGCAGCTGTTTCCCTGGCAGCACGCGCCGTCGAAAGTCTGGGGCCGGGTGGGCGATGGCGCCGGTCACCACCAGCAGGAAAACCACCTGCACTGGCAAAACCTGGCCGAACTGGACTGGAGCGTGTTCCTCGCGCAGATGATCGCCAGCCTGCCCACCGAAGCGATCTGGATCACCATCGACAAAGACGTGCTCGCCAGCGAAGACGCGGCCACCAACTGGGACCAGGGCGGCATGCGCCTGACCCACCTGCTGCAAGCCCTGCGAGCGCTGGCTGCGAGTAAGCGCATCATTGGCATTGATGTGTGTGGCGAGTTCGCGACGCCGGCGTTCAGTAACGCGTTCAAGCGCTGGGAAGCCAAGTCCGACCAACCGCCGGCCGAGCGCTGGAGTGAAGAGGACTTGCTGCGCAACGCCGCGACCAACGAGGCGTTGATCAATCTGTTTGAGGAGCTGTTTCCGTGACCCTGACTGTGGTGTTGCTGGTGGCCTTTTCCATCGTGCTCGATGTGGTTGGCCAGTTGTGTTTCAAGATCGGCCTGGACCGGTTGCCGGAACTGGAGGGCGGGTTTCGCCTGAATGCATTCTGGGGCCAGGTGTTCAATGCGCCGCTGTTGTGGGCCGGGATCGGCGCCTACGCGATCGAGTTTTTCGTATGGCTGGAGGCATTGTCCCGGGCGCCCTTGAGCCTGTTGTTTCCGTCAGCGGCGCTGGCGTATTGCGGCGTGGTGCTGGCAGGCAAGGTGGTACTCGGTGAAACCGTCAGCCGCCGCCGCTGGATGGGCACGATGGTTATCACTGCCGGCGTGATGCTGGTGGCTATTGCAGGAACTCAAGCATGAACTCAGAGAATATTGCCGTGACGCCCGAACGGCCGGCCGGCTGGCTGCACGGGCGCCTGGGCACCGTGGTGTTGTGGGCGTTGCTGATCGGCACCGAAAGCGCCGGGCAATTGTTTACCAAGGTGGCCGGCGACCAATTGGGGCAGATGGATTTTACCCTGCAATGGCTGGCAGACGTGGCGCGCAACCCGGGGATCCTGGCGGCGATTGCCAGCTATATCGGCGCGTTTTTCGTGTGGATGCTGATACTGCGGCGCAGCAGTTTGTCGCTGGCCTTTCCGCTGAGTTCACTGGTATTTGTGGTGGTGCTGCTGGGCTCCTGGCTGGGCCTGGGGGAGCACATCAGCGTGCTGCACTGGGTGGGCGTGGCGGTGATTATCGGCGGGATAGCGTTGCTGGCTGAAGGCGAAGAGAACTGAATTGATCGTTCCCGCGCACAGCGTGGGAACGTTCGTCATTACGTGCGGTGTGCCACCCAAAAGCCCAGCCCGTGTGACACCGCAATATCCTTCACGCACGCCTCACGCTGCTGTGGGGCAATCGGCACGTGCGGGTTGCCGCCGAAATGCTCGTAGTAACAAACGGTGTATCGGCTACTCGAACTTGTAGCTGATGGCCGTCTGCACCTGGCCCTGATTCACGTCCCCGGTTTCCTTGACGATGCTGCTGTTGGAGGCCGAGCCCACCAGGTGGACCCAACTGGCGCTGGTCAGCAGCGACCAGTTGTGCGCCAGGGGGAATTCGAAACTCTGGGTCAGCGTCAGGTTCTGGAAACCGCCGCTGGCGTTGTACGGGCGAATGCCGGAGGAGGCGGATTCGTTGGCGTCGACCCCAAAATAGGTTTGGGTCTGGCGTGCGTCGGCAAAGTGCGCCATCAGGCCGCTGCTGCCGATGATACCGCCGCCCAGCGGGTAGCCCAGCTCGCCGCCGAGTTTGCCCAGCACGCCACTTTGGTCACGACCACCGCCTACGGCCTGGCCCATCTGGGCGTAGATGCGCCAGAAGTCTGCGGGCGCGTACTGGATGAAACCACCCACCTCGGCCATGTCCGAGACATTGCGCAAGCCCTGCAGCGAACCGTTGGAGGTGCGCCCCTGCAGGTAATTGATGTAGGGCCCGGCGGTAATGCCGTGGGTATTGAGGGCGCTCCAGGTCAAGCCGTCGTCGGTGCCCAGGCTGACGCTTCCCCAATCCAGGTCGAAATAGGGGATGGGCCGCGTTTCGTAGCGGCTGGCGGTGGGGTCGTGGGGCTGATAGCTGATACCGGCGCCCACCTCACCCGTGATGCCGTCGGCCAGGACGTCGCCACAAACACCCCACAGCCCCAGTAAACCGGCGAATACAGCAGAAGTAACCCTGAACATGGAGCGTTTCCTTATCTGAACATGCGCGCATGAACGCGCGAACGCCCTTGGCTGCGCAAGCACTCATCTTGTTTGTAGCGAGCTACAAAAATTGTAGCTCCATCGACACATATCCGCCGGCCCCTGCGCCGAACCCCCAGCCCTGCTGGGCTTTGGCCACTTGGCACAATCCCTGCTCTACCCCTCTTAGCAAGCGCAGACAGCGCGCCCCTTCTCAAGCCCTCCAACTCAAGGAAAGGCAGATGATTCACTGGCATATCGTGTGTGACTTCGACGGGACCATCACCCCCACCGATGTCATCGACAACGTCCTCCAACGCTTCGCCGGCCCCGAGTGGGAAACCATCGAACAGGAATGGCTGGACGGGCACATCGGCTCACGCGAATGCCTGAGCCGCCAACTGGCCCTGATCAAGGCCACGCCCAGCGAGTTGCTGGCGTATTTCGACAGCGTTGAGATCGACCCGGACTTCCCGGATTTCGTCGACCACGTGATTGGCCTGGGTGCTTCCATTGAAGTGGTCAGCGATGGCATCGAGCAAGGCATCGCGCGGATCCTGTCGCGCAACTACGTGACCTTGCTGCCGATCCTCGCCAACCGCCTGCGCCAGGTCGACCAGAACAGCTGGCGCATCGACTTCCCGTATTCCAGCGATGCCTGCCGCGCCGCTTCCGGCAACTGCAAGTGCAAGTCCACGCCGGGCAACAAGCGCGTGCTGGTGATCGGCGACGGCAAGTCCGACATGTGCGTGGCCTCTACCGCCGACTTCGTGTTTGCCAAGGCCAGCCTGGCCGACTACTGCGAAGCCAACGACATCCCTTACGTGCGGTTCGACACCTTTGCCGAACTGCCTGCATTGCTGGCAAAGCTGCCTCAGGGCATCGCCGCCAACGCCACCTCTTTCAACACGTCTTCCGACAATCAGGAACTCTTCCACCATGTCTGATATCCGCATCGCTACCGCAGAAGACCAGGTTCTTCTGGATAAAGAAGCCAAGTACTGCTCCTACGGCGACACCGTGCACTACATCGACCCGCCGCGCATTTTCAGCCGCTGCGAAGGCTCCTACGTGTGGGATACCGAAGACCAGGCTTACCTCGACCTGCAAATGTGGTACTCGGCCGTCAACTTCGGCTACGCCAACCCGCGCCTGAACAACGCGCTGAAACAGCAGATCGACACCCTGCCACAAATCGCCAGCCAGTACCTGCACAAAGGCAAGATCGAACTGTCGGAAATGATCGCCGTCGACGCCAAGAACAAGTTTGGCCTGGACGGTCGCGTGCACTTCAACGTGGGCGGTTCGCAGTCCATCGAAGACTCCTTGAAGGTTGTGCGTAACGCCTCCAACGGCAAGAGCTTGATGTTCGCCTTCGAAGGCGGCTACCACGGCCGTACCCTGGGCGCTTCCTCGATCACTTCGAGCTTCCGCTACCGTCGCCGCTACGGCCACTTCGGTGAGCGCGCCAACTTCATCCCGTTCCCGTATCACTTCCGCGGCCCTAAAGGCATGACCAAGGAAGAATACAGCAGCCACTGCGTGCAGCAGTTCGCCCGTCTGTTCGAAACTGAATACAACGGCGTTTGGGACCCAAAAACCAACCAGTGCGAATACGCAGCCTTTTACGTCGAGCCGATCCAGGGCACCGGCGGCTACGTGATCCCGCCGATGAACTTCTACAGCGAGCTCAAGCAGGTCCTCGACCAGCACGGCATCCTGATGGTCGTCGACGAAATCCAGATGGGTTTCTGGCGTACCGGCAAGCTGTGGTCGATCGAACACTTCGACGTCAAACCGGACGTGATCGTCTTCGGCAAGGCACTGACCAACGGCCTGAACCCGCTGGGCGGCATCTGGGCGCGTGAAGAGCTGATCAACCCGAAGATCTTCCCGCCAGGTTCCACCCACTCCACCTTCGCATCCAACCCGCTGGGTACTGCGGTAGGCCTGGAAATGTTCAAAATGACCAGCGAAGTCGACTACGGCGCGATGGTCATGGCCAAGGGCAAATACTTCCTGGCCGGCCTGCAAGAGCTGCAAAAGCGCTTCCCGATCATCGGCGACGTCGATGGCCTGGGCCTGGCGCTGCGCTGCGAAATCTGCACCGCTGACGGCTTCACCCCGGACAAGGCCACCCTGGACTACATGGTCGATGAAGGCATGAAGGGCGACATGGTGGTGGACGGTCAGAAACTTGGCTTGATCCTCGACGTGGGCGGCTACTACAAGAACGTGATTACCCTGGCCCCGTCGCTGGAAATCACCTACCCGGAAATCGACCTGGGCCTCAAGCTGCTCGAGCAACTGCTTGTGCGAGCGACCAAACGGTGATCGGCCACGAGATCGACCTCGGTGAAGGTGATGCCGGCTTCGTTCTCGGTAGCGGTCCGGTGGGGATCCTGTTGATCCACGGCCTGACGGGCACCCCGACGGAACTCCGTCGGGTGGCCCAGGGCTTGGCCAAGGTCGGTAATTGCACGGTGTACGTGCCGACCCTGGCCGGGCACTGCGGGGACAATAGCGACCTGCAAGCCACCGGCTGGCAGGACTGGTACGAGGGCGTACGCAAGACATTCGTTGGCGTGAAACAGCGCCACGAGCAGGTGTTCGTCGGCGGCCTGTCGATGGGCGCGGTGATGTCGATGTACGTGGCGTCGCAGTTCCCGGGCCAGGTCACCGGCTTGCTGATGTACTCCACCACCCTGAAGTACGACGGCTGGAGCATCCACAAGCTGGCGTTCCTGACGCCGTTGCTGATGAAAATTCCGTTCGGCGTACACATTTGCAGCTTCGAGGAAAAACCACCTTACGGCATCAAGAACGAACGCCTGCGGGCGATCGTCGAGCGGCAGATGAAGGAAGGGGAGAGCAGCCAGGCGGGTCTGTTGACCATGGAGGGCATCACCGTGCGCGAGTTGCACCGGATGAACGCCGTGGTGAAAAAACTCATGCCGTCGATCAAGACGCCGGCCCTGGTGCTGCACTCGATCGAAGACGATATCACCAGCCGCTGGAACGCCGATTACGTGGAGCGCCACCTCGGCGGGCCCGTGACCAAGATCCTGCTGGATAACTGCTATCACATGATCACCGTCGACCTGCAATACCGTCGAGTGATCGAGTTGAGCGCCGAGTTTGTCGAACAACACGCCGCCGCTGCAGGAGCGGGCTTGCTCGCGAAGGACGCTAACGAAAACAGCTATTGCCTGGTTTAACGATGTGCTCTTGCGTTCTTCGCGAGCAAGCTCGCTCCTACAGGGAATTGGCCGTGAGCCTAAGGATTTGACGTGATTACCGCCCAAGCCTTTTCGACCATTCGGGCCATCGAACGCAGTGCCTGGAACGACTGTTTTCCCGGTGCCCTGGAGGATTGGGATTATTACGTGGCCGTGGAAAACGCTGCGATTGATGATTTTCAGTGGCGTTACCTGGCCGTGTTTGACGATGCAACGCTGGTGGCGGTCGCGCCGGCGTTCATCACGCATTATCGGCTCGACACCACGGTGTCGGGCATCGGCAAGCGCTTTACCGAGCGCCTGGAGCGACTGTGGCCGGGTGTTTTGCAGTTGGGCCTGTACGCCATTGGTTCGCCCGTGGCCGAGCAGTGCAATGCGGGGACGGCCAGCCATGTTCCCGTATCGCAACGCCAGGCGCTGCTCCAGCAGTTGCTGATTGCCGCCCGCCAGGATGCCGACGTGTTCGGTATCGGTCTGGTGGCCGTCAAGGATGCACCGACCAGGGATGAGCATTGGTCCAACAGTTGCCAGGCCGCCGGCTTTCAAAGCATGCCCAGCCTGCCGTCGGCATTATTGCCGATCCCTTTCGGTTCAGTGGACGCCTACCTGGGTTCCCTGGGCAAATCCACCCGCAAGGACCTGCGCCGCAAATTGCGCGCGCCGGGCCCACGGGTAGAGTGGCGGCGCAACATCGACGATGTGCTGCCAGACATCATGCGTTTGTACGAAGCCACCCTGATCCGTGCCGAGATGCAGTTTGAGCGGCTGCCCGTGGAGTATTTCACCGGTATCCTCGAACAGTTGGAAGAGCGCGCGGTCTGTGTGCTTTATTGGGTGGACGAGCAACTGGTGGCCTTCAATCTGGTGTTGTTGAACCAGGACCGGTTGATCGACAAGTTTTTTGGGCATGACATCGAGTTCAGCCGCGATTACAACCTGTACTTTCGCAGTTGGCTGACCAACGTCGACTACTGTATTCAGCACGATATTGCGGTGTATGAATGCGGCCAGGCCGGATACGCCAGCAAGTTGCGGCTGGGCTGTGAGTTTCAGGGCAACAGCATGTTCTTCCGGCATCGCAACTGGCTGGTCAACAGCGTGCTCAAGATAGCGAAAACGTTTTTCCGACCGGATCGATCCGACCCTGCCATGGCTGCTGCGATAAGCGAAACCTGATGATCAACAAGACCCGCCAGACTGCCCGCCCCTTTGCCATTTCGCGTTGGAGCGTCCAGCGCAAGCTGGTGCTGGCGTTTTGGCTGGTCAGCGTGATCCCGACCATGATCGCCGCCGAACTGGCGGCAACCACGTTGTCGCAGATTTTCGACAGCAACGTACGCATCTGGCTGCAGGAGTCGACCAAGATCGTCAAGGACGAGATCGGCGACATCCTCCACGACAACGCCCGGGTCGCCCAACTGTTCCTGCGCTATACCAAGCCCCCGTCTTCTCGCCAGGCGGCCAGGCATGACAAGCTGACCGCCGACATTGCCGCCGCCACCGACATCGATGTGGTAGCGCTGATCCGCAGCAGCGACCACAAGATTGTCTTCAGCACCGCCGCCGACGACGTCGTCAAGCAGATCAGCCTGGCCAGCAACGCCGTGCTGCAGACCGTCCAGGTAGGCGGCGTGAGTACCGGGGTGGTGGTGTCGACCTTTGAAACCAGCGAGGACGGTGTCGACTACCAGTTGTTGGTGGCGACCTACCTGGACAGCAGTTTCCTCACCAGCGTGGCCGATGTGCACTCCCTGGATTTGCGCCTGTACCTGGCAAACCCCACTGGCTTCTCGGAGATTTTCTCGACCCAGCGCTTTGAAGATCACCCGACCAGAATCCCGGCGAAAATCGAAGACGTGTTGCGCAACACCAAGCAGCCCAGCGAGCAGTTCACCAATAATTACAGCGGTTTGTACTGGCCCATCTTCAACGATGCCGGCGAGCTGCAAGGCGTGATTTTCAGCGGCCTGCTGCGCCACACCAGCCTGGTCGGGCTGGTGAACCAGAGCAATCTGTTCGTGCTGATCTTCCTACTCAGCTCGGCATTGTCCCTGGGCGCCGGGATGCTGGTGTCGCAACGCCTGACGCGCCCGCTGCGGGATTTGTCCCAGGGCGTCAGCGCGGTGATCTCCGGTAACTACCAACACCGCGTGGCGGTCAGTGGCGGCGACGAACTGGCGCAACTGAGCAGCACCTTCAACCACATGACAGAGCGCCTGGGCGAATTGCATCACCTGGAAGCGCAACTGCGTCGGCGCGACCGCCTGCATGCCCTGGGCGAGGTTGCGATGGGCCTGGCCCACGAAATTCGCAACCCGCTGGGCATCATCAAGACCGCCACCCAGTTGCTGCACCGGCGCGCCGACCTGCCGGAAACCGACAAGCGCCACCTGGAATACGTGATCAGCGAAGTCAGCCGTATCAACGACCTGATCACCGAGTTTCTCGACTTCGCCAAGCCCAGCGCGCCGTTGCGCACCCTGCAACCGGCGCGGCCACTGGTGGAGGAAATCCTTGGCTTCTGCGGCCCGGAGCTGTCCACCCATAATATCGACGCACAAATCGACGACCAGGCGCCTGGCGCGACGATTTACGCCGATGCCAAGCAGCTCAAGCAGGCGTGCCTCAACCTGATACTCAACGCCATCGACGCGATGCCCGAAGGCGGTCGGCTGACCCTGGGCATCAGCACCGTGGACCACAACACCGTAATCAGCATTGCCGATACCGGCCAGGGCATTCCGGCGGACATGATCGAGCGCATCTTCACGCCATTCGTCACCACCAAGGCCTCGGGCACGGGGTTGGGTCTGGCTAAAGTCTTCTCGATCATGGAAAGTCATGACGGCAGCATCGAATGTGTCAGCGAGAAAGATGCCGGCGCCACCTTCAGCCTGTACATTCCGGCTCAGGGTGACGACGACGACGGCGATGATGAGGATGGTGATGACGCATAACGTATTGGTAGTCGACGACGAACCCAAGCTCTGTGACCTGCTCTCGTCGGCCCTGAGCCAGAGCGGCATCCAGGTGTTCACCGCGGGTAACGGCTTGCACGCGCTCAAGGTGCTGGAGCAGGAAGACATCGACCTGGTGATCAGCGACTGGCGCATGCCTGGCATGGATGGGCCGGCGTTGCTGGCTGAGATTAAGGTGCGCTACCCGCAGTTGCCGGTGATCGTGATGACCGCCTACAGCACCGTGAAAAACGCGGTGCAGTCGATGCGCAACGGCGCCTACGACTACATTGCCAAGCCGTTCGACATCGACGAGCTGGACATCACCGTGGCCAAGGCCCTGCAGTTTCGCGACATCATGCGCGACAACGCGCGAATGCGCGCCGAGCTGGATGAGCATGCACAGTTCGACAGTCTGGTGGGTGACAGCCCGGCGTTTCGCCGGGTGCTGCACGCTGTGGACTCGGTGCGCGACAGCAACGCGACGATCCTGCTGACCGGCGAAAGCGGCACCGGCAAGGAAATGGTCGCCCGCGCCATTCACAAGCATGGCAACCGCGCTGACAAGCCGTTTGTGGCGGTCAACTGCGCGGCGATCCCCGAGGGCTTGCTGGAAAGCGAGATGTTCGGCCACCGCAAGGGTGCCTTTACCGGCGCGGTGGCGGACCGGGTGGGGCGTTTCATGCAGGCGGACAAGGGCACGCTGTTTCTCGATGAAGTGGGGGACATGCCGTTGGCGTTGCAGGCGAAAATCCTGCGGGCCTTGCAGGAGCGGGTGATCGAGCCGGTGGGCGACCCACGCGAGCGCAAGGTGGACGTGCGGGTGATTGCGGCCACCAACAAGAATTTGCTGGATGCGGTGGCGAACAAGGAGTTTCGTGAAGACCTTTACTACCGCCTGAATGTGTTTCCGATTCCGCTGCCGGCGTTGCGTGAGCGGGTGGAAGACATTGCGCCGCTTGCCCGGCACTTTGCCCAGACCTTGAGTGCCACGGCGGGCAAACGCATTACCGGTTTCAGCTCTGAGGCGTTGCAGGCGATGGCGGCGTATTCCTGGCCAGGGAATATTCGTGAGCTGCAAAATTGTGTGGAGCGCGCGACCATTGTCGCGGCGACGCCGGTGATCGAGGATATTGATTTGCCGGCGTATTTGTTTGCTTCGCGACCTGCGCAGGACGGGGTTGGGGTGATACTTGGCGACGGGCCGGGTGTGCCGCAGGATCTGGATGCGGCGCTGGCCGAGGTGGAGAAGGCTTACATCATGGCTGCGTTGCAGGAGAGCAATGGCGTGCAGGCCGCGGCTGCGCAGAAGATCGGGATTTCCGAGCGCAGCTTTTGGTATCGGTTGAAGAAGCTGGGGATTCAGGTGGACAAGATTGTTCGCTAGGGGGCGGTGAGCGGTTGTTTGGGGGGGAGTGCATATCCGTTATTTAGGTAACGGCCGCTTGGGGTTCCGCTCTTACAGCGGGTCACTTTTGAAAAGCGCAAAAGTAACCAAAACGCTCTGCCCCGCCTGTCGGCGCCTCGCCTAGGCTCGGCGTTCCCTCACTCCGGAATTGCTCCGCGGGCCGCCGCGACGGCCCGTCCCTGGCCCGTCGCGGCTAAACCGGCGTCCTGCCGGTTTACCCGCTCCTCAATCCCTGCGTTCGGCCTCGGGCTGAATGGGGCAGTTAGATCAAGATCAACAGCAAGATCAAGTGCACGGCGGCCTGAAAGCCGACCTGAGTGTTAAAAGCCAGAGCAAAAGCTGTAGGAGCTGGCTTGCCGGCGATGCGGGCAACTCGGTCTTTCAGATACACCGCGGCGATGCCATCGCCGGCAAGCCAGCTCCTACATTGGAACCGTGCCCGCTTTAGCTTTTGATCTGGCTTTTAACACTCAAGCCGGCCTGTAGGCCGCTGTGTTCTTGATCTGCTTGTGAACTTGATCTTAGGCGCCCCGTCAACCACGCTGGCCGAACGCAGGCTTTGGAGCGTGGGTAACCCGGCAGGACGCCGGGTTAGCCGCGCTGGGCCAAGGATGGCCCATCGCGGCGGCCCACGGTCCAAAGCCTGCGTGAGGGCACACCGAGCCTAAGCGAGGTGCCGAGTGGTGGGGCAAGAGCGTTTTGCTTACTTTTGCGCTGTTCAAAAGTGAGCCGCTGTAAGAGCGGAACCATAGGCGGCCATCACCTGAATAACGGATATACACCCCCACCCAGCTCCAAATTTTTGATAGGCGTATGTCAGGCGTGCAGGCGAACCCACACGCTGACCAACACCGTAGCCGCCATCAACCACGCCACTGCCGCCACCGCCAGCGAGGCCTCCAGGCGCATCCGGTCAACCATCACGTACAACGTCGCCAGGTACACAAAGTACGGAATAATCGACCACATCCCGAACACGATGGTGGTCTTCAAATCCTCCACCGAGCGACCCTTGCCCACGATGTAATGCGCGATCAACGCGAACGTCGGAAACAGCGGCACCAACCCGGCGATGTAATAATTTTTGGTCTTGGCCAACGCCGCCAGAATCAGCACCACTCCCGCGCCCAATGCCGCCTTCAACAATAAATCCACAGTGCACTCCTAGTGGCTCAACCCGTATTTCTTGACCTTGTCGAACAGCGTGGTCTTGGCCATCCCCAGTTCCTGGCTCGCCTGGGTCAGGTTGCCGCCGCTGCGTTGCAAGGCATCGTTGAGCAGGTTGCGCTCGAAGGCTTCCACCGCTTCGGTAAAAGCCAGCCCATGGTTGCCGCTGCTGGCGCCGCTCTTCTTGAACGCCGGCAAGCCCAGGGCAAACCGCTCGGCCACGTTGCGCAGTTCACGCACGTTGCCCGGCCAGTCGTGGCTCATGAGGTTGGACAGGGTCTGGTTGTCGAGGTCCGGCGCGGTGCGGTCGAAACGCAGGGACGACTGCTGCAAAAAATGTTCGAACAGCTGCAGGATGTCTTCACGGCGCTCGCGCAAGGGCGGTAGTTCCAGCGTCACCACATTGAGGCGGTAGTACAGGTCGCTGCGAAACTGGTTGGCGCGGCTCAGGTCGTCAAGGTCGGACTTGGTGGCGGCGATCACCCGGCAATCCACCGCCACGCTCTGGTTCGAGCCCAGGCGTTCCAGGGTGCGTTCCTGCAATACCCGCAGCAGTTTGATCTGCAGGTTCATCGGCATGCTTTCCACTTCGTCGAGGAACAGCGTGCCTTCGTGGGCGTGTTCGATCTTGCCGATGCGGCGTTTGCCGGCGCCGGTAAACGCGTTGGCCTCGTGGCCGAAGATTTCGCTTTCGAACAGGTTTTCTGGCAGGCCACCACAGTTCAAGGCAACGAACTGGTGGGAGTGCCGCCGGCTGAAATCATGCAAGCAGCGGGCGACCAGTTCCTTGCCGGTGCCGGTCTCGCCTTCGATCAGCACGTTGGCCGAGGTATCGGCGACGTTGGCGATCAGTTCCCGCAGGTTCTGCATGGCAGGCGAGCGGCCGATGATCCGGCCTTCCAGCGAGTCGCGCTCGGCCAGTTGCCGGCGCAGCGACCAGACTTCCCGGGCCAGCCCGCGTTGCTCGAGGGCGCGGCGGGCGACGTCCACCAGGCGCTCGGGGGAGAAGGGTTTTTCCATGAAGTCATAGGCGCCGTTGCGCATCGCGCCCACGGCCATGGAGATGTCGCCGTGGCCGGTGATCAGCACCACTGGCAGGCTTTTATCCAACGCCTTGAGCCGGGTCAGCAACTCCAGCCCGTCAATGCCCGGCAGGCGGATATCGCTGATGACAATGCCGGCGAAGTTTTCACCGACGCGGGTCAGGGCTTCTTCGGCGCTGCCTACGCCCACGCTTGGAATGTCTTCCAGGGCGAGTGCTTGCTGGCAGCCGAGCAATACATGGGGGTCGTCTTCGACGATCAGGACGGTCAGGTCGGTGGTTTTTTCTGCGTTCATTTCGACTCGACGTGTTGAGGGCTCGCCAGCGGCAAACTCAGGACAAAGGCAGTACCACCGCCGGCCGGATGCTCGACGGCAAGATTGCCGCCGGTGGCCGCCGCGAGGCTGGCTGAAAGCGTCAGGCCCAGGCCCAGGCCTTGCTCGCCGGGTTTGGTGGTAAAGAACGGTTCGAACAAATGCTTGCGGGTCTCGGTATCAATACCGTGGCCGTTATCGCGCACCCGCAGGCGGTATTTGCCCTCGACGATATCGCCGTCCAGCCACAGTTCGGGGGCCGGTTGCGCTTGCATCGCGTCCAGGGCGTTGCCGATCAGGTTGACCAGGATCTGCTCCAGGCGTGTCTGGTCGATTTGTAACTGCGCGCTGGCGAAGTGGCGGTGCACCGTCAGCGGCAGGGTTTCCAGGCGACTGCCGAGGATCTGCAACGTGGCGTCCACCGCCTTGCCCAGATTCGCTTCGCCCTGGTCATCACCGCGCCGGGCAAAGGAGCGCAGGCTGGCGGTGATACGGCCCATGCGGTCGATCAGCTCGTTGATGGTCTTGAGGTTGGCACTGGCGGTGTCCAGCGCCCCACGCTCAAGGAAGCGCACGGTGTTGCCCGACAGGGTGCGCAAAGCGGCCAGTGGCTGGTTCAATTCGTGGGCGATGCTGGTGGACATCTGGCCGATGGCCGCGAGCTTGCCGGCCTGTACCAGTTCGTCCTGGGCCCGGCGCAGGGTTTCCTCGGCCTGGCGCCGCTCGCGGATCTGGCTTTTGAGCCGTTCGTTGCTGGCCCGCAGGTCGGTGGTGCGTTCGGCAATCCGTCGCTCCAGCTGGTTATTGGCTTCTTGCAACGCCTCACGGGCGGCAAGGCGGGTGGCGATCACCTTGCGCCGCTCGTTCCAGGCAATCAGCAGGAACGCCACCAGGGCGAAGGCCACGGCCACCAGGATGCCCTGGTTGATGGCGGCCCGGCGCAGGTCATTCAGTGGGGTGAGCAGGGTGAAGTTCCACGGTGTGTCGTTCAGCGGGCGGGTCTGGGCCAGGAAGCTGACTTCCTTCTCGTCGGCCACCACTTCGGTGTTGGCCGGGAAGGTGAGTTTTTCCGTGCCTTCGCTCAGGCGCTCGCGGGCCAGGGGTTGCAGTTCGTTGAGGGTCGCCCAGTAATATTGCAGGCTGCGGGCCAGGCGTTCCTTGGTGTCGTCGCTCAATGGGCGCACGGCCTTGAGGCGCCGGGCCGGGTCGCTGGAGAGGATGATGATGCCGTTCTCGTCACTGACGAAGGCCTCCAGGCGCGCTCGCTGCCAGCGTTCTTCCAGGGCTTCGAGGCGCACCTTGACCACGGCCACGCCGATGATCTTGCCGTGTTCTTCCAGGCCATGGGCCAGGTAGTAGCCAGGTTCGCCGTTGGTGCTGCCGATGCCATAGAACCGGCCGGGCTGGCCGCGCACGGCGTTCTGGAAATAGGAGCGAAAGGACAGGTCTTCACCGAGGTAACTGTCGGCATCGCGCCAGTTGCTGGTGGCCAGTACGCGTCCGGTGGTGTCCATCACATAGATGGCTCGGCTGCGGCTGCGCCGGTTCAGGCCTTCGAGGTAGTCGTTGACCGTGGACCGGGTGTCAAAATTGGGGTCGGCCAGCAGCTTGGAGACGCTGGTTTCCAGCTCAAGCAGGCTGGGCAGGTACGTGTATTTGCTGATTTCGCTTTCGACGGTACGGGCATGCAGCTCCAACTGGCGCTCGCCGGTCTCGCTGAGGGTGCGGATCCCATAGAACTCACTGATCCAGAAGCCGACGTAACCCAGTCCGATCATCAGCGCGATGATCAGCGGCGGCAGGAACAATTGGCGAATCAGACGAGGCTTCACGGCAAGTGATGGCGGCGCGGCGCGAAAGAGGTTGGGGTCGCATTTCATCACAGATGCCTTGGGTCAACCAGTGTGAGCACGGGCCTGTTCTGGGTGGGTGTGGCCAGGAGCTTGTGTGGTGAGCGGGCTTGCCCCGCGCTGGGCTGCGTAGCTGCCCCAAAACCAGTCAGGGTGATTTGCCTGGAAAAGCGCGATGACCGTATTGGGGCTGCTGCGCAGCCCAGCGCGGGGCAAGCCCGCTCACCACAGTAAGCCCGCTCACCACAGTAAGACTGCTCACCACAGTAAGACTGCTCACCACAGTAAACCTGCTCACCACGGTGAACCCGTCCCACGGGAGGACGAGGTCGCACTTAGTGCTGCAGGATTTTCTCAAGGAAGTGCTGCGCACGCTCGGAGCGGGCGCTGATGTCGCCGAAGAACTCCTCTTTCGGGCAGTCTTCGATGATCTTGCCGGCATCCATGAAGATCACCCGGTCGGCTACCTTGCGGGCGAAACCCATTTCGTGGGTCACGCACATCATGGTCATGCCTTCGTGGGCCAGTTGCACCATCACGTCGAGTACTTCGTTGACCATCTCCGGGTCGAGCGCCGAGGTCGGTTCGTCGAACAGCATGACGATCGGGTCCATCGCCAGCGCACGGGCAATCGCCACACGCTGCTGCTGGCCGCCGGAAAGCTGGCCCGGGTGCTTGTGGGCGTGGGCCGACAACCCCACACGTTCGAGCAGTTGCAGGCCTTTCCTGGTGGCTTCTTCCTTGCTGCGGCCCAACACCTTGATCTGCGCGATGGTCAGGTTTTCGGTAATGGTCAGGTGCGGAAACAGCTCGAAGTGCTGGAACACCATGCCAACGCGCGAGCGCAGTTTCGGCAGGTTGGTCTTCGGGTCGGCAATGGAGGTGCCATCAACCACCACGTCGCCTTTCTGGAACGGTTCCAGGGCGTTGACGCACTTGATCAGGGTGGATTTGCCCGAGCCGGACGGCCCGCACACCACGATCACTTCGCCTTTTTTAACCTCGGTGCTGCAATCGGTCAGCACCTGGAAGTCGCCATACCACTTGTTGATATTCTTGATAGAGATCATACGGCAAACCTTTTTTGCAGACGCTTGACCAGCAGCGAGGCGGAAAAGCTGATGATGAAGTAGACGACACCGGCGAAGATCAGGAACTCATTGGAGCGGCCGATGATGTCGCCGTTGGAGCGGGCGGAGTTGAGGAAGTCCACCAGGCCCACGGTGTAGACCAGCGAGGTGTCCTGGAACAGGATGATCGACTGTTGCAGCAGCAACGGGGTCATCTTGCGGAACGCCTGCGGCAGGATGATCAGGCGCATGGTCTGGCCATAGGTCATGCCCATGGCTTGGGCTGCGGCCATCTGGCCCTTGGGGATCGACTGCACGCCGGCTCGCACGATTTCGCAGAAGTACGCGGCCTCGAACATCATGAAGGCCACGACGCAGGAAGTGAACGCACCGATCGGTGTGTCTTCGCCGGTGATCCAGCGCAGCACGAACGGCACCGCCAGGTAGAACCAGGTGATCACCAGCAGCAGAGGGATCGAGCGGAAGTAGTTCACGTAGGCGCCGGCCAGGCGCGACAGCAGTTTGCTGGACGACAGGCGCATCAGGGCCAGGATGGTCCCCAGCACGATGCCGCCGACCACACCCATGACCATCAACTGCAAGGTCATGACCATGCCGTTCCACAGGCCCGGGATGGCAGGGATGATACCGCTGAAATCGAATTCCATTATTTACCCCCCACGGAGATCAGGCCGGGCACGGCGACTTTCTTCTCGACCACGCGCATCAGCAGCATCAGGCTCATGTTCAAGGTGAAGTAGATCAGCGTGGCCAGGGTGAAGGCCTCGAACAGGTTGGCCGAGAACTCGGCGGTCTGTTTGGTTTGCGCAAGCAACTCCATCAAACCGA
Organism: Pseudomonas sp. Bout1; assembly: GCF_034314165.1. Classification (GTDB taxonomy): domain Bacteria; phylum Pseudomonadota; class Gammaproteobacteria; order Pseudomonadales; family Pseudomonadaceae; genus Aquipseudomonas. The sequence goes on along the minus strand of NZ_JAVIWK010000001.1, from coordinate 5,715,259 downwards.
TCAGGGACGCCACGGAGGAGTTCTTGAAGACGTTGAGGAATTCGGAGGTAAGCGGCGGAATGATGATGCGGTAGGCCTGGGGCAGCAGCACGTTCCAGTAGATCTGCGGCAGCTTGAAGCCCATGGCGCGCGCGGCGGCTTCCTGGCCACGTGGCAGCGCCTGAATGCCGGTACGTACTTGCTCGCACACCCGGGCGGCGGTGAACAGGCCCAGGCACACGACAACACTCAGGTAGGCCGAGGTGGTCGGGTTGAGGTCTTGTTTGTACCAGTCTTGCAGGTTCTGCGGCAGCATGTCGGGTATCAGGAAATACCAGATGAACAGCTGAACCAGCAGCGGTACGTTGCGAAACAGCTCCACGTAGCAGGTCGCGATGCCCGATACGATGCGGTTTGGCACGGTGCGCATGACGCCGAGTACCGAGCCCAGCAGCAAGGCGATGATCCATGCCACGACGGCGATGGCGATGGTCCAGCCCAGTCCGGAGATGTACCAGTCGAGATAAGTCTCGCTGCCAACGCCGGTGGACTTGAAGAATACGCCCCAGTCCCAGTTGTAATTCATTAGGGTCTCCCCTCGAGATCGATCGATGTACAAGCACCCGCCTGGGGAAGATCCTTTCCCGCCCGGCGGTGAACGCCAGGCACACACGATCGGCTCGAAAACCGCCAGGTCGAGTGTTCCAAAATTAAAGCCAGCAGGTAGTAACAGACGCCTGAGGGAGCGTTGGCTCCCTCAGGACATAAGCGTAGTCAGGTATCAGATTTTTACGTCAGGCGCTGGCTTGTCGCTTGGAGTTGCGATCAGATCCTTTACCTTCTCGCTCATCGGGAAGTTCAGGTTCAGGCCTTTAGGCGGAATCGGGCTCTCGAACCACTTGCTGTAGATCTTGTTGATCTCGCCGGATTTGTACAGGCCGACGATCGCGTCATCCACGGCCTTCTTGAAGGCTGGGTCGTCTTTACGAACCATGCACGCGTAGGCTTCGAAGGACTGTGGAGTACCGGTGATGACCCAGTCGTCCGGCTTCTTGGCCTTGGCTTCTTCGCCAGCCAGCAGGGCGTCGTCCATCATGAAGGCAACGGCGCGGCCGCTTTCCAGCATCTGGAAGGATTCGCCATGGTCCTTGGCAGAGATGACGTTCATGCCCATCTGCTTGTCGGCGTTCATCGCCTTGATGATGCGCTCGGACGTGGTGCCGGCGGTGGTCACGACGTTCTTGCCTTTCAGGTCAGCGAAATCGCTGTAGGAAGGCTTGCCATCCTTGTCTTTCTTGACCAGCAGACGGGTGCCGATTTCGAAGATATTGATGGTGAAGTCGACCTGCTGGGCGCGTTCGGCGTTGTTGGTGGTGGAGCCGCACTCGATGTCCGCGGTGCCGTTCTGGATCAGCGGGATACGGGTTTGCGAGGTGACCAGGTTGTACTTGGTCTTCAGGTCGGGTTTGTTCAGGTCTTTTTTCAGGGCTTCAACGATGGCCAGCTGAATGTCGTGGGAGTAGCCCACGGGTTTACCCGAACCATCCGCGATGTAGGAAAACGGAATGGAGCTGTCGCGGTGAGCGAGAGTGATTGTGCCGGAGTCGTTGATTTTCTTCAGTGTGCCGGTGAGTTCGGCGGCGAAAACTGGAGTGCTGATCAGAGCAGCAGCGATAGCTGCGCCCAAAATATGGGGAACGATACGCATCAATACTTCCTCGACATTTGTTTTTTTTATGAGACCGATTAGGACGGCCACGTTTTTATATAAACAGTACTGCGAATGCCCATGACGGCTCCTGAGGCGCCTCAGGCAATCGCCTACGAGTGTAGAGCATGAGTCGTGCCAGGCCAGCGATAAAAGGTTAAGCGCATGATTTATATAGAGATTAACTTTATGTTACGGGGGATTGTGTCGCGCCAGATCCGGCAAACCGAATAGGCTGAGGTGTCGCGTTCGGAAAACCGAATGCCGGGCAGCGTTTATAACGCCCATGAAAAAGCCCCGGGAGCGTGGCTCCCAGGGCTGCTTGGTGTGGCTTTTTCGTCAGAACGTATAGTCAGCCGACACAACCGCCGCACGCCCATCGCCGGGTACTGCCCAACCGTTGTTACGGATGCGGGTCAGGTAGTCCTTGTCGAACAGGTTGTTGATGTTCAACTGCAGGTTCAGCTGCTTGTTGACCTTGTAGCCGAGCATCGCGCGCTGTACTGCGTAGCCGGGCGAAGTCGGTGACCCGGCGGCGCTGACCAGGTACTGCTTGGTTTGCGCCGTTATCCCGTAGCCCACCTGGAAGTTGTAGGGCAGGTCATACACCGTCCAGATGCTTGCCGCATGTTTGGGGGTGAAGGTCAGCGGTTCGCCTTTCTGCACGTCGATGCCAGTGGTCGCCAGGGTGTAGTCGCTGGCGCTGCGCAGCACGCGGGTGTTCAGGTAGGTGTAGTTGGCGAAGACTTTCCAGCGGTCGGTGATCTGACCGCTCAGGCCCAGCGCCACACCGTCGGCACGCGCCTTGCCGTCCAGGGTTTGCGTGCCACTCAGGTTGCTCGGGTCGTTATCGGCGACTTTGTAGTTGGTGCGGTCATTGCGAAAGATCGCGCCCGTCAGTGACAGCGCATTGTCGAGCAGGTCCCATTTGGTGCCGATCTCATAGCTGACGGCGGTTTCCGGGGAAACGTCGCAGTTGTTGGTGGCCACGCTCGAGGTTTTGGCCGGGGTGTAGCAACCCCCGTTGACGCTGGCTTGCGACGGCGTCTTGCTGTTGCCATAGGCGATATAGAAGCTGCCATTTTCCACCGGCTTGTAGACCAGCGCCATGCGGTAGGACGTCAGGTCATCTGCCTGGCCATAACGTATGCCGGGGGTTTCCACGCCGGTGCTGGAGTAGGCGTTGGTCACCGAACTGCCGGCGTTGTGCTCGTAACGCAGGCCGCCATTGATTTCCCATTGCGGGTTGAGCTTGAGCGTGTCGAAGGCATAGGCGGCGCGGTTGTTCAGCGCGCCATCGATGTGGGCGGCACGGGTGAAGTTGACCGGCCCCGTCCAGTCCGAGTTCGGATCGCTGTAGCTGACTGGTGGCGGGACTATCGTGCTGCCGTTGGCATTGGTCAGCCATTTGCCGGTATCCGCCTCGTACTCCTCGCGGCTGATGGAGATACCGGTCACCAGCGTGTGGTCGATGAAACCGGTGCTGAAGTGGCTGGTGACGTCGGTCTGGTTGGTGAACATTTTGTTCTGGGTATTGCGCTCATTGCCCAACGAACCACCGCTTGGCTGGAAATAGCCCGGTTTGAGGCCTGCTGCGCAGGGAGCGCCCGTTATCTGGGTGCCACTGGCCAGGCAACCGGTCAGTGCACCTTCGGGGCCGGAAGCGCGCAGGTCCTGGCGAACGCGCTCGACGCGGGTGAAGTTGCGCACGGACACGGCGTCGTTGAAGTCGTGTTCGAGCTTCAGGCTGAACGAGTCCGAGGTGATCTGCTGGTCATTGATGTTGTGGTAGCCGTAGTAATCGCTCCAGCCCACACCCGGCATCGGCTTGCCGTTGTAGATCGGGATGCCGTATTGCGGCGTGTTGTTGTCTTTCTGGTGCTCATAACTGACGGTTACGCGGGTTGGCGTGCCCAGGCCAAAGGCAATGGAAGGCGCGATGCCCCAGCGTTCGTAATCTTCATAATCGCGACCGGGCACATCGTTACCATGGGCCATCAGGTTCAGGCGAAACGCCGTGGTGTCGTTGAGCGTCTGGTTGGTGTCCAGGGTGGTGCGCTTGTAGTTATCGGTGCCGATGCCGGCACTGAGGGTGGTTTTGTCGCGCAGCTCTGGTTGCTTGCTCACCAGGTTGATGGTGCCACCGACCGCGCCGGAACCTGAGTACACCGAACTCGCACCGCTGACGACTTCTACCTGTTCCAGGTTGAACGGGTCGGTGCGGCTGTATTGCGCGCTGTCGCGTACGCCGTCCACGTAGATGTCGCCGCTGGCGGAGAAGCCACGCAGGTTGATGCTGTCGCCGTAGCCGCTGCCGCCTTCGCCAGCACCGAAGGTGATGCCCGGCACGGTACTGAGCACATCGCGCAGGGTCAGCAGGTTCTGGTCATGAATGACTTCCTTGGGCACCACCGTGATGGTCTGCGGCGTGTCGCGCAGTGCCTCGGTGTACTTGGGGGATGAAGGAGCCACAGGGTTGTAGACGCTCTGGCTCGGCGCCTGGCCTTCAATGCTGGTCGCGCCGAGCTGAATGACGCCTGTGGTGTCGTCTGGTGCGGCGTCCGCCGCATAACTGAATCCTCCTTGCGCAGCCACTGCCAAGCCCACTGCCGACGCGAGCAAATGCCGCGATGAAAGGGGGGCAGAACTGATCCCGGTAGCCATTGAGTAATCTCTTGTGGGTGTTAGTGAGATGCGATCGTAATTGATAAGCGATCTCAAATGTAATACTTTGTAACCAAATAATTCATGAAACTTTTGCGATCCTTGATCGCCACGTGGGGCACCAATGCAGCGTGCACAACCAGGCAGTGAGCCGTCTGATATCGGTAATAACCCGCGTGCCTACGTGCGCTGGGTGATGCATGCCGCTCAATTGGGTGATGCGGATGCACAGGCGACCCTGGCCCAGTTGCTGCTTGACGGTCATGGCGTGCAGAAGGATGAGGCGCTGGCGTTGAGCTGGTTTCGCATCGCCGCCCGGCAGCGTCACCCGATGGCGATCAACATGATCGGACGTTGCCTTGAGAACGGGTGGGGCTGCGAAATCGACTTGGGCGATGCCGCGCAGCATTACCGCAAGGCTGCCGATCTGGGCCTGGAATGGGGCTTGTATAACTACGGCCAGTTGCTCACACGGGGCCGCGGCGTGGAGCGCGATCTTGGCGCGGCGTATGAGTTGTTCCGCCAGGCTGCGGCCAAGGGCCACGCCAAGTCGATGAACCTGTTGGGGCGGTTCCACCATGAGGGCGTTGTGGTGCCCAGGGATGTTCAACTGGCGCGGCAGTGGTATCAGCGTTCAGCCGAGGCCGGAGACTTTCGTGGGCAATACAACCATGCCTCGGAGCTGGCTGAAGACGGCGACGAGGCGCAGGCTTGCCTTTGGCTGGAACGGGCACTTGCGACGGCTACACCGGGGTTTCTCCACGCGGCTTATCCAGTGTTGCTGGGCTCTGCCTTCTCCGGGATTCGTGATATGGGCCTGCGTTATCAGCGTCATCTTGAGGCATGAAAAAGCCCCTGGACCTTTCGGTGCAGGGGCTTTTTTACAACAGGGCAATCAGGCGGCTTCGATCTTGCCGCGATTGTGCTCAACCTTCGACAGGTAACGCTGTACGTTTTCCTGTTCTTGCGGGGTAGTGAACAGCCCCAGCTTGCTGCGGCGCCACAGGATATCGTGGGGCTGCGTGGCCCATTCCTCGGCGCACAGGTAGTCGACTTCACGGGTGTACAGGCCGCCACCGAGGTGCTCGCCCATGTCGGCCAGCGACTGCACGCCTTCCAGCAGGCGCCAAGTGCGGCTGCCGTAGGTGGTGGACCAGCGACGGGCAATCTCGCTTGGCACCCAGTCGTGCTTGCTGCGAATCGCATCGGCCAGGGCCTCTGGCGTGCTCATGTTTTCGCCGCCGGGCAGGGTGGCTGTGGCGGTCCAGCTTGGGCGCATCTGCGTGAAGTACGGCGCCAGTTGTGCCATCGCCGACTCGGCCAGCTTGCGGTAGGTGGTCAACTTGCCGCCGAACACCGACAGCAACGGCGCCTCGCCCGAGGTGCCGGACAGCGCCAGGGTGTAGTCGCGGGTCACGGCCGACGGGTTGTCGGATTCGTCGTTGCACAGCGGGCGCACGCCCGAATAGGTGTGCACGATGTCATCGCGGCTCAACTGTTTCTTGAAATGCGCGTTGACCACGTTGAGCATGTAGTCGGTCTCACCTTCGGTAATCGCCACTTTCGCCGGGTCGCCGGTGTATTCGCGGTCGGTGGTGCCGATGATGGTCAGGTGATTTAGGTACGGAATGGTGAAAACGATGCGCTGGTCTTCGTTCTGCAGGATGTGCGCGTGGGCGCCTTCGTACAGCTTCGGCACGATCAGGTGGCTGCCCTGGATCAGACGGATGCCGTAGGGTGAATCCAGCTTCAAGTCATCCTTGATGAACTTGGCCACCCACGGGCCGGCGGCATTCACCAGCGCACGGGCGCGGATCGAGAACAGGCTGCCGTCGGCACGTTCCATGTTCATTTCCCACAGGCCTTTGCTGCGGTGCGCGCTGACGCAACGGGTCTGGGTGTGGATATGCGCACCCTTTTCCCGCGCGGCCATAGCGTTGAGTACGACAAGGCGAGCGTCGTCGACCCAGCAGTCGGAGTATTCAAAGCCTTTGGTGATTTCGCTTTTCAGCGGGCTGTCGGGGCCGAACTTGAGGCTCTTGGAGCCTTCGAGTTTTTCCCGCTTGCCCAGGTGGTCATACAGGAACAGGCCGGCGCGAATCATCCACGCCGGGCGCAGGTGCGGGCGGTGTGGCAGTACAAAGCGCATCTGCTTGACGATGTGCGGGGCCTTGGCCAGCAGCACCTCACGTTCAGCCAGGGCTTCGCGCACCAGGCGGAATTCGTAATGTTCCAGGTAGCGCAGGCCGCCGTGGATCAGCTTGCTGCTGGCGGAAGAGGTATGGCTGGCCAGGTCGTCCTTTTCACAAAGGAATACCGACAAACCGCGCCCGGCTGCGTCTGCTGCGATGCCGACGCCGTTGATCCCGCCACCGATAACGGCAACGTCATAGACTTCGGCAAGCGGTGGGGCAGGCAAGGTAGAAGGGTTCATCGGCTGGCCTCGCAATCTTTTCGTATTGGAATTCGAACATAAATGTTCATTTGCGAAAATGGTAGCGTATAAACGCAGGCACAGCCAGCCCGCTTCGATTGAAAATACTGATCGAAGGGCGAAGAAAGGAAAATATGTGAACATCAGGGGGCGGAACACCCCCTGTATAGGCTTACACCACTTCCAGCCGAATCTTGTGCTGATTCAACAGTTGCACCAGCGCCGGAACCGGCTGCTGATCGGTGACTAAACAATCAATCAAACTGATAGGTCCCAGGCGAATCATGGCGTTGCGCCCGAATTTGCTGGAGTCCGCCGCCAGGATTACCTTGCGCGCGTTGGCAATGATCGCTTGGGAAACCCGCACTTCCTGGTAATCGAAATCCAGCAGGCTGCCGTCTTCATCGATGCCGCTGATGCCCACCAAGGCGAAATCGACCTTGAACTGGTTGATAAAGTCGACGCTGGCCTGGCCCACCACGCCACCGTCACGGCGCACGTTGCCGCCGGTCAGGAGTACGTCGAAGTCGTCTTTGGCACTGAGCATCATGGCGACGTTGAGGTTATTGGTGATGATTTTCAGGTGGCTGTGGTTCAGCAGCGCACGGGCGATCGATTCGGTGGTGGTACCGATGTTGATAAACAGCGAGGCGTGATCGGGGATTTGCGCGGCGATGGCTTCGCCGATGCGCTGTTTCTCGTCGCGCATCTGGTCGGCACGCATGGCGTACGCGGTGTTTTCAACGCTGGAGTCGTAGGCTGCGCCGCCATGGTAGCGGCGCAACAGATTGGCTTCCGCCAGTTGATTGATATCACGGCGGATGGTTTGCGGGGTGACAACGAAGAGCTGCGCCATTTCCTCGATACTCACATAGCCGCGTTCGCGAACCAGTTCGAGGATTTGTTGCTGGCGGGGAGGCAGATTCATGGTGCGTCCTTTGGGCTGCCGTAAAAAGTGGCCCATGATGACGCAGGAATCTGCTCCCTGCCAGTTACAACCCTATGTGGGTCCGGCGCTTGGCTTATTCAGCGCCTTCGTGGGGTTCCCAGTCGCGGGTGCGGCTAACCGCTTTTTGCCAGCCGGCGTAGAGTTTTTCCTTCGCCGCCTCTTCCAGTTGCGGTTCGAATTGACGCTCGATCACCGCCTTGCCGCGCAGTTCGTCCAGGCTGCCCCAGAAACCGCACGCCAGGCCGGCCAGGTAGGCGGCGCCCAACGCGGTGGTTTCGCGCATTTGCGGGCGCTCAACCTGGGTGCCGAGGATGTCGGCCTGGAACTGCATCAGGAAGTTGTTGGCGACCGCGCCACCGTCTACCCGCAGGGATTTGAGGCGTTCGCCGGAATCCTGCTGCATGGCATCGAGTACGTCGCGGGTCTGGTAGGCAATCGACTCCAGGGCTGCACGAATGATGTGGTCCACGCGTACGCCACGGGTCAGGCCGAACAGTGCGCCACGGGCATACGGGTCCCAGTACGGAGCGCCCAGGCCGGTGAAGGCTGGCACCAGGTACACGCCGTTGCTGTCCTTGACCTTGCCGGCGAAGTATTCGGTGTCGGTGGCATCGGCGATGATCTTCAACTCGTCACGCAGCCATTGCACGGTGGAACCGCCGTTGAACACGGCGCCTTCCAGGGCGTAGGCCACTTCGCCACGCGGGCCGCAGGCGATGGTGGTGAGCATGCCGTGCTTGGATTTCACCGCCTTGTCGCCGGTGTTCATCAGCAGGAAGCAGCCGGTGCCGTAGGTGTTTTTCGCCTGGCCCGGTTCTACGCACATTTGGCCAAACAGCGCCGCCTGCTGGTCACCGGCGATACCGCCGATGGCGATGCCGCTTTTGGTGCGGCCGTAGATTTCCGAGGAAGACTTCACTTCCGGCAGCATTTCGCGCGGCACGTCGAGAATCTCCAGCATCTTCGAATCCCACTCCAGCGTGTGGATGTTGAAGAGCATGGTGCGCGAGGCGTTGGTGTAATCGGTGACGTGGGTCTTGCCGCCGGTAAATTTCCAGATCAACCAGCTGTCGATAGTGCCGAACAGCAGCTCGCCGTTACGCGCACGTTCGCGGCTGCCTTCGACATTGTCGAGGATCCACTTGAGCTTGGTGCCGGAGAAGTACGGGTCAGTCACCAGGCCGGTGGTGTCGTTGATGTATTGCTCGTGGCCGTCGCGCTTGAGCTGCTGGCAGATCTCGGTGCTGCGGCGGCATTGCCAGACGATCGCGTTGTAGATCGGGCGGCCGGTGATTTTGTCCCAGACCACGGTGGTTTCACGCTGGTTGGTGATACCGATGGCCGCGACCTGGTCATGGTGCAGGCCGGCTTGTGCCAGGGCCTCGACCATCACCGCGCTCTGGGTGGCGAAAATTTCCATCGGGTCATGTTCGACCCAGCCGGCTTGCGGGTAATGCTGGGTGAATTCACGCTGGGCGGTGCAGACCACATTGGCGTCACGATCAAAGATAATCGCCCGGGAACTGGTGGTGCCCTGATCGAGGGCAATGATGTAGTTCTTATTCTGAATGTCGGTCATGTCGATTGCCTTGGACGGAGAATAGGGGAGTCAAGTAAACAGCCTGGGCGGCAAAGGGGCAGTACGGCCCAGGCTATCGCATCAGGAAGTACGGGTTTTGCCGGTGGCGGCAGCTTCGGTTGCATCAGTTGTAGCAGCTGCGGCGCTGGGCAGGTGACGGGCAATCAGCCCGCGATACGCTGCTGCACCGAGGCAGGCGCCGACGATCGGCGCAAAGATCGGAATCAGGAAATAAGGAATGTCGCGCCCGCCGGTGAAGGCCATTTCACCCCAACCGGCGAAAAAGGTCATCAACTTGGGGCCGAAGTCACGGGCCGGGTTCATCGCAAACCCGGTCAGCGGGCCCATGGCGCTGCCAATCACGGCGATCAGCAAACCAATCAGCAGCGGCGCCAACGGGCCACGCGGCAGGCCGTTGTTATCGTCGGTCAGGGCCATGATCACACCCATGAGGATCGCGGTGATAACCATCTCCACCAGGAACGCCTGGGCCGTGCCCAGCAGCGGATGCGGGTAGGTGGAGAACACCGACGCCAATTCCAGGCTGGCCTGGGTGCCGCGAATCATGTGGTGGGTTTGTTCGTAATCGAAAAACAGGTTGCTGTAGAGCGTGTAAACCAACGCGGCCGAGCAGAAGGCGCCGGCGACTTGGGCAATGATGTAGAACGGCAGTTTGCGCTTTTCGAAATCGGCAAAAATACACAGGGCAATACTGACGGCCGGGTTGAGGTGAGCCCCGGAAATGCCGGCGCTCAGGTAGATCGCCATGCTGACGCCGATCCCCCAGATGATACTGATTTCCCACAAGCCAAAGCTGGCACCCGCGACCTTGAGCGCAGCAACACATCCGGTACCGAAGAAGATCAGCAACGCAGTACCCAGGAATTCGGCCATGCATTGGCTTAAAAGTGAAGGCTGTTGAAGAGCAGTTGTCATGGAAAACCTCTGTTTTTGTTGTTGTCTGGCGTTTTGCCTCAATGGGCAAGCGGCGATTTTCACCACGGCGAGGATCCCCATCTTCGTCGCGGCTTACTGCTGTGAATCTGGAGGTGTATTCCTACAGTATTCGTAAACGAAAAAATATAGACAAGAATGACGGCTGTCAAAGGTCGAAAGTGAACGGTCGGTCATTTTGTAATTATTGGTGTGGTGAATGATCGTGGCGTGGGCACCTTGAGTGGCTGGCGAGGGCAGCGCGCAGGCACGGCAGAGGGCTTCGGACTAGAGCCTTTTGCCGCGTGTTGGCCTAGAATTGGCCATCTGTTTTTTCACCTTTTTGCCAAGCCTGGAGCCTGCATGACGCCCGCATTGGACCTGTTGAAAAAAGTTCGCGCCGAACATCGAATCCACAGTTACGAACATGATCCCAAGGCCGCGTCCTATGGTCTGGAGGCCGCGGAAAAATTGGGGCTTGATCCGACGCAGGTGTTCAAGACCCTGCTGGTCAGCAGTGAAAAAGCAGAACTGCTGGTGGCGGTTGTGCCGGTCGTCGGAAGTTTGGATTTAAAAGCGCTGGCGCAGGCGGCCGGAGTGAAAAAAGTCGAGATGGCTGACCCGGCTGCGGCGCAGCGCGCGACGGGTTACTTGCTGGGAGGTATCAGCCCGCTGGGGCAGAAGAAACGCCTGCGCACTTTTGTCGACGTGACCGCGCAGTCGTTTCCGACGATTTTTATCAGTGCCGGCAGAAGGGGGCTTGAGGTGGAGTTGGCAGCGGCCGTGCTGGCTGAACACACCCAGGCCAAATTCGCGGAAATTGGCCGGGCGTGAGGCTTTCTTTATGAGCGAGCTTGCTCGCGAAAAACTTGAGGGCGCCGCGTAGATTCAGGGTGCCAGCGTCATGGTTAACGACTTTCGCGAGCAGGCTCGCTCTTACAGGGGCTGGAACAACACCAGGTGCTCGGCTGCCACGCGTATGCCCACATCGGCACCGACCACGTGGTCGGCATGGCTGGGAAAGATCGATTCCAGTTGCGCGCCTGTAGGCAACTGCAGGCGATACAGGGTCGACGCCCCGAGGAACGTCTTGCCGACAATCCGCGCTTTCAAGGCGCTGTGCGGCGCATAGACGATGTCGTCCGGGCGCAACAATACATCCACTGCGCCGCCGACAGGCCAGGGGTACGCGCGGTTGCCGCGCAACTCGCCCAGCTCGGTGCTGACCGAATCCGCCGTGTTCAACTGCCCGCGAATGAAGTAACCCTGGCCAATAAAACTGGCGACGAAGGGTGTTTGCGGTTCGTGGTAGAGGTTGTAGGGCGTATCCCACTGCTCCAGGCGTCCCTGGTTGAACACGCCGACATGGTCGCTCACGGCAAAGGCTTCTTCCTGGTCATGGGTCACCAGGATCGCACTGGTGCCCCGCGCCTTGAGAATGTCGCGCACTTCATGGCTTAGTTTGCGCCGCAGTTCGCCGTCGAGGTTGGAGAAGGGCTCGTCGAGCAGCAACAGTTGCGGTTCCGGTGCCAGGGCGCGGGCCAGGGCGACCCGCTGTTGCTGGCCGCCGGAGAGTTCGTGCGGGAAACGCTTGCCCAGGTTCTTAAGGTTCACCAGTTCCAGCAATTCGGCGACCACCCGCTCTTTTTGCGGGTGTTTGCGAATGCCGAAGGCGATGTTGTCGGCCACGCTGAGGTGCGGAAACAGCGCGTAGTCCTGGAACACCATGCCGATCCGACGTTTCTCCGGGGCCAGAGTGAAACCGGCGCTGGAGATGACCTCGCCCGCCAGGCTGATTTCACCTTCGTGTATCGGCTCAAACCCGGCAATTGCTCGCAGGGTGGTGGTCTTGCCGCAGCCCGACGAGCCCAGCAGGCAACCGATGTCGCCGGCGTTAAGGTGCAGGTTGAGGTTCTGCACCACCCGTTGATCCTGATAACCGCATGCCAGATTGCGTAGGTTCAGCAAAAGTGGCTGGCTCATGCAGGGCGGTACGCTGGCGCAACCAGAAATTCGAGCAGGGCCTTTTGGGCGTGCAGGCGGTTTTCTGCCTGGGCCCAGGCGACCGAACGTTGATCGTCCAGCAGGTCGAGGCTGATTTCTTCGCCACGGTGGGCCGGCAGGCAATGCATGAACAGCACGTCTGGCGCTGCCAAATCGAGCAGGGCGCGCGTTACCTGGAACGGTGCGAACAGCTTGAGGCGCTTGGCGGTTTCTTCTTCCTGGCCCATGGAGGTCCAGACGTCGGTGCTCACCAGGTGCGCGCCGATCACTGCGTCACGCGGGTCGCGCGCGATGGTTACGCGCTCGCCGGCTTGTGCCAGGAACCTTGCGTCCGGTTCATAGCCTTCGGGGCAGGCAACACGTAATTGGAAGTCGAACTGGATCGCCGCTTCTATATAGCTGTTGCACATGTTGTTGCCGTCGCCGATCCAGGCCACGGTCTTGCCCTGGATCGAGCCGCGCTGTTCGAGGAAGGTTTGCATGTCGGCCAGCAACTGGCACGGGTGCAGGTCATCGGACAGACCGTTGATTACGGGCACGCTGGAGTTGGCGGCAAATTCGGTCAGGGTGCTGTGGGCGAAGGTACGGATCATTACCGCATCGAGCATGCTCGACATCACAATCGCGCAATCGCTGATCGGCTCGCCACGGCCCAGTTGGGTATCGCGAGGCGAAAGGAAGATAGCCTGGCCGCCGAACTGGATCATGCCGGCTTCGAAGGACACGCGGGTACGGGTCGACGACTTCTCGAAAATCATCCCGAGCACGCGGTTTTTCAAAGGCTCGAACAGTTCGCCGCGGTTACGCAGGTCTTTAAGCTCAATGCCTCGACGGATCACGCTGACCAGCTCTTCGGGCGTGCAATCCATCAGGGAGAGAAAGTGCCTTGCGCTCATCATTAACTACCTTTTGCAACAGACCGCAGATACTCAAAGCCTTGTTTATTTTGAAAACGGGCGAGACCTGCGGCGAAAGCCGCACGGGGCGACGAAATAGGGGGAGGCGCGATATTGACATTAAATGTCGCGTCTTACCAATAGGGCTACAGTTTTTAGGGGAGTTCAAGGACGCGGGGAGGGCGCTTTTGAAGCCTGTTTCCTGACAGCAGTCGCTCATTTGTACACTGGCGCTGCGCCACTTTGCAATGCACGAAGGCGGGCGCAGGCCAAGGTGCGTCGGTTTCAGTGGGCTGTCGGAGGGCGCTGAAACATTTCCTGATGTTTCCTCATGGCCTGGCCTGATGCCGTTGGATTCACACGACGAACGTTGCTGGCGCTGCTCGCGAGGGCGGGCCATAGTTTTTCTCCGAAGCGCCCAGCCCACAATAAAGAGACTGGCCATGACCAAGACTCTCCACCACCGTGCCTGCCATCTGTGCGAAGCCATCTGCGGCCTTACACTGGAAACCACCCAGGGCGAAGACGGGAGCCTTGCGATCACCTCGATCAAGGGTGACCCGCTGGACACCTTCAGCCGTGGCCATATCTGCCCCAAGGCTGTAGCCCTGCAAGATATCCAGAATGACCCGGACCGCTTGCACCAGCCCATGCTGCGGGTGGGCAGCGAATGGCGGCCTATCCCGTGGGAAGACGCCTTTGCGCTTGTAGCCGAGCGTCTCGCGGGTATCCAGGCGCGCCATGGGCAGAACGCGGTGGCGGTGTACCAGGGCAATCCGAGCGTGCACAACTATGGCCTGATGACCCACAGCAATTACTTCCTGGGCCTGCTCAAGACCCGTAATCGATTCTCTGCGACCTCGGTGGACCAACTGCCCCATCACCTCACCAGCCACCTGATGTACGGCCACGGCCTGTTGCTGCCGATCCCGGACATCGACCATACCGACTTCATGCTGATCCTTGGTGGCAACCCGCTGGCGTCCAACGGCAGCATCATGACCGTGCCGGATGTAGAGAAACGCCTGAAGGCCATTCAGGCCCGCGGCGGCAAAGTCGTGGTGGTTGACCCACGGCGCAGCGAGACGGCGGCGATGGCTGACCAACATCTTTTTGTGCGCCCGGGCGGCGATGCGGCGTTGTTGTTCGGCTTGCTCAATACGCTGTTTGCCGAAAACCTCACCCGTGACAGTCACCTGCCAGTGGACGGCCTGGATGAAGTACGCCACGCCGTCGCCGGATTCACTGCTGAAGCCATGAGCCGCCAATGCGCAGTGCCCGCCGAGCAGATCCGCCAGTTGGCGCGGGATTTTGCCGCGGCCGACACGGCAGTGTGTTATGGCCGCATGGGCGTCTCGACCCAGGCGTTCGGCACGCTGTGCCATTGGCTGGTGCAGTTGATCAACCTGGTCACCGGCAACCTGGATCAAGTCGGTGGCGCCTTGTGCACCACGCCGGCAGTCGACTTGGTGGCTTCCACCTCCGGCGGCCATTTCAATCGCTGGCAGAGCCGGGTTTCCGGGCGGCCGGAGTACGGTGGCGAGTTGCCGGTTTCTGCATTGGCCGAAGAAATGCTTACCGAGGGCGAAGGGCAAATCCGCGCCCTTGTAACCGTGGCGGGGAATCCGGTGCTGTCCACACCGAATGGCCGGCAGTTGGAGCAGGCGCTGGACGGCCTGGAGTTCATGGTAAGCATCGACCTGTATATCAACGAAACCACGCGCTATGCCGACCTGATCCTGCCGTCCACCTCGGCGCTGGAAAACGATCACTACGACACCACGTTCAATATGTTCGCGGTGCGCAACGTCACCCGCTTCAATCGCGCCATTCTGCCAAAACCCGAGGGCGCGTTGCATGACTGGGAAATATTCGTCGGACTGGCCCAGGCGTTTGCGGCGAAAACCGGCACTGCGCTCAAGCCGACCCTGCCGCCTGTGCAGATGATCGACTTTGGGCTGCGGGCCGGGCCTTATGGCGACAGTTTGTCCATTGCCGCGCTGGCCGATCATCCTCACGGCCTGGACCTGGGGCCGCTGAAGCCCAATCTGGCGAGGCGCATGAAAACCGCCAATGGCCGTTTGCAGGCCGCCCCGCCGGTGATCCTCGCAGACTTGGCACGCTTTGCCGCGCAACCAGTGCCCGAGGTGAATGAGTTGCTGCTGATTGGCCGCCGGCATGTGCGCAGCAACAACTCCTGGATGCACAACTACCACCGGCTGGTGAAAGGCAAACCCCGCCACCAGTTGCTGATGCATCCCGACGACCTGGCCCACCGTCAGCTTATCGACGGGCAGCGGGTGCGTGTGAGTTCGCGCATCGGCATGATCGAAGTGGAAGTGTTGGCCAGCCTGGACATGATGCCTGGCGTGGTCAGCCTGCCCCACGGCTGGGGCCATGGCCGCCCGGGCGTGCAGATGACCATCGCCAGCGGGCAGCCAGGGGCGAGTGCGAACGACCTGACGGATGAGCGGCAACTGGATGAACTGTCGGGCAACGCGGCGTTGAACGGTGTGCCGGTGCGGGTGGCAGCGGCGTAGGGATTGTCTGTCGGGGAGTCCGAGCGTCACGCTGGGGTTTGCGTTACAATGCGCCACCGTGCCGACCCATGAGTCGGAAAGTTCCAGCCGAGGTGTTCCATGGATATCATCGAAACGATCAAAGAGCAGATTGCCAGCAACACTATTCTGCTTTACATGAAGGGCGCACCTAACGCTCCCCAGTGTGGCTTCTCCGCAAAGGCTTCCCAGGCAATCATGCAATGTGGCGAGAAATTCGCCTACGTGGATATCCTGCAGAACCCGGAAATCCGCGCCAACCTGCCGAAGTACGCTAACTGGCCAACCTTCCCGCAGCTGTGGGTTGCCGGTGAGCTGGTCGGCGGTAGCGACATCATCACCGAAATGGCGGCCGATGGTTCGTTGCAGGCACTGATCAAAGACGCAGCAGAAAAAGCCGCTGCGAAGACCGAAGCCTGATTTATTCCAGGTAGCGGCAATAAAAAAGCCCCGCTTCTCGAAAGAGAGCGGGGCTTTTTAGTGGCTGGGAATTAAGGGTTATTCACCCATCTGCGATTGCAGGTAATTCTCGATAGTCACTTTGCCGATCAGGCCGATTTGGGTTTCGAGCCAGTCGATGTGTTCTTCCTGGTCTTCAAGGATATCTTCCAGCAGTTCACGGCTGCCGAAGTCGCCCTTGGTTTCGCAATGCGCGATGGCGGCCTTGAGGTCGGCGTGGCTCTTGCGCTCGAAGTTCAGGTCGCAGTTGATCATTTCCTGGGTGTGCTCGCCGATGTTCAGCTTGCCCAGGTCCTGCACGTTCGGCAGGCCTTCCAGGAACAGGATGCGCTTGATCAGCGCGTCAGCATCCTTCATGGCCTTGATGGATTCTTTGTATTCACGCTTGCCCAGCTTTTCCAGGCCCCAATCGTCATACATGCGCGCATGCAGGAAGTAC
This sequence comes from Pseudomonas sp. Bout1, assembly GCF_034314165.1. Lineage (GTDB taxonomy): Bacteria > Pseudomonadota > Gammaproteobacteria > Pseudomonadales > Pseudomonadaceae > Aquipseudomonas. The sequence goes on along the minus strand of NZ_JAVIWK010000001.1, from coordinate 5,698,657 downwards.
TGATTGATCGCGACCAGTTCATTGGCAAGGATTTTGTTGAGTTGCTGGATGACTGTAATGTCGCCTTTCATGATGGGGGTCCTGCCCTGTATTAGCTGTATATAAGGCGGAGTTTGAGCTGCGTATTTACTACTGTCAAACCTAAGTTATTGAATAATAAATGAAAATTAATCGGAATAAGAATGTTTGTGTTCCGCGTCTTCGCGCTAACTGTTTGAATTGCGGGCATAAAAAAACCGGACACTAAGTCCGGTTCTTTAAAACACGCCGATTAAGCGTGTGTAAATTCTGCTGAGTAGGGGATCGCAGCCTGGGCAGTTTGCAGCTGCGTCAGGGTCTCCCGTACCACTTGCTTGGCGAGGCAGGCGCATTTGCCGCATTGGCTGGCAACGCCGGTGGTTTCACGTACTTCCTTGTAGCTGCAGCAACCTTCATAGATTGCTTCGCGGATTTGTCCGTCGGTGACGCCAGTGCAGAGGCAGACATACATAAGGGAGAACCATCGCGGGTAAGGCTTAAGTGCGATGGATCTTAATGTTAACGAGAATGATTGTCAAAGTAGTTTCTCGATGGTTTGGGTCAGAATGATTACCCACTGACGAACGGTTTTTTCCCGAGCCGTGTATGATGGTCGGTCTTCACGAAGCGTGATCCCGTCACAGGGCTGTCGTCTACCCACGGCACACTGGAAGGGATCCTTTTACTTCAAGTCACCACCATCAGGAGATACCCAATGAGCGTACTCGTCGGCAAAAAAGCCCCGGATTTCGACGTACCTGCCGTCCTCGGCAATGGCGAAATCGTAGACAGCTTCAAACTGTCTGAAGCCATCAAAGGCAAATACGGCCTGGTGTTCTTCTACCCGCTGGACTTCACCTTCGTCTGCCCTTCGGAGCTGATCGCTCTGGATCACCGCATGGACGACTTCAAGGCGCGTAACGTTGAAGTGGTAGCCGTTTCCATCGACTCCCATTTCACCCACAACGCCTGGCGCAACACCGCCATCAATGATGGCGGCATCGGCAAAGTCAAATACACCATGGCTGCCGACATGAAGCACGACATCGCCAAGGCCTACGACGTTGAGTCCGAAGGCGGCGTGGCCTTCCGTGGCGCGTTCCTGATCGACGACAAGGGCGTTGTGCGCTCGCAGATCATCAACGACCTGCCGCTGGGCCGTAACATGGAAGAGCTGATCCGCCTGGTCGACGCTCTGCAATTCCACGAAGAGCACGGCGAAGTCTGCCCTGCCAACTGGAAAAAAGGCGACAAAGGCATGAACGCTTCGCCAGAAGGCGTTGCGGCTTACCTGACCGAGAACGCTGGCAAGTTGTAAGCCAGCTTCGCGGTACAAAAAAACCGGCCTGAGAAGGCCGGTTTTTTTATGCGCTGCATTTGGTTTTGTGGCGAGCAAGCTGTTGTGGCGAGCGAGCTTGCTCGCGCTGGGCTGCGAAGCGGCCCCAGAACCTGACACCGCGGTTTAACAGGTTAACCGCGGCGGGGTTATCGGGGCCGCTACGCAGCCCAGCGCGAGCAAGCTCCCTCGCCACAGAAGCCCGCTCGCTGCAGAGGTCTTGTTTGGGTCAGCTTCAGTCGCCGAAGTCTTCCCAGCCGCCCATTTGTTTCCAGCGGTTGACGATGCCGCAGAACAGCTCGGCCGTCTTCTCGGTGTCGTAGCGGGCCGAGTGGGCCTCGCGACCGTCAAAGTCGATACCGGCAGCCTGGCAGGCCTTGGCCAGCACGGTCTGGCCATAGGCCAAGCCTGCGAGGGTGGCGGTGTCGAAGCTGGAGAACGGGTGAAACGGGTTACGCTTCATGTCCAGGCGCGTCACGGCGGCGTTGAGGAAGCCCAGGTCGAAGCTGCTGTTGTGGCCCACCAGGATCGCGCGTTTGCAGCCATTGGCCTTCAAGGCCTTGCGTACGCCACGGAAGATGTCGGTCAACGCCGCTTCTTCACTGACTGCCATGCGCAGCGGATGGTCCAGCTTGATTCCGGTGAACTCCAGGGCGGCCGCTTCGATGTTGGCGCCTTCGAACGGCTCGACGCGGAAGAAGTGGGTGTGTTCCGGGAACACGAAACCCTGTTCATCCATGCCGATCGTCGTGGCAGCAATTTCCAGCAACGCATCGGTGGCGCAATTGAAACCACCGGTTTCTACGTCGATGACAACCGGCAGGTAGCCACGAAAACGCTCGGCCATCGGGTGACGGGAACCGCCCCCACCGCCGCCGTGTTCCTGGTCGTCGTCGTAATGATCTTCACTCACGGGTGTTCCTCCAGCAGGCGCCAGCGCAGTGTTTCACCGGCGCGCAGCGGGATAACGGTCAGCTCGCCAAACGGCAGGCTGGTGGGGGCGGTCCAGTCTTCACGGACCAAGGTAATGCGATCGGTATTCGCCGGCAGGCCATAGAAGCGCGGGCCGTTGAGGCTGGCGAACCCTTCAAGCTTGTCCAGGGCGTTGCGTTGTTCGAACGCTTCGGCATACAACTCGATTGCCGCATAGGCGGTGTAGCAGCCGGCACACCCACACGCAGCTTCCTTGGCGTGTTGGGCGTGAGGTGCAGAGTCGGTGCCGAGGAAAAACTTCTCGCTGCCACTGGTGGCGGCATCAAGCAGCGCCACCTGGTGCGTGTTGCGCTTGAGAATCGGCAGGCAATAGAAGTGCGGCCGAATCCCGCCCACCAGCATGTGGTTGCGGTTGTATAAAAGGTGATGCGCGGTGATGGTCGCGCCGACGTTGGCCGAAGCCTCGGTGACGAACTGCACGGCCTCAGCGGTGGTGATGTGTTCGAACACGACCTTGAGGGTCGGGAACAACTCGACCACGCGGCGCATGTGTTCGTCGATGAAGATCTTTTCACGATCGAACACATCCACATCACCCCGGGTGACTTCACCGTGGATCAGCAGCGGCATGCCCACTTCGGCCATGGCTTCGATGGCCGGCAGGATCTTGTCGATACTGGTGACGCCGGAGTCGGAGTTGGTGGTCGCGCCGGCCGGGTACAGCTTGGCGGCGTGCACGAAACCACTGGCCTTGGCCTCGCGAATTTCTTCGGGCTTAGTGAGGTCGGTGAGGTACAGCACCATCAACGGTTCGAAGCGGCTGCCGGCCGGTCGTACAGCGAGGATACGCTGGCGATAGGCGTCGGCTTGCGCGGCGTTACGCACCGGAGGTACCAGGTTAGGCATGATGATGGCGCGGCCAAACGTGCGCGCTACATCGGCCACGGTTTGGGGCAACGCAGCACCATCGCGAAGATGAATATGCCAGTCGTCGGGACGCAGCAGGGTCAGGCGGTCGGACATTGGGGATTCCAGGCGGGTCAATCTGGTGGGAATGCTACCGGAAAAGACTCTTGCAGGCACTCGCTATCAAGTTTTGCAGGATGCGACCGATATCCCTGGGTATGCCTTAACGATGTATGACGCCTTGATGTGTTGTAGAAACCAGTGGAGCCGCCCGTGCGCCAGCATTATCTAGCCCTGCTCAGTGTGTTCGCGAGCCTGCCCGCCATGGCCCTCACGTTCCAGACACGTCTGGAGAATATTGAGTGGAAAGTGGAGGGCGATAAATTCGAGTGCCGCCTGACCCAGCCGATCACCGATTTTGGCTCGGGCGAGTTCGTGCGCCGGGCCGGCGAGCAGGCGACGTTTCGTCTGAAAGCCTTTAACGGTTCGTTGGGCGCCGGTTCCGCGACCCTGCTCGCGGCAGCTGCGCCGTGGCAACCGGGGCGCGGTGATATCAACCTGGGCGCGGTGCGTGTCGGCAGTGGTGACGTACTGTTTAACAGCTCCCAGGCCCAGGCCGGGCGCTTGTTCACCGGTTTGCTCGAAGGCCGCAGCCCGACTGTGCGGCACTATGGGCGCGAAGGAGGCTACTCCGAGATTCGCCTGTTGCCGGTGAAATTCAACAAGGCCTACAACGACTATCAGCTGTGTACCACCAAGCTGCTGCCGATGAACTACGAGCAGGTCAAACAGACCGAAGTGGGCTTCCCCGGTGGTGGCATTGAACTGGATGCGGCGGCGAAGAAGAAGCTCTCGGTGATTCTCGAGTTCATGAAAGCCGACCCCACGGTCAACCACGTCGAGCTGAACGGTCACTCCGACAACAGTGGCAATCGCCTGACCAATCGTGATGTCTCGCGGCGTCGCGCGTTGGCGGTGATGGACTACTTCAAGGCCAATGGCATCCAGGAATCGCAGATTACCCTGCGTTTTCATGGCGAAAGCTACCCGCTGGCGCCGAACACCAATGCGGCCAACCGGGCAAAAAATCGCCGGGTGAATATTCAGCTCGAACGGGTGGCAGCCCCCGAGAAACCGGCGCCCCAAGCCAAGGCACCCGGCAACGCGGCCGCCACCTCATAAGGTGCGGCGCTGGGTCGCTCAGTCGACATAATCTGTCGCTTTATCTTCATTTGCTGTCGCGCCTCTGTAATTTCACGGTTTTGGTCGGTAGAATCGACGCCTTTCCGTACAACCCCGTGGAGTGATGGCATGGCCGACGTAAACAAGGTCGTTCTCGCGTATTCCGGCGGCCTGGACACTTCGGTGATCCTCAAGTGGCTGCAGGATACTTATAACTGTGAAGTGGTGACCTTCACCGCTGACCTGGGTCAGGGCGAAGAGGTCGAACCTGCACGTGCCAAGGCGCAAGCCATGGGCGTGAAAGAGATCTACATTGACGACCTGCGCGAAGAGTTCGTCCGCGATTTCGTTTTCCCGATGTTTCGCGCCAACACCGTCTACGAAGGCGAGTACCTGCTGGGTACTTCCATCGCACGTCCGCTGATCGCCAAGCGCCTGATCGAAATCGCCAACGAAACCGGCGCCGACGCCATCTCCCATGGCGCCACCGGCAAGGGTAACGACCAGGTGCGTTTCGAACTGGGCGCCTATGCCTTGAAGCCAGGCGTAAAAGTGATTGCTCCGTGGCGTGAATGGGACCTGCTGTCCCGTGAAAAACTGATGGACTACGCCGAAAAGCACAACATCCCGATCGAGCGTCACGGCAAGAAGAAGTCCCCGTACTCGATGGACGCCAACTTGCTGCACATCTCCTACGAAGGCGGCGTGCTGGAAGACACCTGGACCGAGCACGAAGAAGACATGTGGAAATGGACCGTCTCCCCGGAGAACGCTCCTGACAAGGCCCAGTACCTGGAACTGACCTACCGCAACGGCGACATCGTCGCGCTGGACGGCGTCGAAATGACCCCGGCCACCGTATTGGCGACCCTGAACCGTATCGGTGGCGAACACGGTATCGGCCGCCTCGACATCGTCGAGAACCGTTACGTGGGCATGAAGTCCCGTGGCTGCTACGAGACCCCGGGCGGCACCATCATGCTGCGCGCTCACCGCGCCATCGAGTCCATCACCCTGGACCGCGAAGTCGCTCACCTTAAGGATGAGCTGATGCCGAAATACGCCAGCCTCATCTACACCGGTTACTGGTGGAGCCCTGAGCGCCTGATGCTGCAACAGATGATCGACGCTTCCCAGGCACACGTGAACGGCGTTGTGCGCCTGAAGCTGTACAAGGGCAACGTGATCGTGACTGGTCGCAAGTCCGACGAGTCGCTGTTCGATGCCAACATCGCCACCTTCGAAGAAGACGGCGGCGCCTACAACCAGGCAGATGCGGCAGGCTTCATCAAGCTGAACGCATTGCGCATGCGCATTGCGGCCAACAAAGGTCGCAAGTTGTTCTGAGTGTTTTAGCTGGTGATAAAAATGGCCCCTTTCCAGGGGCCATTTTTTTTGCCCGGAATACGGAGTCTGGTACGCCTTGTTTAAGTTTGTAGCATGCAATCGTCATGCGTTCATTGGCATTAAGTGAATGTTTATAGTTTTACAGGGGCAATGTTTATTGTTAAGGCTCAACCTGGCGTATTAAGGGCGGCATTGTTGAATATGCTTTTTTTTGCGTACACAGGAACTATGTACTACAGAAAATTCACTCATGAATGTACGACGTGCATGTCAGTTGCTGACATGTCTGTAGGATTTTTGGAGTGAAATCAAATATGCGAGATGGAACTTTTAGAGAGCACGCTTCGTCCCCGATGTATGGGCGTTCTGGCAGGAAGCAAGGGGCATTGGCTGAAACTTGTGTGCGGCACGTTTACCTTGGCCCCGGCCATTCGGGGAATATTCATTCAAAGTATGTTTGTACTCGGAAACTTCTGAAAGCCTCAATAAAGTCGGATGCCTCCGTGTCGGAGTTTTTTTGTAGGTTAAATCCTATATCGTTGTGGGTTGGGTCTCTGCTTGCTGTTGCTTGGGGGGGAGCGCTATGCCAAGCGGGAAACGACTAGGCTATTGTGCTTGCTCTTAATAATTCGAACAGCGAAATTGGACTTGCCCATGAATAAAGTGCTGATCGTGGATGATCATCCCGTCATTCGTCTTGCTGTGCGTATGCTTATGGAGCGTCATAGTTATGAGGTCGTCGCCGAGACCGATAACGGTGTCGATGCCTTGCAACTTGCGCGCGAGCATATGCCGGACATTGTCATACTGGATATTGGAATTCCCAAACTTGATGGCCTGGAAGTTATATGCCGTCTGTCATCTACCAAACAAGCCCATCCCTTCAAGGTGCTGGTGCTCACCTCTCAGGCGCCCGGGCATTTTTCCATGCGTTGCATGCAGGCGGGTGCTGCCGGTTATGTGTGCAAGCAACAGGACCTCACCGAGCTATTGAGTGCCGTCAAGGCAGTGCTGTGCGGGTACAGCTACTTCCCGAACCAGGCGCTGAATTCGGTGCGCTCCACCATGGGTAACGCCAGCGAAGCGGACATGGTCGAGCGCCTGTCCGGCCGGGAGATGATGGTGTTGCAGCAACTGGCCCGCGGCAAGACCAACAAGGAGATCGCCGATGGCATGTTCCTGAGCAACAAAACCGTGAGCACCTACAAGACTCGCTTGCTGCTCAAGCTCAACGCACGCTCCCTGGTAGATTTGATCGAGCTGGCCCAGCGCAACGGGTTGGTGTAGCTCGGCGGCACTGGCATGCAGTAAAAAGCCTCCGTGAGGGAGGCTTCTGTTTATCGTTGGGTCGATTAGAGATCGAAGTCGTAATCGGCCAACTGTTTTTGCAAGCGCCGCTCTTCCAGAAGGTTATCGATGGTGCGGCGTTTGCTCAAATTGGTCTTGGCCACCTCTACCGGTGTTTCTGCTGCATCATCGTCAGATTCAGCGCCAACAACGTCGTCTTCTACATCCAGTTGTTCTTTGCCAGTGCTCATAAGGTTAACTCCAGGCTAAGACTGCCGTTGGCGCTCCTTATAACGATAATCTCGGGCCTGGTAAAAAAGATTTTTTCAATCGACTCATCGATAAAAGCAATGATGGCTCAATCGTCGGAAGTCTTTTCCTTGAATTCGCACAGGTCTTCGATGCGACAACTGCCACAGCGCGGCTTGCGGGCCTGGCAGACATAGCGTCCGTGAAGGATCAACCAATGATGTGAATCCAGCAGGTAGGGCTTAGGCACAAACTTCATCAGCTGTTTTTCTACCTCCACCACGTTCTTCCCACGGGCAATCCCGGTGCGGTTGCTGACCCGAAAAATGTGCGTATCCACCGCCATGGTCAATTGGCGAAATGCCGTATTGAGCACCACGTTGGCCGTTTTGCGGCCTACGCCCGGAAGCGCTTCCAGGGCTTCCCGCGTCTGTGGTACTTCACTGCCGTGCAACTCCACCAGCAGCCGGCAGGTCTCGATGACATTCTTCGCCTTGCTGTTGTACAGGCCGATGGTCTTGATGTATTCCGACAACCCTTCAACCCCAAGCGCGTAAATCGCCTCCGGTGTGTTGGCCACTGGATACAGCTTGGCGGTGGCCTTGTTGACGCCGACGTCTGTGGACTGGGCCGAGAGAATCACCGCGATCAGCAACTCGAACGGCGAGGAATAGGCCAGTTCGGTTTTCGGTTCCGGGTTGTCTTCGTGAAGCCGGCGGAAAATTTCCAGGCGTTTTGCGGCGTTCATGGGGCGAGCGGTTCCTTGCGGGCAGTCAGTGGGTTATGAAGAACGGCCCAGGCGGGCAATAACCCGGGCAGGATAAACGCGGCGGCCAGCAGCCGTACACGCTTCATCGCGTGCGGCTGGTGATCAAGGGGTTCAAGTGTGGGCATCGGGCCCCGCCAACGCCGCGAGCGCCTGCTCTGCTGTTTCGAAGTGCTGTTGCAGGGTGATCAACTGCGCCTGCTGTTCAAAAGTCGGCGGGTGGCCGAAGGCTTTCAAGGTTTTGTGCAGTTGGGCACGGCTCATGGCCAGGTTGATCTTGGCCTTCTTCAAGGCGGCGTCCATCGCGGCGGCTTTTTGGGCACGAACGCGCTCAATGGCGGCCTGTACCGGGTTAACCGTGGCCGCTGTCACCGGGGCTGCGCGCGGGGTACGCGCCAGGCGTTCGGCACACTTGCGTTCCTCCTCGCGCTGCAGCCGCGTGTTGCGCTGTTCAAAACGTCGCCGGGCCCGGTCACGCTTGAGGCTGCGTGCCTGGCGCTCGTGAACGGTGGAAGCCAACCCGCCGACAATCGCTAATACCGTGGTCAACGGACGCATTTCGATGCAATCAACCGGGCAAGGCGCCACACACAGGTCGCAGCCCGTGCACTCATCGATAATCACCGTGTGCATCAACTTTGCAGCACCGACGATGGCGTCCACCGGGCAGGCCTGGATGCATTTGGTACAGCCGATGCACTCTGCCTCACGGATAAACGCGACCTGCGCGGGCGCCTCACCTCGGGATGCGTCCAGCTCCAGCTCCGGGAGGTTCAATAGCTGGGCCAGGCCGGCGATGGTTTCGTGGCCGCCCGGTGGGCACTTGTTGATCGCCTCGCCTTGGGCAATGCCTTCTGCGTAGGGCTTGCAGCCAGGATGCCCACATTTGCCACATTGGGTTTGTGGCAGCAGGGCGTCGATACGTTGAATCAGGCTCATGGTTTGATCATTGCGTTGGAACCTGGAAAAGCCATGGCCAGCACCGGGGCGACAGCCAGCGGTATCTGCAACACGACGTTGCTGAACAAGGCTGCGCTGACAACGGTGGGAAGTGTATCGGTCATGGTCGTGCCGGGTTAAGCAAACAGAATCCGATTATCCGGCAAGCGAGGAGGGGGTACTAGCTCAAACCGCCCCATGGCAGTGACCATGGGGCAGTTCGCAGTTTACTTGATGCGCTGACCCGGCTTGGCGCCGCTGTCCGGGCTCAGGAGGTAGATCTCTTCACCACCAGGGCCGGCTGCCATCACCATGCCTTCGGAGATGCCGAACTTCATTTTCCGTGGCTTGAGGTTGGCGATCATCATGGTCAGGCGGCCGTCGAGCTTGGACGGATCCGGGTAGGCGCTCTTGATCCCGGAGAACACGTTGCGTTGCTCGTCACCGATGTCCAGGGTCAGGCGCAGCAGCTTGTCGGCGCCTTCCACAGCTTCGGCCTTGATGATCAGCGCAACCCGCAGGTCCACTGCGGCAAAGGCGTCGAAGTCGATTTCTGGCGACAGCGGATCTTTCGCCAGTTCGCCATTGCCCGCCGTAGCCGTTTCGCCGGTGTCGGTCTTGCTGGCTTCGAGGTCTTCTTTGGAAGCGTCGCTCATGGCCTGGACTTTTACCGGGTCGATGCGGGTCATCAACGGCTTGAACTCATTCAACTGATGGTTGGCGAGCAAGGTCGCGTGGTCGTTCCAGGTCAGCGGCGGCACGTTGAGGAACGCCTCGGCGTCGGCCGCCAGCAGCGGCAGCACCGGCTTGAGGAAGATCACCAACTGGCGGAACAGGTTGACGCCCGTAGCGCAGATGGCCTGGACTTGCGCCTGCTTGCCTTCCTGTTTGTTCAGCGACCACGGCGCCTTGTCGGCGATCCAGGCGTTGGCACGGTCGGCCAGGCCCATGATCTCGCGCATGGCGCGGGCAAAGTCGCGGGCTTCATAGGCGTCGGCGATGCTTGGTGCAGCGGCCAGGAACGCGTCGGTCAGCTCCGGCGCGGCGTTTTCCGCCACCAGCACACCGGCATTGCCCTTGTGGATAAACCCGGCGCAACGGCTGGCGATGTTGACCACCTTGCCCACCAGGTCCGAGTTGACCTTCTGTACGAAGTCTTCCAGGTTCAGGTCGAGGTCGTCGACGCCACGGCCCAGCTTGGACGCGTAGTAGTAGCGCAGGTATTCCGGCGACAGGTGGTCCAGGTAGGTGCGCGCCTTGATAAAGGTGCCACGGGACTTGGACATCTTCTGGCCATTGACCGTCAGGTAGCCGTGAACCGCGATGCCGGTCGGCTTGCGGTAGCCCGAGCCTTCGAGCATCGCCGGCCAGAACAGCGCGTGGAAGTTGACGATGTCCTTGCCGATGAAGTGATACAGCTCGGCGGTGGAGTCCTTGGCCCAGAACGCGTCGAAATCGAGCGAAGGCGTACGGTCGCACAGGTTCTTGAAGCTGGCCATGTAGCCGATCGGCGCGTCCAGCCACACATAGAAGTACTTGCCTGGCTCGCCCGGGATCTCAAAACCGAAGTACGGCGCATCGCGGGAGATGTCCCACTGCTGCAGGCCGGCGTCCAGCCATTCGGCGATCTTGTTGGCCACGGCGTCCTGCAGGGTGCCGCTGCGGGTCCAGGTTTGCAGCATTTGCTGGAAATCCGGAAGCTTGAAGAAGAAGTGCTGGGAATCCTTGAGCACCGGAGTGGCGCCGGAGATGGCCGACTTCGGATCCTTCAAATCGGTAGGCGCATAAGTGGCGCCGCATTTTTCGCAGTTGTCGCCGTACTGGTCCTCAGTGCCGCATTTCGGGCAGGTGCCCTTGATGAAGCGGTCGGCCAGGAACATTTTCTTTTCCGGGTCGAAATACTGGGTGATCGAACGCGTATCGATGTGCCCGGCTTCTTTGAGGCGCAGGTAGATCTGGCTCGACAGCTCGCGGTTTTCTTCGGAGTGGGTCGAGTGGAAGTTGTCGAAGTCCACCAGGAACTCGGCAAAGTCGGCGCTGTGTTCAGCCTGGACATTGGCGATCAGTTGTTCCGGGGTGATCCCTTCCTTCTCGGCGCGCAACATGATGGCCGAACCGTGGGCGTCGTCCGCGCAGACATAAATGCATTGATTGCCGCGATGCTTCTGGAAGCGCACCCACATATCGGTCTGGATGTACTCAAGCATATGGCCAAGGTGGATGGAACCATTGGCATAGGGCAGGGCGCTGGTGACGAGGATCTTGCGTGGCTCGGACATGGGGCTCGGCTACTTGATGAAACGGAGGTCGGCCACTATAAAGCGCCGGGAAATTTATTTCACCCCGTGCGGCTGTTTCAGGATTTTCCAGGTGGCCGAAAGCGTGCCGCTGGGGCGCCGGAACGGTTAGGATAGCCGCCTGTTTTAGTCAGTCTTTTTCGGGAGTAGCCCATGAGCGCCGTCAATCGCGCAGCGGTGGAAGCCGTTCTTCGCCAGTACACCGACCCCTACCTGAACCAGGACCCGGTCAGCGCCGGGTGCGTTCGCGCCATCGATGTGCAGGGTGACAAGGTTTCGGTCCAGCTTGAGCTGGGCTACGCCGCCGGCCTGTTCAAGAGCGGCTGGGCGCAGATGCTGCAAATGGCCATTGAAGGCCTGGACGGCGTCAGCTCGGCCAAGGTCGAGATCCAGTGCGTGATCGCCCCGCACAAGGCCCAGGCGCAGATCCCGGGCCTGGCCAATGTGAAGAACGTGGTGGCCGTGGCCTCCGGCAAGGGCGGCGTGGGCAAATCCACCACCGCCGCCAACCTGGCCCTGGCCCTGGCCCGCGAGGGCGCGCGGGTGGGTATTCTCGACGCCGACATCTATGGCCCAAGCCAAGGCGTAATGTTCGGCATCGCCGAAGGCACCCGGCCGAAGATCAAGGACCAGAAATGGTTCGTGCCGATCCAGTCCCATGGCGTGGAGGTGATGTCCATGGCCTTCCTGACCGACGACAACACGCCGATGGTCTGGCGCGGCCCGATGGTTTCCGGTGCGTTGCTGCAACTGGTCACCCAGACTGCCTGGGGTGACCTGGACTACCTGGTGATCGACATGCCACCTGGCACCGGGGACATCCAGTTGACCCTGGCGCAGAAAGTCCCGGTGGCCGGCTCGGTGATCGTCACCACGCCCCAGGACCTGGCGCTGCTGGATGCCCGCAAGGGCGTGGAGATGTTCCGCAAAGTCAACATCCCGGTGCTGGGCGTCGTGGAAAACATGGCAGTGCACATCTGCTCCAACTGCGGCCACGCCGAGCACCTGTTCGGTGAAGGCGGTGGCGAGAAGCTGGCGACCCAATACGGTGTTGAACTGCTGGCGTCGCTGCCGCTGTCGATGGGGATTCGTGAGCAGGCCGACGGCGGCAAGCCGACGGTGGTTGCCGAGCCCGATGGCCAGATTGCCATGGTCTACCAGGAGTTGGCCCGCCACGTAGGCGCGCGAATCGTCCTGCAGGAAGCCGAGGCCCAGGCGATGCCGACGATCACTGTCAGCGACGACTGATCCACCGGATGGGAAAAAAGCCTCGACGGTGTCGGGGCTTTTTCGTGTCTGGCGAACACCCGAGGGTCGCTTGTTACCCTTTTCCGTAATTGCTGGTGTAAGCATTCACTTACTTTTTCGTAAGCGTTTGGGTTTTTTCGTCGGTGCGGACGTCCTGAACTGACTGTCTATATTTCTATGTAATTGAAATATAACAACTATTTATTCTGTCTTGAGTGCGAAAGCCTGTAGTCCCACGATTTGGATCCCGTTGAACTTCGCCGGGAACTCTCTAAGATCAGCCCTGTGTCCACGGATTGACACAGTCATCAAGGATTGATGATTCAGGGAACCTCGCAGGATGCGATTCATCAGGACGATGAAAAGGAACACAGGGACTAGGGAAAAAATGTGGGCGGGTCATACCGCCCCTTTTTTTTGCCTATAGAAAAGTGAACCCCGCCCCGCAGAAACGCAAAAAGGCCCGCAAGGGGCCTTTTGGAGGGCATCGACGCTGTCAGCGCTCGAGGTCGGCAATCTTGCCTTTTTTGCCATCCCACTCCGCCGCGTCCGGCATCGGATCTTTACGTTCAGTGATATTCGGCCAGACTTCCGCCAGCTCAACGTTCAACTGAATAAATTCCTGCATCTCTGCCGGGACTTCGTCCTCGGAGAAAATTGCGACGGCCGGGCATTCTGGCTCACACAGGGCGCAGTCAATGCACTCGTCCGGGTGGATGACCAAAAAATTCGGGCCTTCGTAGAAGCAGTCCACCGGACACACTTCTACGCAGTCGGTGTACTTGCACTTGATGCAGTTGTCGGTGACGACGAAGGTCATTTCTAATTTTCTCCTCAGGCGGCGGCAGCGAAACCCTTTGTGGCAGGGCTCGCGAGGTTCGGGAGCGATAGTCCGCAGGCCAGGCTAAAAGCCCGCAGCATCCCAAACCGCGCGAGAGTCTACCAGCTTGCAAGCGTCTGCGTTATATCCGAGTCTTCAGTGCATATAACATTTCGAGCGCTTTTCGTGGCGTCAAGTCGTCCAGGTCAAGCTTGGCCAACTCATCCAGCACCGGATGCGGCAGGCTGGCGAACATGTCGCTCTGGTGTGGCGCGCTGGGTTTGTTGCTGGCTTTGGCCGGGCTGGCCACTGGAATCTCGTGGGGCAGGGCGGTTTCTTCCAGGCGGCTCAGGTGCTCACGGGCACGGGTGATCACCTCTGCCGGTACACCGGCCAGTTGTGCCACGGCCAGCCCGTAACTCTGGCTCGCCGGGCCGGGCAGCACGTGGTGCAGGAACACGATGCGCTCGTTGTGCTCCGTGGCATTGAGGTGAACGTTGGCCACCAGCGGCTCGTTTTCTGGCAACACCGTCAGTTCGAAGTAGTGCGTCGCGAACAGCGTGTACGCGCGCAGGGTGGCCAATCGCTCGGCTGCAGCCCAGGCCAGCGACAGCCCGTCGAAGGTGCTGGTGCCGCGGCCCACTTCGTCCATCAGCACCAGGCTGCGTTCGGTGGCGTTGTGCAGGATATTGGCGGTTTCGCTCATTTCCACCATAAAGGTCGAGCGACCACCAGCCAGGTCATCGCTGGAGCCGATGCGGGTGAAGATGCGGTCTACCAGGGACAACTCGCAACTGGCCGCCGGCACGAAGCTGCCGATATGCGCCAGCAGCACAATCAATGCGGTCTGGCGCATGTAGGTGGATTTACCGCCCATGTTCGGACCGGTGATCACCAGCATGCGGGTGTCGTCGTCCAGCGACAGGTCGTTGGCGACGAACGGTGTGGTCAACACTTGCTCCACCACCGGATGGCGGCCTTGCACGATGCGCATGCACGCCTCGCTGACAAACCGCGGGCAGTTCAAGTCGAGGTTCAGGGCGCGCTCGGCCAGGTTGTTCAATACATCCAGTTCGGCCAGCGCGGCGGCGGTGTCCTGCAAGGGCGCCAGCTTGTCGATCAGGCTTTCGAGCAAGGCCTCGTAGAGCATCTTCTCCCGAGCCAGGGCGCGGCTCTTGGCCGACAGCGCCTTGTCTTCGAAGGCTTTCAGTTCCGGGGTGATAAAACGCTCGGCGCCCTTGAGGGTCTGGCGGCGCTGGTAATCGATTGGCGCCTGCTCGGCCTGCTTGCTTGGCAACTCGATAAAGTAGCCGTGCACGCGGTTGTAGCCGACCTTCAGGTTGGCGAGGCCGGTGCGGGCTTTTTCGCGGGCCTCCAGGTCGATCAGGAACTGCCCGGCGTTCTCGCTCAGGGATTGCAGTTCGTCCAGCTCAGTGTCGTAACCGGTCTTCAACACACCGCCGTCACGAATGATCGCGGGCGGGTTGTCGATGATGGCTTTTTCCAACAGCGCCGCCAGTTCCGGGTAGGTGCTGGTGGTGACGGCCAACTGCTGCAGGTGCGGTGCTTCCAGTTCGGTCATCGCCGCTTGCAGTTGCGGCAGGGCGCCGAGGGCATCGCGCAGGCGGGCCAGGTCGCGGGGCCGTGCGTTACGTAGGCCTATCCGCGCCAGGATCCGCTCGATGTCGCCGATTTCCTTGAGCTGCGGTTGCAGCTTTTCAAAACGGTAGCGATCCAGCAGGCAGGTAATAGAGGTTTGACGGGCCTGCAGCACCTTCAGGTCCCGCAGCGGGCGGTTCAACCAGCGAGTCAGCAAGCGGCTGCCCATTGCGGTCTGGCAACGGTCGACCACCGATTGCAGAGTGTTGTCGCGACCGCCGGCCAGGTTGGTGTCCAGCTCCAGGTTGCGACGGCTGGCGCCATCGAGCACCACGGTGTCGTCCAGGCGTTCATGACGCAGGCTGCGCAAATGCGGCAGGGCGGTGCGCTGGGTTTCTTTGGCGTAGTTGAGCAGGCAGCCGGCGGCGCCGATGGCCAGGGTCAGGGTTTCGCAACCGAAGCCCTTGAGATCTTGCACGGAGAATTGCTGGCACAGACTTTTCAGCGCCGAGTCACGCTCGAAATCCCACGGTGCACGGCGCTTGGTCCCACGGCGACGTTCCGCCGGCAGGTCCTTGGGCCAGTCATCCGGAATCATCAGCTCCACCGGGTTGACGCGCTCCAGCTCCGCCAGCAGATTTTCCCAGCCCTTGATCTCCAGCACCGTGAAGTTACCGCTGGTGATATCCAGCACCGCGAGGCCGAACAGGCGCTCGTCCCCCAGCACCGCGGCGATCAGGTTGTCGCGTCGTTCATCCAGCAGCGCCTCGTCACTCACCGTGCCCGGGGTGATGATGCGCACCACCTGACGTTCAACCGGGCCCTTGCTGGTGGCCGGGTCGCCGATCTGCTCACAGATCACCACCGACTCGCCGAGCTTCACCAGCTTGACCAGGTAACCTTCCAGCGAGTGGTAAGGAATCCCGCACATCGGAATCGCCTGCCCGGCCGACTGCCCGCGCGCGGTCAGGGTGATGTCCAGCAACTTGGCGGCCTTCTTCGCATCTTCATAGAAGATCTCGTAGAAGTCGCCCATGCGATAGAACATCAACTGATCAGGGTGCTGGTTTTTCAGGCGCCAGTACTGCTGCATCATCGGGGTGTGGGAGGCCAGATCGGAGGTGTTTTTACTCATTGGATAGTTGGCAAATTCGTTGAAAGTGATGGGGCAAAGGGGGCGCTTGGCCCAGCATTTTTTGCAATGGGCGCAAGGTTAACACGCAAGGTCGGGGCTTCGCAGTTCACAAACGGTCAGGTAAAAAGTGCGCGTTGATGCATTAAATATGCAAATTAGCATTTGCCAAGCATCGAAACAGCCTGCACTATCCGCGTTATGCAAAAACGCAACGTTTCTATCGTCTTAAGAGAGCTGCTGGACCGCGACCGGATCTCCCCCACGGAGCTTCACCGGCGTACCGGCGTGCCTCAATCCACGCTGTCCCGGATCCTCAGCGGCAAGATTGTTGACCCGTCGGACAAGCATATCTCGCGCATCGCCGATTACTTCCAGGTCAGCACTGATCAGCTTCGCGGACGCGCGGCGCTGGTGCCGGCGCGGTCGGATGAGCGCGACCCGATGCATTCGGAACTCAAGGACATAAGCCTGTGGGACGACGACACGCCCGTTAATGATGACGAGGTGTCGATCCCCTTTCTGCGCGAGGTTGAATTGGCTGCTGGGTCAGGAAGATTCGTCATCGAGGAAAGCGAGAAGGCCAGCCTGCGGTTCGGCAAACGCAGCCTGCGGCATAACGGCGTGCAGTTTGACCAGGCCAAGTGCGTGACGGTGCGCGGCAACAGTATGTTGCCGGTGCTGCGCGACGGCGCGACCGTAGGTGTCAACGCCGGCAAGTGCGGGATTGGTGACATCGTCGATGGCGACCTTTACGCCATCAACCACAACGGCCAACTGCGGGTGAAACAGCTCTATCGCCTGCCTTCCGGGATTCGCCTGCGTAGCTTCAACCGCGATGAACATCCGGACGAGGACTACAGCTTCCAGGAAATCCAGGATGAACAGATCAGCATCCTTGGTCACGTGTTCTGGTGGGGCATGTACGCCCGCTAACCCTTCTGTGTAAGACAAAGCCCGCCAATGAGCGGGCTTTTTTTCGCCTGCGCAAAACCACCACACCCTTTGCCTGTGGGGCTATAAATGCACCCGTGCATGTCTCGCGCAAAAATAAATGCATTTGTGCATTGACTGTATATGCATACATGCATATTCTTCATCTCAAGCCAGCCAAGAAGGCCTGGTGGAGGCGGCAAGGATGCTGCCAAGGAAGACAAGGACGTTACACAACACCGGCAAGGACGCCATCGAAGCGATGGCACGGATGCCAGGCAACACCGGCAAGGATGCCGACGCTCTTTAGTTTCAAACCGCTTCAAGAACAGGCAGCGATGAACCGGCCTTAACGGTTCAGAGGGTTGGCAACTGGCCCGGGTGTGCAGCGTAAAGCACCAGAAGCAGTTATCCGGCAGACAGGGATCGTGGTCGGAAAAACATCGAGGAAAGAACCGTACCGCGCCAGTAGCGCCGAAAGTTCGAGGACATCATTACTGAAAAGCCCGGGCAACCGGGCTTTTTGGAATGCCTACCTAGAGAACCCTTTCAAATTGAAACAAACACCTACAACCGGCGACCTGCCGGTATCACTCATTCCAGGAGGCGTGACATGACAAACGAGCAGCAAGCGTTGGCGGAAATGCCTATCTGGCTGGTCATCGTATTGGCGGTGATTGGCGGGGTTTCCGGAGAAATGTGGCGCGCCGACAAGGAAGGCGCCCGCGGTTGGTCGCTTATGCGGCGCCTGGCCCTGCGTTCCGGGGCCTGCATGGTGTGCGGGGTATCAGCCCTGATGCTGTGTTACGCCGCCGGCATGTCGATCTGGACGGCCGGCGCCATTGGTTGCCTGACCGCCATGGCTGGCGCCGACGTGGCCATCGGCCTTTATGAACGCTGGGCGGCCAAGCGTATCGGCGTCAACGAAGGCCCTGGCCGGGACCCGCAGTAACCGTTGCAAGGACGCTACTTAAATGACACTTATCGAAAACCCCTCCCAACTGCCCCAGGCCATCAGCGAGGCGCTGCGCAGGGCGTTTCCGGAACTTAAGGTCGGCACTCATCAGGACTTTCAGGGCGGCGCGAATAACACCGGCGTGTTGATCACGGTCGAAGGCAATGGGCCGGGCATTCGCTCCCGCGAGGGGCGCAAGGCCCATGCCCTGGGGATTTCGCTAAAGGCCATGGTTGCCCCGGGTGCCTTGCCCTTTGATGCCTGCGGCCTGGCCAGCCAACTGATGGACCTGGTGCTGGATAACCGCTGGAACCTGCCGCAGGCGCAGTGCGACCTGCCGACCAGCATCGTCGCTGCGCCTTCAATACGCACCAGCGCAGAAACGGACTACGACACCTGGACCCTCACCTTCACCCAAACCCTCTTTATCGGACCGCCGCTGCTCAACGATCCCACAGGCCAACCTCTGTTCGCCTGCACCTGGGACGTCTCGAACATCGACGACCCCGACCAATACAAGCCGTCGCAAAAAAACCGGTTTCGGTTTGGGATTAAGGAGGAACCATGGCACTTGGATTCACACCGGCGGTGGAAATTTACGGGACCAATGCCGCGCTGCTCAACGAGCGATTACTGGAGTGGGAACACACCGATACCGCAGGCTTCGTCTCCGACCAGCTCAAGCTGACCCTCGACATCGAAGGGATTGAGGGAGTGCCCAGGCTGGGGGGGAAGATCGGCCTGCGGGTCGGTTACCTGGAGACCGGCCTGGAGGACAAGGGGCTGTTCAAGATTACCCAGCGCACCCCGTACCTGTTCCCCCTGCGCCTGGTGCTGGTGGCCACGGCGGCGGCGTTCGACCAGGACGAATTCAAACAGCGCCGCACAGCCAGCCATGGGCCGATTACCCTGGGCGCACTGTTCCGCCAACTGACCACGCGTTATGGATTTTCACCCAGGGTCGCGCCTGATCTGGACGCTGAGAAGGTCTCTCATATTGACCAGACCAACGAAAGCGACATGAGCTTCCTGACCCGGCTTGCCAAGCGTTTTGATGCGGTGGCCAAGCCTGTCGACGAACTGTATGTGCTGGGCCGTAAAGGCCAGATCACCTCGCTGTCGGGCAAGCCGCTGCAAGAAGTGCGGCTGTCGGTCACCCGTGATAACCGTCCGGGCGACTGCGCGTTTATCAGCGCCAGTTTTACCGAGACCAGCCGGGCCAAATTCGAAGGGGCCAAAGCGTCCTGGTGGGATGCCGCAACCTGCAAGAAACGTGAGGTGGAGGTGGGCGGTGCGCCGTTCAAAGTCCTTGCCCAGCGCTACCAGAGCGAAGACGAAGCCAGGACGGCGGCCGAAGGCGAGATGCGCCGGGTTGGCCGTGAAGGCCTGCAGATCAATGTGATATGCCCCGGCAACCCTGCGTTCCAGGCCGAAGGGCTGCTGGTGCTGGATGAAACCTGGCCCGCCTTCATGCAGGGGCGTTGGTCCATCGACACGCTGACGGCCGTCGGCAAACGCAAGGAAAGCTACCGATGCACGATCAAGGCGAACGGATTGTCGTCACCGGAATGACGTGCTCGATCGGTCCCTTCTACCCTTCCCCTCGATAGCCAAACGGCCCGCTGGATGGCCTTGGTTGGACGCTGTTGCTAAGTAAATATCTAGGCGTGTGAGAGTAAAAAACGATGCTGATAACACTCCCTCAACTTATCCAGGTAATGCCTGGAGCCCGCCTCAGAGCGGGCATTTTTTTGGCGCCTTTAAATGAGGCTACCGCACGTCACCAAATCACAACATCCAAACGCATCGCCGCCTTCCTCGCCCAAATCGGCCATGAGTCCGGCGAATTGCGTTACGTACGTGAACTGGGCAGCGATCAATACCTGAGTAAATATGACACCGGCGCCCTGGCCGCTCGCCTGGGCAATACCCCCGAAGCCGATGGCGACGGGCAGAAGTATCGCGGACGTGGCCTGATCCAGATCACCGGGCGGCGCAACTACCTGGCATGCAGCCAGGCGTTGTTCGGCGATGAGCGTCTGTTGCAGCAACCCGAACTGCTGGAACAGCCACAATGGGCTGCCGAATCCGCCGCGTGGTTCTGGCAGAGCAATGGCTTGAACGAACTGGCTGACAAGGACCAATTCACGACCATCACCCAGCGCATCAACGGTGGCCTCAACGGTTTGGAGAACCGTATGCAACTGTGGGCCCGCGCGAAGGCGGTGTCATGGGCTTCCTGACGTCGTATCGCCTGCTTGGGTTTTGCCTGTTGCTCGCAGTTTCGGCGGGTGTTGCCTGGCAGGTACAGGCTTGGCGATATGGCGCACAACTCGAGCACCTGCAGGCTCTGCATGCCGCAGCTCTCAGCCAGCAACAACAGGCCGAACAGGACAAACGGCTGACACTGGAGCAACAACTCAGTGCCGGCGACCAACAACACACCCGGGAGCTTTCCGATGCACAACGCGCTCAGGCTCACCTGCGGGATCGCCTGGCCACTGCTGATGTGCGGTTGTCAGTCCTTCTCGACGCCAGCGATTCAGCCAGCGGCTGCGCAATGCCAGCCGCCGCCACCCCCGCCAGCCTGGTTCATGCAGCCCCGCGAGCCCGACTTGACCCGGCGCATGCTCAACGAATTATCGGCATCACCGACGACGGTGATAACGCAATGATCGCTTTGCGCGCCTGCCAGGCGTATGTCCGGGCAGTGGTACGTTAGTCTCTTGTAACTTGCATGGCCCATGGGCTCCTGTAGGGTAGGCAAACGCCCGTTCACTCCAGGAGATGACCGTGAAGGAAATTACTCAACTCGCCGCTGAACTTGGCCGACGCTTGCAGGTGCTCAATGCCCACGTCACTACGGCCGAGTCGTGCACCGGTGGCGGTATCGCCGAGGCAATCACGCGGATTCCCGGGAGTTCGGCCTGGTTTGAGGCGGGCTACGTCACGTATTCCAATCGCCAGAAGACCCGGCAGCTGAATGTGCCGGAAGCCCTGTTCCCCAAGGTCGGTGCCGTCAGCCGCGAAGTGGTCGAGGCCATGGCCCGGGGCGCCCAAGAGAAAAGCCTGGCGCGTTTTGCCGTGGCGGTCAGTGGTGTGGCCGGCCCCGATGGCGGCTCGCCAGACAAGCCGGTGGGCACCGTTTGGCTGGCCTGGGGCGTGGGCGATGAGGTTACTGCCGAGCTTGAACACTTCCCTGGCAACCGCGACGAAGTCCGCCGACAAACGGTAAAGGCCGCGCTAGAGGGCTTGTTGCGACGAGCTGCAGCAGAAATAGAAAATCAGGGGTAGGCGATCACGGATCTTTGTGGAACAATACTGTCTACTTATACAGGTGTTGGCCGCCAGGCCTTATTGATTACGTGAGGACTTTAATGGACGACAACAAGAAGAAAGCCTTGGCTGCGGCCCTGGGTCAGATCGAACGTCAATTCGGCAAGGGTGCCGTAATGCGTATGGGCGATCACGACCGTCAGGCGATCCCGGCTATTTCCACTGGCTCTCTGGGTCTGGACATCGCGCTCGGCATTGGCGGCCTGCCAAAAGGCCGTATCGTTGAGATCTACGGTCCTGAATCTTCCGGTAAAACCACCCTGACCCTGTCGGTGATTGCCCAGGCACAAAAAATGGGCGCCACCTGTGCGTTCGTCGATGCCGAGCACGCACTGGATCCAGAATACGCCGGCAAGCTGGGCGTCAACGTTGACGACCTGCTGGTTTCCCAGCCGGACACCGGTGAGCAAGCCCTGGAAATCACCGACATGCTGGTGCGCTCCAACGCCATCGACGTGATCGTCATCGACTCCGTGGCAGCCCTGGTACCCAAGGCTGAAATCGAAGGCGAAATGGGCGACATGCACGTAGGCCTGCAGGCCCGTCTGATGTCCCAGGCCCTGCGTAAAATCACCGGTAACATCAAGAACGCCAACTGCCTGGTGATCTTCATCAACCAGATCCGGATGAAGATCGGCGTGATGTTCGGCAGCCCGGAAACCACCACCGGTGGTAACGCGCTGAAGTTCTACGCTTCGGTCCGCCTGGACATCCGCCGTACCGGCGCGGTGAAGGAAGGTGACGAGGTTGTCGGTAGCGAAACCCGCGTCAAAGTTGTTAAGAACAAGGTGGCTCCGCCGTTCCGTCAGGCCGAGTTCCAGATTCTCTACGGCAAGGGTATCTACCTGAACGGCGAGATGATCGACCTGGGCGTGCTGCACGGCTTCGTCGAGAAGTCCGGTGCCTGGTATGCCTACAACGGCAGCAAGATCGGCCAGGGCAAGGCCAACTCGGCCAAGTTCCTGCAGGACAACCCAGAGATTGCCACGGCGCTTGAAAAGCAGATCCGCGACAAGCTGCTGACCCCGACTGCCGACGTAAAGTCGACGGCCACCCGGGAAACGGCTGACGACATGGCCGACGCTGACATCTGAGCCAAACGATGAGCGTTGTACTGGATACACCCGTCGCCGTAAGGCGCACTGCAATGGACCTGCTCGCACGGCGCGAGCATGGTCGGGTCGAGCTGACGCGTAAATTGCGCCAGCGCGGCGCAGATCCCGAGATGATCGACGCAGCCCTTGACCGCCTGACGGAAGAAGGGCTGCTGTCGGAATCCCGTTACCTCGAAAGTTTTGTTTCCTACCGATCCCGTTCCGGCTATGGCCCTGCGCGTATTCGCGAAGAGCTGAGTCAGCGCGGCCTGCAACGTGCTGACATCGAACTCGCCTTGCGTGAGTCCGGCATCAGTTGGCAGGCGCAATTGGAAGATACCTGGCGTCGCAAGTTTGCCGGTCACCTGCCTATTGATGCGCGGGAGCGAGCGAAGCAAGGTCGCTTCCTGAGTTATCGCGGATTCTCGATGGAGATGATCAGCCGCTTGTTGAGCGGTAAGGATCTGGATGACTAAGCCGACTGAGCGCTTGGTCCAGGCCATATAGAGATCATATGTGGGAGCTGTCGAGCCCCAGCGAGCCTGCGATGGGATCGCCTCGGTATACCTCACAGACCACAGCGCCTGCATCGCAGCCTCGCCAAGGCTCGACAGCTCCCACACTAAATGTGTGCGGCTTGTTCAGGACGGGACAGTTAAAGCAAAAAGGCCCGCTATGAAAATAGCGGGCCTTTTTTGCGTTTAGGGATCACGCCTAGTGATCACGCCGTTTCCGTCACCCGCTGCTGCGCTTTCCCCTGAGCTTGTGCCCAGTTCTCCGGCAAGTTGATGTAATCCACCAATTCCCGCAGCCGTCCCTGATCGCGCCCATTGAAATTGAACACCAGCCGCGTCAGATGGCTGAAGCTAGGCTCGTCATGCTCCTCGCCGGTGTACGCGATTTGTTGGAATTCGCCACTCAGCCGCAAGCTGGCAAACGCCTCCTGCAGATGAGCCAGTGCACCGTCACTCAACGGATGATTCATGCGAATCACAAACTGGCGCTTCAGCCAGCGAGTGGAATGAAAGTTGGCGTAGAACTGGTTGATTTCGTCCACCGCCTCTTCAGCGTTGTACACCAGACGCACCAGCTTGAGGTCGGTGGGCAAAATGTAGCGGTTGGCTTCAAGCTGGCTGCGGATAAAGTCCAGCGCCCCTTGCCAGAAACTCCCACCTGGCGCATCGAGCAGCACCACGGGCACCAGTGGGCTTTTGCCGGTCTGGATCAGAGTGAGTACTTCCAGCGCTTCATCCAGCGTGCCGAAGCCACCCGGGCACAGGATCAAGGCATCGGCTTCCTTGACGAAGAACAGCTTGCGGGTAAAGAAGAAGTGAAAGGACAGCAGGTTCTCGGTGCCATCGATGGTCGGGTTGGCATGCTGTTCAAACGGCAGGGTGATATTGAACCCCAGGCTGTGTTGCAGGCCGGCACCTTCGTGGGCCGCAGCCATGATGCCGCCGCCACCGCCGGTAATCACCATCAGGTCCGAACGGGCCAAAACCGCGCCCACTTCCCTGGCCAACGCATACAGCGGGCTTTCTACCGGCGTGCGCGCCGAGCCGAACACCGTGACTTTGCGTCGTCCCTTGAACTGCTCCAGCACCCGGAAGGCGTGGTCCAGCTCGCGGATGGCCTGCAAGGTGATCTTGGCGTTCCAGCGGCTGCGGTCGTCCTGGGCCATGCGTAATACGGTTAAGATCATGTCGCGATAAAGGGGGATATTCGGGCTGTTGGGCGCAATCAGGTGAAGTTGCGCGTCGACCTGCTGGGTCAGGTCGGTGCCGTTTTCTTGAAATTGACGGATCAGGAGTTCATTCGGTTCGTAAGGCATTCAACTTCTCCTTCTTCACAGAACCCTGGGTGCCGGCGAGAAATTCGTCGGGACCACGACACTGCATGTGTCGCCGCCTGTGACTAACGAGGCGGACGAAACCGGTTCTGTATATTCCTTATGATTAAAAACCTTTGCATTGCACGCTCAGGAGGGCAACCCTCTTTTGCCCTGAAAATGTTACAGAACGGTGTGAAAGCCCGGAGCGCCAAGCTTTCAGGATGAATTGATCATGAGCCTATAAAGTCTTGGCTGGCAACCGCTTATTGATCACTTGTGAGGGAGTTTAGACGTTGCCGCGAACGGGCAAAGACGGAGAGTACGGGGGGATATTGCGCGCCGCTGATCAGCGGCGCGCGACGGGAGCATCGCCTATTTTTTCTTCTTTGCCGCAGCCGGTGCCGGGCAATCTGCTTCCTGGAACTTGACCGACGCCACTGGGCGGTTGGTTTTGTTCTCGGTAATGTCGTAACGCATGATCGCGCCTTTGGCCATCAGCTCGCGATAGCCCTTGTTCAGGCACACACTTTGCCCCAGCTGGAAGTACACGGCCTTGGGGTTAGCGCGCATTTGCTCGGCGCGGTCAGGCTGCACGCTCAGATGATCAATCAACTGCAGGCCTTCAACGGTGTAGGCCACTTCCAGGGTTTTTTCGTCGATTTCCCGTGGAAGGTCTTTGTTGCTTTCTTCGGCGACGCTTTGCAGCTTCCTGTTCAGTTGGGCCTCCAGCAACGAGGCCGCTTGGGCACCCAGAGGCAAGACCAGCGCCAAGGCGACGGACGGAACTACAACGCGCAACATAGGACGCAGCATGAAACTCTCCTGATTCGGTTACTGGTGCATAGACCAGCCACTGCGCTGTGCGTTCAGTGGCGCGGGATTATAGGTGACCCCGGGCCAGTACGGCCAGCGTATTGCCGGGAAGTGCAGGTAGGCGTTAGCGCCTCTGGTAAACTGCGCCAACTTTTGCCTTCCCGAGTTCTATCTGTGTCGATTTCCACTTGCCTGCGGCGCATCCGATGAGCCATGCCGTCTCCCGTTTGCGCACCCAGCGCCTGGCCCGCGCCGTAAAGCCGTTTGTTGCACGGGGCTCGCGCGCCGAGCGCTGTCCCGGTTGCCGGGTGATTCCCGAGTATTGCCTGTGCGCCTGGCGGCCCAAGGTTGAGGCGAAATCCGGCATGTGCTTGCTGATGCATGACGTAGAACCAATGAAACCGAGCAACACGGGTTGGCTGATTGCGGACGTGATCAGCGACACCACCGCCTTTCCCTGGTCACGAACTGAGGTTGAACCTGAATTGCTGACCTTGCTGGCCGACCCGCAATGGCAGCCGTACATTGTTTTTCCCGGCGAATTCGTGGCGCCGGAACGAGTGGTCAACCAAGTAAGCCTGGAGGAGGGCAAGCGCCCGTTGTTCATTCTGCTGGACGGTACCTGGAGTGAGGCGCGCAAGATGTTTCGCAAGAGCCCGTACCTGGAGCACTTGCCGGTGTTGAGCCTGGCGCCCGAGCAACTGTCGCGCTATAAACTGCGCCGCTCCAAGCGCGACGACCACTTCTGCACCGCCGAAGTCGCCGCGCTGTGCCTGGAACTGGCCGATGACCTGGCGGCCAGCGAAGTACTGGATGCCTATCTGGACGTATTCAGCACCCACTATCTGGCGGCCAAGTTTCAACTGGCGCTGGACCCGGCCGACGTCGTCCATACTCGCCTTGCACCTTATCTATAGGCGTCATGGCCAGCCGACCTTTGCATGATGGCCGCGCAAACGCGTAGCCCGGTAAAATGGCCACGGGCGTAGCGCTTGACCACCCCGGCTACGCTGGGCATGCTTGGCGCCGATTGGGGCGCTGTCATAGATTGGAAACGTCGTCTTTGGACGTTGAGTGCGCCCTATGGTGATTGCTGGCCTGGCCGTCACCTTGTGCGTTGGCGAACACTGAACCCATCGGTGCTCGCATAAAAACAGGATCATTTAATAAATGGCCACATACGAAATCCTGATTGCCGATGACCACCCGCTGTTTCGCAGTGCGTTGCACCAGGCGGTCACGCTGGGCCTGGGGCCGGATGTACGCCTCGTTGAAGTTGCCAGTATTGCCGAGTTGGAAACCCGCCTCACCGAAAAATCCGACTGGGACCTGGTCCTGCTGGACCTGAACATGCCCGGTGCCTACGGTTTTTCCGGGTTGGTGCTGCTGCGCGGGCAATACCCGCAGATTCCGGTGGTGATGGTCTCGGCGCAGGAAGAAGCCTCGGTGGTGGTGCGCTCCAAGGAGTTCGGTGCCAGCGGCTTCATTCCCAAGTCCAGCTCCATGGAAGACATTCAGAAAGCCGTGCGCACGGTATTGGATGGCGATGTATCCTGGCCGCCGCAAGCCTTTGAAGAGATCAACGTCTCCGACGAAGCCAAGGCTGCTCGTGATGGGCTGGCCAGCCTCACGCCCCAGCAGTTCCGCGTGCTGACCATGGTTTGCGAAGGCCTGCTGAACAAGCAGATTGCCTACGAGTTGAGCGTGTCGGAAGCGACCATCAAGGCCCACGTCACGGCGATCTTCCGTAAGCTTGGAGTGCGTACGCGAACCCAGGCAGCGTTACTCTTGCAACAACTTGAGTCAATTTCGCAGCATTAAGACGCTGTTCATTCACGTTTTTTTGACTTTGCGTGCTCTAGTTTCCCCACACCTTTTTGCTCAGTTGCCTACTCTATGTCGCCTTTCAAAGGTCAAACCGGTATCAAACGTATCTTCAACGCCGGGGGATATTCCCTGGATGGCCTGCGTGCGGCCTTCACCGGCGAGGCGGCTTTTCGTCAATTGGTGTTGCTCAACGTCATCCTGATCCCGCTGAGTTTCTTCCTTAATGTCAGCCGGGTGGAGCGGGCGCTGCTGATTGCCGTGTGCCTGCTGGCATTGATCGTAGAACTGCTTAACTCGGCAGTCGAAGCGGCAATCGACCGGATTTCCCTGGACCTGCACCCGTTGTCGAAAAACGCCAAGGACATGGGCAGCGCCGCGCAGTTTGTCGCGCTGACCATGATTACCCTGGTGTGGGCCGTCATCCTGATCTAGGCAATGGTCGGCAGCACAATCTCGTCGCTGCGCTGTACCCCGGCGGTAAAGGAACGGCACAGTTCGAGGAATTCACGCATGGCCGAGGTCTGGTACTTCTGCTTGTGCCAGATGAAGTAGAACTGCCGGGCCAGGTCCAGGTCCGGGGTTTCCACCGGCACCAGGCTGCCGCGCCGAAACGCGTCGCGCAGCGCCAGCCGGGAAATGCAGCCAATCCCCAATCCTGACTCCACAGCGCGCTTGATCGCTTCGGTGTGTTCCAGCTCCAGGCGGATATTCAGCGCACTGCGGTGATGGCGCATGGCTTGGTCAAAGGTCAGCCGCGTGCCAGAGCCTTGTTCCCGCAGGATCCAGGCTTCATGGGTCAGCTCTTCCATGGTTGCCTGGCCGCGCTTGGCCAAGTGATGCTGCGGCGCGCAGAACACCACCAGCTCATCTTCCACCCAGGTTTGCACCTCGATGTCCGGATGGCTGCAGTCGCCTTCGATTAGACCCAGATCAATTTCGTAGTGCGCCACCTGATGCACGATATGCGCAGTGTTCTGCACATGCAGCTTCACCTGGCTCTCGGGATGCTGCTGCATGAAGCTGCCGATCAGCAGTGTGGCCAGGTAATTACCAATGGTCAGCGTGGCGCCGACCGCCAGGGAGCCGAAGCCGGACTTGCCGTTGAGCAGGTCCTCGATCTCTTTGGCTTGGTCCAGCAGCGCCACTGCCTGGGGCAACAGTTGGTGACCGAGGGCGTTGAGGCTCAGGCGCTTGCCCGCGCGATCGAATAATTGGCAGCTGGATTGGCGCTCCAGCTCGGTAATCGAGGTGCTGGCGGCAGATTGAGATAAGGCCAGAAGGCCAGCAGCGCGCGAGACGCTTTCCTGCTGGGCGACGGCGACGAAGACTTGCAGTTGACGTAGAGTAAATCGCATATCGATATAACCGATAACCCTTATCTTAATAATCCAGTTAACAGATATTGTCGCCGCCATTAGAATGCTGTGCAATTGCGCATCCAACATTTGGCGCAGACCCATTTCCAGGAGTTCCCCGTACATGAGCAACATGAACCACGAACGTGTCCTCAGTGTTCATCACTGGAACGACACGCTGTTCAGCTTCAAGTGCACCCGCGACCCGGGCTTGCGCTTCGAGAACGGTCAGTTCGTGATGATCGGCCTGCAACAGCCCAACGGCCGCCCGCTCATGCGCGCTTACTCCATTGCCAGCCCGAACTGGGAAGAGCATCTGGAGTTCTTCAGCATCAAGGTGCCTGATGGCCCGCTGACTTCCCAATTGCAGCACTTGAAGGAAGGCGACGAGATCATCATCAGCAAAAAACCGACGGGCACCCTGGTGCTCGACGATTTGAAGCCCGGCAAACACCTGTATCTGCTCAGCACCGGTACCGGCTTGGCGCCGTTCATGAGCGTGATCCAGGACCCGGAGACCTACGAGCGTTTCGAAAAAGTGATCCTGTGCCACGGCGTGCGTTACGTCAACGAAGTCGCCTACCGCGAATTCATCACCGAGCACCTGCCGCAGAACGAGTTCTTCGGCGAGGCCCTGCGTGACAAGTTGATCTACTACCCGACCGTGACCCGCGAGCCGTTCGAAAACGAAGGCCGCCTGACCGACCTGATGCGCAGCGGCAAGCTGTTCAGTGACATCGGCCTGCCGCCGATCAATCCTGAAGACGACCGTGCGATGCTGTGCGGCAGCCCGAGCATGCTGGATGAAACCAGCGAAGTGCTGAACAGCTTCGGCCTGAAGGTTTCCCCGCGTATGCGTGAGCCGGGTGACTACTTGATCGAGCGTGCATTCGTCGAGAAATAAGCGAACCGATTTGCTTTTGTGGCGAGAGACTTGCTCCCGCTGGACTGCGAAGCGGTCCCGGCGAGGCCACCTGGTTGTTCCAGATAAAATGGGGTGTCAGGTTTTGGGGCCGCTGCGCAGCCCAACGGGAGCAAGCTCCCTCGCCACATGACTTGGGTGCGACTAAAAAGCCCGCGTTGCCTTCACAGGCAGCGCGGGCTTTTTTGTTTTCGGGATTTACTTGGCTGCAATCACTTCCAGCACACAAATCATCCCCGCCTCGGGATAGTGCCAGCGCACGTCCACATCCCAGAATTGCGCACCGTATTCCCGTTCAGAGGTAGGAACCTGATACGCCGGCCGTGGATCCTGTGCCAGGCACTGCTCGATCAACGCCACCAATGGCTCGTCAAGGCGTTGAGCGTGGCCTTGTGCCTGTTGCAGCGCAGTCTTCAGCCACTGCACGGGAATCAGCTGTGGCGCAGCGCTGGCGATGCCATTGGTCGCGGTGTCAACGATGTCTGCGTACGGCACGTACGGCTTGATGTCGAGAATCGGTGTCCCGTCCAGCAGATCAATACC
The DNA here is from genome assembly GCF_034314165.1 of Pseudomonas sp. Bout1. Lineage (GTDB taxonomy): Bacteria > Pseudomonadota > Gammaproteobacteria > Pseudomonadales > Pseudomonadaceae > Aquipseudomonas. The sequence goes on along the minus strand of NZ_JAVIWK010000001.1, from coordinate 5,668,989 downwards.
GGATATCCACAGGCGGCCGTTCTCTACCTTGTCCAGCTTGACCACCGACTGGCCGATGCCATTGGGCCGGTGGGTCGCGCGAGTAGCGAACACGCCCATCGACGTGTTGCCGCCCAGGCGCGGCGGGCGCACTTTGAGCCGTGGCTTGTCTTCCAGCGCCTGGTGGAACAGGAACAGCAACCACACGTGGCTGACCTGCTCCAGGCCCTGCACCGCCTCACCCTGGTCGAACGGTGCCACCAACTCCAGTATGCCCCGGGCGGCGGGCGCCAGTTGGGGCTGGCGCGGGATGGCGAACTTCTCCTTGAAACAGGAGCGCACGAAGCCGACGGGCGAGACGCTGTAGGTCACGGGCTTACGCGAACGCGCAGGGTCAGGCCCTTGAGGAAGTTGCGCAGCAACTGGTCACCGCAGGTGCGGTAGTTGGTGTGGCCGAACTTGCGGAACAGCGCGCTCAACTCAGGCTTGGACACCGGGAACTCGGAGGCCTTGAGGATCGCGTGCATGTCGTCTTCCTTCAGTTCGAAGGCCACGCGCAGTTTCTTCAGGATGATGTTGTTGGTTATCGGCAGATCGATCGGCTGCGGTGGACGGCTTTCGTCCTTGCCGCGCTTGAAGATCACCAGGCCATCGAGGAAATGCGCCATGACTTCGTCCGGGCAGAACACGAAGCCCTCTTCCTCGTCTTTCTTGAGGTAGGTCAGCAGGTCGTCCTTGGTGACTTCCATGCCGCCGAGCTTGATGATCTCGACCATCTTGTTGTCGCTGATGTCGAGCATGTAGCGCACGCTGCGCAGTACGTCGTTGTGAATCATGTGGGCAATCCTGGTCATTCAACTGTGAACACCGCCCAGGCAGGCGGTGTCGAGAGATTCGGCGGCGAAAAAAGTCTTAGAACTTTTCTTTGCCGGACAGATAGCGCCATTGGCCTACCGGCACTTTGCCGATGGAGACTCCGCCAATGCGGATGCGTCGAATGGCGACGACTTTCAGGCCAACGGCTTCGCAGAACAAGGCAATCACACCCGGTTGCGGGTTTTTCAACGCAAAGCGCAGGCGGTTCTCGTTCTGCCAGCTGGCTTTCACCGCTGGCAACTCCTTACCCTTATAGGTCAGGCCGTGGTTCAGGCGGTTCAGGCCGTGGGCGACCATATCGCCGGACACCTCCACCACGTATTCCTGTTCGATCTTGTTCGCGTCCGCCGTCAGCTTGCGCAAAATCTTCCAGTCCTGGGTGAACACCAGCAGGCCGCTGGCCTTGGCTTGCAGGTCGCTGCTGGCGGTCAGGCGCAGGAAGTGGCCCTTGAGCGGGCGCTTGCTGAAGCGGTGTTCTTCCGACAGGGTCTCGGCGTTGATCGAGGCCATGGCCGCCTCGGCATCCACACCGGCAGGCGCGTGGAACAGGATGGTCACCGGCTCTGGCGCGGTGGCCTTGGCTTCAGGGTCAAGCTCGACCTTCTGGGTGGTGACCTTGAACTGCGGCTCGTCGATCACTTCGCCGTCCACCGTGACCCAGCCGCCCTCGATGAACAGCTCAGCCTCCCGACGGGAGCAACCGACCAGTTCGATGAGGCGTTTGGAGAGGCGTAGGGGTTCAGTCATGACAAGGGCCGAAACAAAAGGGGGCGGCTATTGTACCTGTGTGGCGCCGGTTAATCCCGGCTCCATTTCATTTAGCCGCGGCGCGCCTGTGACTGGGCCTGGCGCAGGCGCATGTGCAGCAACGGATAAGGCTGGCCCATGCCGTCATGGTCCGTGCGCCCGACCACTTCAAAGCCCTGCTTGAAGTAAAAGCCCAGGGCTTGTGGATTCTGTTCATTGACGTCCAGTTGATCGGCGTTCATCGACTCGATGGCATAGCACAACAATTGCCGGCCCAGGCCCAGGCCACGGTGTTCCGGGTCGATAAACAGCATCTCGACCTTGCCCGCCGCCACCCCGGCAAACCCGGTGATGCGCTGGCGCGAGTCCTTGGTGCAGATCAGCATCACCGCGTCGAGGTAGCGGGTCAGCACCAGATTTTTCAGCAACTCGATGTAACTGTCCGGCAGGAAGTCATGGGTGGCCCGCACCGATGCCTCCCAGATACGGGCCAGTTCCTGGTAGTCGCTGGATTTGGGTGTATGGATAACCGAATGCTGACGCATGCCCGCTGCCCCTTGCCGATAGTTGGCGTTGATGGGCAAAACGATAGACCTAAAAAAGCCCCGCATCTTGTCCAGAGGCAGGGCTTTTTCAATTCTTTACATCTTATGCGCGCTTTTCAGCCCACAGGTCGTACTCGTCGGCGTCGGTCACGGTGCACCAGACCTTGTCGCCCGGCTTCAGGTCGCTGGCATCGTCGATGAACACGTTACCGTCGATTTCCGGTGCATCGAAGAAGCAACGGCCTACAGCGCCTTGCTCGTCGACTTCGTCGATCAATACTTCGATCTCGCGGCCGATGCGCAGTTGCAGGCGCGCCGAGCTGATGGCCTGCTGGTGGGCCATGAAGCGCTCCCAACGGTCTTGCTTGACGTCGTCCGGCACGATTGCCGCGTCCAGCAGGTTGGCCGGAGCGCCTTCAACCGGCGAGTACTGGAAGCAGCCGACGCGGTCCAGTTGGGCCTCGGTCAGCCAGTCCAGCAGGTACTGGAAGTCTTCTTCGGTTTCGCCCGGGAAGCCGACGATGAAGGTGGAACGGATGATCAGGTCCGGGCAGATCTCGCGCCAGTTCTTGATACGCGCCAGGGTCTTGTCTTCGAAGGCCGGGCGTTTCATGGCCTTGAGGATTTTCGGGCTGGCGTGCTGGAACGGGATGTCCAGGTACGGCAGGATCTTGCCGGCGGCCATCAGCGGGATCAGCTCGTCGACGTGCGGGTACGGGTAAACGTAGTGCAGGCGCACCCAAACGCCGAGGCTGCTCAGGGCTTCGCAGAGTTCGGTCATGCGGGTTTTTACCGGCGCGCCGTTCCAGAAACCGGTGCGGTATTTGACGTCGACGCCGTAGGCGCTGGTGTCCTGGGAGATCACCAGCAGCTCTTTTACGCCGGATTTGACCAGGCGCTGGGCCTCGTCCAGTACGTCGCCCACCGGGCGGCTCACCAGTTTGCCGCGCATCGAGGGGATGATGCAGAAGCTGCAGCTGTGGTTGCAGCCTTCGGAAATCTTCAGGTAGGCGTAGTGGCGCGGGGTCAGCTTGATGCCTTGTGGCGGCACCAGGTCGATCAGCGGGTTGTGGTCCTGGCGCGGCGGCACCACTTGGTGCACGGCGTTGACCACCTGCTCGTACTGCTGCGGGCCGGTCACGGCCAGCACGCTCGGGTGTACCTTGCGGATGTTGCCTTCTTCCACACCCATACAACCGGTGACGATTACCTTGCCGTTTTCCTTGATGGCTTCGCCGATCACTTCCAGGGACTCAGCCTTGGCCGAGTCGATGAAGCCACAGGTGTTGACCACCACCACGTCCGCGTCCTGGTAGGTGGACACGACGTCATAACCTTCCATGCGCAGTTGCGTAAGGATGCGTTCGGAGTCGACCAGAGCCTTTGGGCAACCCAGGGATACAAAGCCGACCTTGGGGTTGGCTTTTGCGATGGTGGTGGACATGTCTAACCTCGGTATTGAATGACGCCGCCAGTCGTGCACGAAAGGCTGCGGATGGGCACTTGGTGTGCCTCTGATCAAAAAGTGCGCAATTCTAGCGACGGGAATCGCTCTTGACCAGCTTTATGCAGGGAAATACGACGAGTGCTGCGCTATGCTTCGCGCCGTTGCACCTGAGTGAATTTCCTCGGTCAATAAATCGTCTGTAACGAGAAGTAAAACAGCGCATGCTGTGGACAGCATAGGCGCCCGCAGCAGGCGCGCTGTTTATAAAAGACCGCAGGTCAAAGGGCAGGAGTGGTTGATGGGTCAGGCAAGTAGTCAGGCAGCAGGTGCCGAGCATTCCAACGCAAAGCCGATCGGCATGCTGGTGGCGGCAGTGGGGGTGGTGTACGGCGATATCGGCACCAGCCCGCTCTATACCCTCAAAGAGGTGTTTACCGGCGGTTATGGGGTTCAGGTCAACCATGACGGCGTGCTGGGGATCCTCGCGCTGATCTTCTGGTCGCTGATCTGGGTGGTGTCGATCAAATACATGCTGTTCGTGCTGCGCGCCGATAACCAGGGCGAAGGCGGCATCATGGCCTTGACCGCGTTGGCACGACGGGCGGCGGGGGAGCGCAAGCGATTGCGCAGTTTCCTGGTGGTCTGTGGCCTGTGTGGTGCGGCGCTGTTCTATGGGGACAGCATGATCACCCCGGCAATTTCTGTATTGTCGGCTGTGGAAGGCCTGGAGCTGGCCTTCGATGGTCTGGAGAAATGGGTCGTGCCGATCGCCCTGGTCGTGCTGGTGGCGCTGTTCCTGATCCAGAAGCACGGCACTGATCGCATCGGCAAGCTGTTCGGGCCGGTGATGGTCACCTGGTTCCTGGTGCTGGGCGGCCTTGGCGCCTACGGAATCACCCAGCATCCGGAAGTACTCAACGCCATGAACCCGATGTGGGGCGTGCGTTTCTTCGAGGCGCACCCGGGCATTGGCGTGGCCATTCTCGGCGCGGTGGTGCTGGCGTTGACCGGCGCCGAGGCGCTGTACGCCGACATGGGCCACTTCGGCCGCAAACCCATCGCCCGCGCCTGGTTCATATTGGTGTTGCCGGCGCTGGTACTCAATTATTTCGGCCAGGGTGCGCTGCTGCTCGGCGATCCTGAAGCCGCGCGCAACCCGTTCTACCTGCTGGCGCCGAGTTGGGCACTGATCCCGCTGGTGGTGTTGTCCACGCTGGCCACGGTAATCGCGTCCCAGGCGGTCATTTCCGGCGCGTTCTCCCTGACCCGCCAGGCCATCCAGCTCGGTTACATCCCGCGCATGCATATCCAGCACACCTCCAGTGCCGAGCAAGGCCAGATCTATATCGGCGCGGTGAACTGGTCGCTGATGGTCGGCGTGATCTTGCTGGTGCTGGGCTTCGAGTCGTCCAACGCATTGGCGTCGGCCTACGGTGTAGCGGTGACCGGCACCATGCTGATGACCACCATCCTGGTGTCGGCGGTGATGCTGCTGCTGTGGAAATGGCCACCGATATTTGCGGTGCCGGTGTTGGTTTGCTGCCTGTTGGTGGACGGGCTGTACTTCGCGGCCAACGTGCCGAAGATCGTCCAGGGCGGCGCTTTCCCGGTACTCGCGGGGATTGTGCTGTTCGTGCTGATGACCACGTGGAAGCGCGGCAAACAGTTGCTGGTGGAGCGCCTCGACGAGGGTGGCCTGCCGTTGCCGATCTTTATCAGCAGTATCCGTGTGCAGCCGCCCCACCGGGTGCAGGGCACTGCGGTGTTCCTCACCGCGCGTCCCGACGCCGTGCCCCACGCGCTGTTGCACAACCTGCTGCATAACCAGGTATTGCACGAGCAAGTGGTGCTGTTGACGGTGGTTTACGAAGACATTCCGCGTGTGCCGGTCTCACGCCGCTTTGAGGTGGATTCCTACGGCGAAGGCTTCTTCCGTGTGATCCTGCACTTTGGTTTTACCGATGAGCCGGACGTACCCGAGGCGCTGAAACTGTGCCATCTGGACGACCTGGACTTCAGCCCGATGCGCACCACCTACTTCCTCAGCCGCGAAACCGTGATCGCCTCGCGCATCAAGGGCATGGCGCGCTGGCGCGAAGGGTTGTTCGCCTTCATGCTCAAGAACGCCAACGGCAACCTGCGCTTCTTCAAGCTGCCGGTTAACCGGGTGATCGAGCTGGGTACCCAGGTAGAAATGTAAGCCCTGGCAGCGTCCCCCCGTAGCAGCTGTCGAGCCTTGGCGAGGCTGCGAGGGGCGCGACCCGGTCCAGAGGTCTGACCGTGAAGCGGTGGTGCTGCCGACGCAGCCTCGCCGGGGCTCGACAGCTGCTACGGGCAATCAACAAAAAGCCCCCGGTGCCTTGCGGCAGCGGGGGCTTTTTTGTCGGCGCTTATTCGGCCGGGGTCTTGCCCTGGCGCTTCTCGATGATGTCTACCAGGCGCTTGGCCAGCGCCGGGTAGTTCTCGTCGAAGTGATGGCCGCCAGGCAGCTTCACGGCTTCGCCAACGGCGGTCTTCTCGGTGCAGCCGCTCTCGTCGACTTCCTCGGCACCGTAGATGCACACCACTTTGTCGGCCGGCAGCTTGGCCATTTCCGGGCCGGTAGCGGCTTCTTTACCGGCGTTGCCCAACCAGCCTTCCACTTCGATCTCGAAGCTGCCGGTGCGGGCGAAGGCCAGCAGGATGATCGCGTCTACGCGCTGCTGCTCGCTTTCCGGCAGGCGGTTGTAGATCGCCGGCAACACGTCGGCGCCGAACGAGTAACCGGTCAACACGAAACGCTTGGTACCCCACTTCTGCCGGTAGTGCTGCATCAGCTCGGCGAGGTCCTTGGCGCTTTGTTCCGGGGTCTTGTGCTGCCAGTAGTAGCGCAGGGTGTCTATGCCCACCACCGGGTAGCCGATCTTGGCCATTTCACCGGCCACGTCGCGGTCCAGGTCACGCCAGCCGCCGTCACCGGAGAGGAACAGGGTGACGGTGTCCTTGGCCTGGCCTGCGGGCACTTCGACCACCGGGATTGCCAGGCCGCCGTTGTCCGAGCCCACCAGTTGCTTGCGCAGTTCGTTGTTCAGCACTTGTGGGTAGTGAACGTCGTAGTCACTGATGCTGGTGGTCGCGCGCGGTGTATCGCGTACGAAACTGGCGGCATCGTCGTCAGGGTTATCGTTCCAGGCCACCAGCCAACTGCCGTGGGCCGAGGTTTTCGGCAGCGGGTCGTTGCAGCCAGGCTGCACCAGCGCGAAGCCAACGGAGATGGCATTGGCCTTGTCGTCGTTCTGTGCGGCCAGCCAGCGCCACGCCAGGGCTGCACCCGGGCCGATGCCGCTGACCAGGGTCGCCGGGCCGGCAAGTTGGCCCAGGGCGGTTTGCAGGGCTTGTTCCTGCAGCTTGCAGTCATCCTTGGGCAGGACCACTTGGACGATCTGCGCTGCGCCGCCCTGGCTCAGGGCGATCAGTTGGCTGTCGGTCAGGGTTTCGTCGGCCAGTACGGCCACGGCCACCCGGGCTTTGGGTGCGGCGCCCGGGGTAACGCGGGTCAGGACCGTGCCGTCAGCCTGTGGCAGTTGTTCCAGAGTCGGTTGCGGTGCAGGGCGATTCCAGTACCAGTAACCGCCACCGAGGATCAGTGCCAGTACCACCAAAAATGCCAATACATACCGCCAGGAGCGTCGAATCATCAGCGTTTCACCAATCCAGTCAAGCCGCCCGCAATCAGGGCGGCGGTGTCGGCCAGTGCCACCAGCGGATCAAGTCCTGCGGGCACGGCCATATAACGGGGTTCCCAGTCAGGCTGGAACTTGTCTTTGAAGCGGCGCAAACCTTGGAAGTTATACAGTTGCTCGCCACGGCGGAACACCATCGAGCCCAAGCGTTGGGTCAGCGGCGCGCCACGTCGTGGTTGCAGGCCCGACAACGGCACCATGCCGAGGCTGAAGCGGGCGTAGCCATGGTTCTTATAATGTTGAATCAGGCCGACCATCATGAATTCCATGGTCAGTTTTGGCGCGTCCGGGTGCGCACGCATCAGGTCGAGACTGGCCAGGTCGTGGCTGTAGGTCTCAAGCAGGTTCGCAAACGCTACCGGGCGCCCTTCGAAGCGAATGATCGCTATGCGAAAGTGCTTGAGGTAGTCGTCGCTGAATCGTCCCAGGGAGAAGCCTTTTTCCCGCACGTTCTTGCCGGTCAGCCAGGCGTCGGAGATGACTTTCAGCTCCTCCATCGGGGCTTGGCCGGGTTCGTGGATCTCCAGGGACAGGCCGTCGCGAGTCCCGCGGTTCCAGGTGTAGCGCAGGTCCTTCATCTCTTTGCCCTTGGCTTCCAGGTCAAAGCGTTTGAGGTCCACCCGGGCTTCTTCGCCCAGTTTGATCGCGGTCAGGCCGATGTCCATGTAGTACGGCAGGTTCTCTGCGCGCACCTGGTAGAACACCGGGCGGGCGTGGTGGATGTCGCACAGGTCGCGGAACTGCCAGATCATCTCGGCCCGTTGCAGGGTCGGGCCGATCGGGTCATACAAGGCCACCAGGCTGCGACCGCGACGCGCGTACATCAGGAACGCTTCGTCGTTGGGATGAAACAGCAGGGCTTTGTCGCCGGTCAGTGCCAGGCCGCCATCGGGTTGGGCCGAGTTCATCAGGATCTTGGTGGCGCGTTCCAGCTCATCGGGTGTCGGCAAGTGGATGATCGGGCGCGCCGTGCGCAGCAACCAAGTCAGCGACACCACCACCAGCACCACGGCAGCGCCCAGCAGCGAACGCAGGCCACGCGGGGCGTTGGCATCCAGGGTGAACTGCCACCACAGCTGATGGCTGTAGGGCACGTCCTGGTAGGCGAACAGCAGCAGCCAGATCGACGCACCGAGCACGCACACGCTGGCCACCAGGTACAGCGGCGAGAACGGCAGTTCGGTCAGGCGGCTGGCGCGATAGAACGAGCGCCGAAAGATTGCCAGCAGCACTGCGGTCATGGTCATCAGGCTGGCTTCTTCCCAGTCGAAACCCTTGAGCAGAGAGAGCAGGGCGCCGGTCAGCAACAGCACCATGGTCAGCATCCACGCGGCGGACAACCGGCGACGCAGGCCTTGGGCCAAGAGCAGGCACAGCACGCCGATCAGGCTGGCACCAAAGTGCGAAGCGTCAATCAGGCGATGAGGAATCAGGAAGCCGATGTTTTCCAGGCGTGAGTCGATTTCCGGGGTTGCGCCGGAAAACAGCAGGACCACGCCTGACAAAAAACCAGTACGGCCAGGATCGGTGCTGCGAGGCCCGAGGCCGCGCGCAGGCTTTGTTGCGTATGGAACAGGCGCTGGGCTTCATTGACCAGCAGGAACACACAGGCGATCAACAGCGGCAGCACCACATAGATCATCCGGTACAGCAGCAATGCGGCGGCCAATGGTGCGGCGCCGAGCTTGTCGGCAAAGGCTGCCAGCAGGATCGCTTCGAACACCCCGACGCCGCCCGGCACATGGCTGAGTACGCCGGCGGCCAGGGCCAGCAGGTACACCAGCAGGAACGGGCCGAAGGGCGGCGCTTCGGGCAGCAGCAAGTACAGCACGGTGGCGGCAGCGGCGACGTCGAGGGCGGTGATGATCAGTTGCAGGAGGGTCAGGCGGCGGCCCGGCAGGCGCAGCGTGCGGCGCCCGGCCTTGACCAGCAGGTTGTCCGGGTAAGGTTGCTCTGGCAGGCGGCGACGGTAGATGCCCACGCACAGCGCTACCGTCAACAACAGCACCGCGCCTGCGATACCGCCGAGCAGGCTCGCGGGTAAATGCAGTGCACTGGAGGCGGCGGGCAGGTTGCTCAAGGTGGCCAGCGCAGCCAGCGGCGGCAGGGCGCAACCCAGGGCGAGGCTGGCAAACACGGTCATGCGCGCCACTTCTGAGGCGCCGATGCCATACCGTGCATATAGACGGTAGCGAACCGAGCCGCCCGAGAGCATCGACAGGCCAATGGCGTTGCCGATGGCAAAGGCCGTAAAGCCGCCGTAGGCCAGGGTCTTGGCCGGCAGTTTCACGCCGGCATAGCGGGCGCCGGAAAATTCATAACCCAACAGGATGATAAAGCCGGCGACGGCGGCGCCGAACGCGCCCAGCAAGGCAGGCTTGGGCACTTCCAGGATCGAATCGTGGAGCGCGTACAGGTCCAGCTCAAGCAGCAGGTGGCGACAGGCGATAAGGGCGATTGCGAACAGCAACAACGTGACGCCCAGCCCGATGGGTTGGCGATATTTGCTCAACAGATCCAGCCAGCGCAATCGGGTGGGAGTGATCGGTTGTGTCGCTGTGACAGTGTCTTGTGGTTCAGACGAGTTGGCGCGCATCAATCACCTCGTGGATTGTGCGCGACAGGATGGAGGTATCCAGCCAAGTTACCAATCCCTATGGACAAAATAATCACAAATATTAACGCGGATCGCGAAGTGCAGCGACAGCGCCCATTGGTCGTAGAAGGACAGTGCTTGAAGACTTAGCATAGCTTGCAATGAGATGGACTCTACAAACCGTGTACGGTTTCATGAAAGATGCCATGCCATTGTTTCAAAAGGACTTTTTCATCAGATACAAAAAAGGCCACTCTTTCGAGCAGCCTTTTTTGATGTTTGGTTGCGGGAGCCGGATTTGAACCGACGACCTTCGGGTTATGAGCCCGACGAGCTACCAGACTGCTCCATCCCGCGTCTGTGTGGCGGCATTCTACAGAGCAACGGCGGGGTGTCAACCGTTAATCGAACGATGGGTCAAATAAGTGTGAATTAGCCTCGGATTGTCACGCATGTGCGGTAAGTGCGCGATTGGGAAAGGTTTTTTGTCAGACAATCGAAAAGGGCGCTAAAACAGACGCGCACAAAAAAGGCCACTCTTTCGAGTAGCCTTTTTTGATGTTTGGTTGCGGGAGCCGGATTTGAACCGACGACCTTCGGGTTATGAGCCCGACGAGCTACCAGACTGCTCCATCCCGCGTCTGTGTGTCGGCATTCTACAGAGGAACGCGAGTGTGTCAACCGTTGATTCAAAGAAAAGCGCTTGTGGTTCAATCGGTTAGCTCAAAAAGGTGGCCTGTTGATCGGCTCGGGGCCAGTCTGGCCGAGGCTTTCAGCTCTATTGGGGGGTGGGTTTCGATTGAGAAAATGAATTCATCTACGAATTTTCCTACCGCTTAGACGGAAGAATCAAACTACTGGTGCTATATACAGGTGCGAGTGAGATACTTGCCGCCTGTTCATTTTCTGCCCAGAACCACTGCCTTATATATGACGCAGCGCAAAATCATCCACGTTGACTGTGATTGCTTCTACGCCGCCATCGAGATGCGCGACGACCCGACCCTGGCGCAAAAGCCCTTGGCGGTTGGCGGCTCGGCAGACCGTCGTGGTGTGATCGCGACCTGCAACTATGAAGCGCGAGCCTACGGCGTGCGTTCGGCCATGTCGTCCCGGCATGCCTTGAAGCTGTGCCCGGACCTGACCATCGTCAAGCCGCGCATGGACGCCTATAAAGAAGCGTCAAAGGAAATCCAGACGATCTTTCGCGACTACACCGACTTGATCGAGCCCTTGTCCCTGGACGAAGCCTACCTGGACGTTTCCGACAGCCCGCATTTTGGTGGCAGTGCAACGCGCATTGCCCAGGATATTCGCCGGCGCGTTTCCAACCAATTGCACATCACCGTTTCCGCCGGCGTGGCGCCGAACAAGTTTCTCGCCAAGATCGCCAGCGACTGGAAAAAGCCCAACGGGCTGTTCGTGATTACTCCGGATCAAGTCGAAGACTTCGTCTCGGCGCTGCCGGTGAAAAAGCTCCACGGCGTAGGCAAGGTGACGGCCGACAAACTGACGCGGCTGGGCATTGAGGACTGCCTGCAACTGCGGGAGTGGAACAAGCTGGCGTTGGTGCGTGAATTTGGCAGCTTTGGCGAAAGGCTTTGGAGCCTTGCCCGTGGGATCGATGACCGGGTGGTGCAGAACGACAACCGCCGGCAATCCATCAGCGTCGAAAACACTTACGACGTCGACCTGCCGGACTTGCCCAGTTGTCTGGAAAAACTGCCTGAGTTGATGGAAACCCTGGCCGGGCGCATGGCGCGCATCGACAGCAGCTATCGGGCGGGCAAGCCGTTCGTCAAAGTAAAGTTTCACGACTTTACCCAAACCACGCTGGAGCAGGCCGGGGCAGGGCGGGACCTGGAGAGTTACCGGCAGTTGCTGACCCAAGCGTTTAATCGCGGCGCCAAGCCGGTGCGATTGTTGGGGATTGGGGTACGTTTGCTGGATTTGAGCAACGGCAACGAACAGCTTGAGCTGTCCTGGTAGGTTATCCGCGTAGCAGCTGTCGAGCCCCAGCGAGGCTGCGTCAGCGGTGCATCAGGTAAAACGCCGACGCAGCCTCGCTGGGGCTCGACAGCTGCTACGGGAAATTAGCGTGCCTCGGGATCCGCCACCAGGCGCCCGGCATCCTTGGTCAATGCCTGCACAAATTCCTGCTGCAACTCCGGGTCATTGCGGGTCAGTTCGATCAGGCTTTGTTCCAGCTCGCTGGCTTCTTCTTCCAGGCCCAGCTCCGACAGGCGCTTGACCCGGTGCACCCACTCGTTGACTTCGTCATCTTCCAGGTCGTCGTAGATCAACCCATGAGCTTCGAGCAATTTGCCCCGCAGCGTGCTGCTGACAGCCAGGGATGAGTCCGAATGCACGTCATCCTGGGCATCCTCGACACTGATCTTAAGGGTGCTGATGCGGTTCAGGTCCTGCTCGGCAAACGGGCTGTCCAACAGGTTCAGGCGCAGTACGCCGTTACGGTCGGTGGTCAGCTCATGGGTTTGCTTGCCGGCGGTTACCTGCACCGGACGTTCGCTCCAGGGCAGGCTCGAATACTCCACGCGCTTGTCGCGCTGGACTTCATCGATCCCCGCCAGGTTCTGTTGCGCGCGGCCGTTGGATTGCACGTTCATGAACGGGTTGATCCCGTCCACGCCATAGTTGAGCCAATCGCGGGTCATGCTCGCAGGCAGGTTGCCCAGGGCGAAGATATTCGCCACGTTGGCGCCCACGCCCGCCACCAGCGCGACCGCGCCGAAGGGCATCTCATAGAGCTTGCGCCAAGGCTGGTAAGGCGTGTAGCGGTCGTAGCGACGGGTGACTTCGAATTCGGTGACCTCAAAGGTCTTTTGCTCGTGAATGCGAACCCGACGCTGTGGCAGCTCCAGCACCTTGGGCTCGCCCACATCGATCTGCAGGCTGTGATCGAGCAATTTGCGCTCGATACGTTCCTCGTGCTCGCTGCGTTGCGACATTTGGTTGGCGCAGCCGCTGACCAGCAGGGCGCCACATAACGTGGCGCCCCCCAGGGCTATGGTGTTTCGCTTGAACATGACGACTCTTGATCTGGTTTTCAGCGACGAATACGCGCCTGAAGGAAAGACAGCACGTCAGCCACCGGCAACGGTTGGGCTTCGGCTTCGGTCCGGCTCTTGTATTCCAGATTGCCATCGGCCAGGCCGCGGTCACTGACCACGATTCGGTGCGGGATGCCAATCAGTTCCATGTCGGCGAATTTGATGCCCGGGCTGGTTTTCTTGTCTCGGTCATCCAGCAACACTTCGAAGCCGGCAGCCGTCAGTTCGGCGTACAGCTTGTCGGTGGCTTCGCGTACTTGCTCGGTTTCGTAGCGCAGCGGTACCAAAGCGACCTGGAAAGGCGCCAGGGCGTCGCTCCAGATGATGCCTTTCTCGTCGTTGTTCTGCTCGATGGCAGCCGCGACCACGCGGGATACGCCAATGCCGTAGCAGCCCATTTCGAGGGTGATCGGCTTGCCGTTCTCGCCCAGCACTTCGCACTTCATCGCCTTGCTGTACTTGTTGCCCAGCTGGAAGATGTGCCCGACTTCGATGCCGCGCTTGATTTCCAGAGTGCCCTTGCCGTCCGGGCTCGGGTCGCCTGCCACCACGTTGCGCAGGTCGGCCACGGTCGGAACTGGCAGGTCACGCTCCCAGTTCACGCCAAAGTAGTGCTTGTCATCGATGTTGGCACCGATACCGAAGTCGCTCATCAGCTCTACCGAGCGGTCGATGATGATCGGCAGCGGCAGGTTCAGCGGGCCCAGGGAACCGGCGCCGGCGCCAATGGCGTCGCGCAGTTCGGCGTCGGTGGCCATCACCAGCGGGTTGGCCACGCCTGGCTGCTGGCCGGCCTTGATTTCGTTGAGCTCGTGGTCACCACGGATCACCAGGGCGATCAGCTTGCCTTCTTCCTCGGCACGCACGATCAGGGTCTTGATGGTCTTTTCAATCGGCAGATTGAATTTCTCCACCAGGGCCGCGATGGTCTTGGTCTCAGGCGTATCCACCAGGCGCAGCTCTTCGCTTGGCGCCGGGCGGGACGTTTCCCGTGGCACGGCTTCGGCTTTCTCGATGTTCGCCGCATAGTCCGAAGCGTTGCTGAACGCGATGTCGTCTTCACCGGATTCGGCCAGCACGTGGAACTCGTGGGAGCCGGCACCGCCGATGGAGCCGTTGTCGGCTTCAACCGGGCGGAACTTCAGGCCCAGGCGGGTGAACACGTTGCAGTAAGCGGTGTGCATGCGGTCGTAGGTGACCTGCAGGGACGCCTGGTCCGGGTGGAACGAGTAGGCGTCCTTCATGATGAATTCGCGGCCGCGCATCAAACCGAAGCGTGGACGGATTTCATCACGGAACTTGGTCTGGATCTGATACAGGTTCAGCGGCAGCTGTTTATAGCTGCTCAACTCGTTGCGCATCAGGTCGGTGATCACTTCTTCGTGGGTCGGGCCGGCGCAAAAGTCGCGGCCATGACGATCCTTGAAGCGCAGCAATTCAGGGCCGTACTCTTCCCAGCGCCCGGATTCCTGCCACAGCTCGGCCGGTTGGGTGCTCGGCATCAACACTTCCAGAGAGCCGGCGGCGTTCATTTCTTCACGAACGATGGCTTCGACCTTGCGCATTACCTTCAAGCCCATGGGCAGCCAGGTGTACAGGCCCGAGGCCAGTTTGCGGATCATGCCGGCGCGCAGCATCAGCTGGTGGCTGATCACGACCGCGTCGGAAGGCGTTTCTTTCTGTGTGGCGAGCAAATATTGACTGGTGCGCATGGTAGGCCGTTGTCGGTTGCTTGGACTTGAAATGACTTGGGATTGTACGGGCGCTTGCTGCCGACGTACAGGCATCTGGTTGCTGGAGCGGGGCTTCTGTGGGAGCTGGCTTGCCTGCGATGCAGGCAACACGGTGTGTCAGTTACACCGCGGTGATGCAATCGCAGGCAAGCCAGCTCCTACGGTGATTCGTTTTCCTCAGGAGGATTCAAGCGAATCCGCCGGCTTTCCTGAAACCAGTGCAAGGCGATCAGGATAAGCGTCGGCACACCCAGCAGGCAGGTGATCATGAAGAAGTTGTGGTAACCGAACTTCTCGACCATCACCCCCGAATACCCGCCGATCAGCCGTGGCAGCAGCAGCATGATCGAACTGAGCAAGGCATATTGAGTGGCGGAGAACTTCAGGTTGGTCAGGCTCGACAGGTACGCAACAAACGCCGAGGTCGCCATGCCCGAACTGAAGTTGTCCAGGGAGATGGTGAAGATCAGCATCTGCAGGTCCGGGCCCATGTCGGCGAGCATCACGAACAGCAGGTTGGTGCCGGCCGATGCAATGCCGCCGATAAACAGGATCGGCAGGATCCCGAAACGCACGATCAGCAGGCCGCCCATGCCCGCACCCAGCAAGGTCATGATCAGGCCGAATACCTTGCTGACCCCGGCGATCTGGTCCTTGGTAAAACCCTGGTCGATATAGAACACGTTGGCCATGACGCCCATCACCGTGTCCGACATGCGGTAGGTAGCAATCAGCCCCAGCAGCAGGAAGGCCTGCCAGCGGTAGCGCAGGATAAAGTCGTTGACCGGCGTGAGCACCGGCGCCAGGCCCCGGCGGCCCATGGTCGACAGGCACAGGGTGGTCAGGATGATATAGAGGATGGCCCGCAGGAACGCGCGGTCTTCCAGCAGCAAGTCCAGCAGGCTGACACCATGGAACAGCACGCTGGCGAAATCCGTGTTGTACAGCTGGGTAAACATCGCCGGTACCGACACCAGCAGCACGATCAGCACGAACACCGACATTAGCTGGTGCGCAAAACTGTAGCGCCCGGCCTGCAGTTGGGTACGCAGCGGCACATTGGGTTCGCGCATGAACAGGGTCGTCAGCAGCGCAGGCACCATCAGCACCCCAAACAGCACATACGTGCCTGCCCATGCCGAGTGCTTATAGTTGAAACCGGTGGAGCCGAAGCCTTCCGCGAAAAACAGCGCGCCAGCGGTGGCCAGCAGCGCGGCGATCCGGTAGCCGGACATATAGCTGGCAGCCAGCGCAGCCTGGCGGCTGTCATCGGCGATTTCCAGGCGGTAGGCGTCTACGGCTATATCTTGGGTGGCGGAAGCGAAGGCGACAATTACGGCGATGGCGATCAGCCAGGAAAGGTGCTTTTGCGGATCGCAAAAGCCCATGCCGATCAATCCGAGGATCACCAACGTCTGGGACAGCACCAACCAGGACCGACGACGTCCGAGCTTGCCGAGCAGTGGCAGGCGCCATTGGTCGAGCAAGGGTGACCAGACCCACTTGAAGGCATAGGCCAGGCCGATCAGGCTCGCGTAACCGATGGTTTCGCGGGCCACACCGGCCTCGCGCAACCATACCGAAAGCGTCGAGAACACCAACATATAAGGCAAGCCGGCAGCAAAGCCGAGCAGCAACAGCACTAACGTCGAGGGGCTGGCATAGGCGGCGAGCGCGGCGCGCCAGGTTTTACGGGGCATGGGCTGGAGTCTGCCTCAGAATTACGCAAATAAAGCGCGCACTCTAACCGCTGTGCTCTACCGGGCGCCAGCCATGGCGCTGAATATCAACGCGATTGTTTCGGATGGTGACGCCTTCGCCGCGCAAACGCGCGCGTTGCTCGTCCCCCGAGGCACTGCCCACCGGCAGACTTATCCGACCACCGGCACCCAACACGCGATGCCAGGGCAGTTTGGTGCCATCGGGCAGTTGGCTCAGGGTGCGGCCTACCCAGCGCGCGGCGCGACCCAAACCGGCGAGGTGCGCCAGCTCCCCGTAGCTGATCACGCAGCCTTCGGGCACTTGGGCAAGGGTCAGGTACAGCACGGTGCGGCGCATTTCGGCCGGGGTCTGTGGGGTGTCGGATGTTTCGGTCACGGTGGGCATATCCGATGAAAATATCCGTCTATTCGTAGGAAATGTCTGCAAATGTAACGCTGAGAACGGAACTCGATACCAATACCCGAGTCAGTCCTTGCTAAGAAGTTATCCAACCCGATAATGCCCGTTTTTTCGCCAAACTCGAGCCCCATATCCGCTTATGTTGTCCAGAACCCTGCTGTGCCTCGCTGTTTTCAGCGCTTCCACGCCGCTGCTCGCCGATACCGTCTGGTTGAAGAACGGTGATCGCCTGACCGGCAAAATCAAGGTTTTCGACGGTGGCAAGCTGCTGATCCAGACCGACTACGCGGGTGCGATCCCGGTGGACTGGAAGCAGGTCAAAACCCTGGAAAGCGACCAGGAGCTTCTGGTCAAGCAGGACGCCTACTCCGGCGAAAAGGCCAAATCCCTGAAGGCGGCCGACGACGGCAAGGTTATCCTGGCCAACGGCGAGGCGCCCAAGACCGTCGAACTGGCGAGCATCCAGCAGATCATCAAGCCCAAGCCCGTGATCGAAGACCTGGTGTGGAAGGGTAATATCGATATGGCGCTGGACTACAAACGCGCCGAAAACGACACCAACGACTACGACATCGACTTTAAGACCACCGCACGTCATGGCCAGTGGCGTCATACCGCCGAGGGCGAATACAACCGCGAATTCCAGGATGACGTGACCACCACTGACAACTGGGCGTTGGAATACGACCTGGACCGGTTTCTCACCGAACACTGGTTCTGGCAGGGCCGCTTGACCTACAAGCGCGACAAGGTTGAAGACCTGTCCCGCCAACGCACCGTGGGTACCGGCCCTGGCTATCAGTTCTGGGATGACGAACTGGGCGCGTTCTCCCTCGGTTCGCTGGTCAACCGCACCGATTACGAATACCAGGACGGCGGCAAAGACAATTTCTACTCGCTGGCTGCGAAGTGGAACTACAACCGCTTCCTGGTGGGCAAGACCGTTGAATTCTTCACCAATGGCGAGTTGGGCAAGCCGCTGTCGGGCCCGTCCAGCTACTCCCTGGATGCAGAAATGGGCTTGCGCTACAAAGTCACCGAGTGGGCCTCCCTCAACCTCAAGGCCGAGCGCGACATTATTAGTGGCGACTCGGAAAGTGCGTTGAGCAAGACCCGCTATACCGCAGGGTTCGGCGTCACCTGGTAAAAAGCCACCTGGTAAAAAACCACCTTGTAAAAAGCCCTCCGGGGCGTCAAAAGGTGTAACCCGCCGTCCAACTCCACGGTCTGCCCCATCTGTGACGGCTTGGGCCGCCTGCTCTCATTCGCCATGTCGCACAAATAGGCCCTGGCTTGCACACCATGGGCCTGGCAAGCGGCTACCGCCTCGTCGAGATTTTTCCTGATTGAGGGCCATCAGCGCCAAGTGTGCGTCTTTGCTTGCAAAATACTCGGCAGCGAAGCGGCCCAAACCCTGGCAACCGCCGGTGATAATGATTACTTTGTCGTTGAGATGCATTCGCAAGTCCTGTGGGCAGAATTAAGCGGCTATCCAGGTTTGTTTTTTGACGAAATTTATCAAAGGAGTCATAAGTTGAGCGAGCACGTTGCCAAAAATGCCCGAGAACTACTGCTCAAGGAATACCGGGGGGCACTGGCCACTCTGTCCAAGGCCATGCCCGGTTTCCCGTTTGGCTCAGTGGTGCCGTATTGCCTGGATGCCGAGGGCCGGCCGCTGATCCTGATCAGCCGCATCGCCCAGCACACCCACAATTTGCAAAAGGACCCCAAGTGCTCCCTGTTGGTTGGTGAGCGTGAGGCCGACGATGTGCAAGCGGTAGGGCGCCTGACCTACCTGGCCGAGGCCGAGAAACTCGAAGACAGTGCGGCAATTGAAGCTGCCGCCGAACGCTATTACCGCTATTTCCCGGATTCGGCGAACTACCACAAAGCCCATGATTTTGACTTCTGGGTGCTTAAGCCGGTACGTCACCGTTACATCGGCGGGTTTGGCGCGATCCACTGGGTTGACCAACTGGCCCTGGCCAATCCGTTCGCGGGCAAGGCCGAACTGAGCATGATCGAGCACATGAACAGCGACCACACCAAGGCCATCGCCCACTACGTCGAACTGGCCGGCTTGCCGACCTCCGAGCCTGCGCAATTGGCCGGTATCGACAGTGAAGGCATGCACTTGCGCATTGGCCAGGCACTTTATTGGCTGCCGTTTGCCGAGCCTTGCAACACGCCGACACAAGTACGCGAAGCCTTGGTTTTCCTGGCTCACGCTGAGGTCTGGCCGAAAAAAACAGGCGCTGAAGCTTGAATTCACGAAACGGCGACGTCATCTAAGGTGAAGTAGCAAGGCATTCTTGCGTTGAGGAACCATTTGATGCGCCCTTTTTTGTTGCTCTTTTTGTTGTTTCCAGTGCTGGAGCTGTTCGTATTCGTACAAGTCAGTGGGGCAATAGGGTTTTTCCCGGCGCTGCTGCTTATCATTCTCGGCTCGATGCTCGGCGTTCTGGTGCTGCGCGTCGCCGGCCTGGCCACGGCGCTGCGTGCCCGTGAAAGCCTGAATCGCGGCGAACTGCCGGCCCAGACCATGCTCGAAGGCCTGATGATGGCGTTGGCCGGTGGCTTATTGATCCTGCCGGGCTTTATCAGCGACGTAGTGGGCCTGGTAATGTTGCTGCCATTCACTCGCAAGCTGTTGGCGGGCAAGATGCGCCAGCGCGCCGAAGAGGCGGCGATCCGCCAGCGCGCCTTTGCCGACGACCTGCAACCCCGTGGTGGCCCGGCCCCGCGCCAGCCCCTGGGGCGTGAAGGTGATGTGATCGAAGGCGAGTTCGAACACCGCGACCCCAAGTAATCCGCTCACTGGCACGGCACCTGCGGGTGCCGTGTGGCTTTTAAAGACGCACCCGACACAAAAAATTTCATCCCTGCACCCTTGTAATAAGCTTATGCGCCCTTATGTAACGGTCACCGCAAGGTTTCTGGTGGCGACACCAGACAGACTTCCGCGTTTCGCGCCGCGAACCGCGACCGGCACCGCCGGAATTTAACCTGCCGGAATTGACACCGGCCGATGAAAAACACAATTAGGAGAGATCGACAATGAGCAAGCTTCGTCCTCTGCATGACCGCGTCGTCATCCGTCGCAGTGAAGAAGAAAAGAAAACCGCTGGCGGCATCGTTCTGCCAGGTTCGGCTGCTGAAAAAGCCAACCACGGTGTGATTCTCGCTGCTGGCCCAGGCAAAACCCTGGAAAACGGTGAAGTACGTGCGCTGGCTGTGAAAGTGGGTGACAAGGTTGTTTTCGGCCCTTACTCCGGCAGCAACACTGTGAAAATCGACGGCGAAGACCTGCTGGTAATGGCTGAGAACGAGATTCTCGCTGTTCTGGAAGGCTGATTTCCCCGCTCATCTTCCCGTTACTACAAAGTATTTAAGGAATATCGATCATGGCTGCTAAAGAAGTTAAATTCGGCGATTCCGCCCGTAAAAAAATGCTCGCCGGTGTCAACGTCCTGGCTGACGCAGTAAAAGCGACCCTGGGCCCTAAAGGCCGTAACGTGATCATCGAGAAGAGCTTCGGCGCTCCGACCATCACCAAGGACGGCGTTTCCGTCGCCAAAGAAATCGAGCTGAAAGATCGCTTCGAAAACATGGGCGCGCAACTGGTCAAAGACGTTGCCTCCCGTGCCAACGATGACGCAGGCGACGGCACCACCACCGCCACCGTCCTGGCTCAGTCGATCGTCAACGAAGGCCTGAAAGCCGTCGCTGCCGGCATGAACCCGATGGACCTCAAACGCGGCATCGACAAGGCGACCATCGCCATTGTCAAAGAGCTGAAGTCCCTGTCCAAGCCATGCGCCGACACCAAGGCAATCGCTCAGGTCGGCACCATCTCGGCCAACTCCGACAGCTCCATCGGCGACATCATTGCCGAAGCCATGGAAAAAGTCGGTAAAGAAGGCGTGATCACCGTTGAAGAAGGCTCGGGCCTGGAAAACGAACTGTCGGTTGTTGAAGGCATGCAGTTCGACCGTGGCTACCTGTCCCCGTACTTCGTCAACAAGCCAGACACCATGACCGCCGAGCTCGACGGCCCGCTGATCCTGCTGGTTGACAAAAAGATCTCCAACATCCGTGAACTGCTGCCAGTTCTGGAAGCTGTTGCCAAGGCCGGTCGCCCACTGCTGATCGTTTCCGAAGACGTTGAAGGCGAAGCCCTGGCGACTCTCGTTGTGAACAACATGCGCGGTATCGTGAAAGTGGTTGCCGTTAAAGCACCAGGTTTCGGCGATCGTCGCAAGGCCATGCTGCAGGACATCGCTGTTCTGACTGGCGGTACCGTTATCTCCGAAGAGATCGGCCTGAGCCTGGAAAGCGCTACCCTGGAACACCTGGGTAATGCCAAGCGCGTCACCGTGACCAAGGAAAACACCACCGTGATCGACGGTGCTGGTGTTGAAGCTGACATCCAGGCACGTGTTACCCAGATCCGCGCCCAAGTGGCTGATACCACTTCCGACTACGACCGTGAAAAACTGCAAGAGCGCCTGGCCAAGCTGTCCGGCGGCGTTGCAGTGATCAAGGTTGGCGCTGGTTCCGAAGTTGAAATGAAAGAGAAGAAAGCCCGCGTTGAAGACGCCCTGCACGCTACCCGTGCAGCCGTTGAAGAAGGCGTGGTACCTGGCGGTGGCGTGGCACTGGTTCGCGCCCTGCAGGCTATCTCCGAGCTCAAAGGCGACAACGCTGACCAAGACGTCGGTATCGCTCTGCTGCGTCGTGCTGTTGAAGCACCACTGCGCCAGATCGTTGCCAACTCCGGCGACGAGCCAAGCGTAGTTGTCGACAAGGTCAAGCAGGGTTCGGGTAACTTCGGTTACAACGCTGCTACCGGCGAATACGGCGACATGATCGAAATGGGCATCCTGGACCCAGCTAAAGTGACTCGTTCGGCTCTGCAAGCGGCTTCGTCGATTGCCAGCCTGATGATCACCACTGAAGCTATGATCGCCGAGATCAAAGATGACGCTCCAGCTGGCGGCGGTATGCCAGACATGGGTGGTATGGGCGGCATGGGCGGCATGATGTAAGCCAGCCTTACCCCTGTAAAAAGAAGCCCCGCCTGCAGTGATGCAGGTGGGGCTTTTTTTGGCTTGCGATTTTTGGTGTATATATCCGTTATTTTTGTACTGGCTGATATTGGTTCCGCTTTTACAGCGTGTCACTTTGCAAAAGGCGGCAAAGTAACCAAAACGTGCTGCCCCGCCTGTCGGCGCCGCGCTCCGAAATTGTTCCGCGGGCCGCCGCGAAGGCCCGTCGCGGCTAAACCGGCATCCTGAAAGAAGCAAGGACAAAAGCTGTAGGAGCCGGCTTGCTGGCGATGCAGGCAACTCGGTGTATCAGGTACACCCAGTTAACGCCATCGCCGGCAAGCCAGCTCCTGCCGTGGACGGTGTTTGCTGTTGATTTTGCTTCTACACTCAAGCCGCCCGAGTGGTGGCGTTGAGCCTTTTGGTTACGTTTGGGTTCCTTTCAAAAGTGGCCCCGCCCGAACCGCAACCCTCTGCGGCCGGTACAGCAAAAAGTAATACGCCCCCAAACAAATCACCCAACTGAAAATCGCCGTCCACACGTTATGAGAAAGAAAGTGCGCCCCTTGCATCGTGCGGCTCACCGAAAGCACCGTGCCCAGGCCCAGCGCAAATATAAATGCCCAGCGTGCCATGCGCGGGCGGCGATCCCTCAGGGCAAAAAACAACGCAAACAAGGCGAACCCGGTCGCCGCATGCCCGCCCGGCCAGCAACGGCCCGGCTTGTCAGTCGGCGGCCTGGGACTGAGTAGTTCGCTGTAGGTTTCCTGGCCGCCAAACTCCTTGACGCTCCACGGGCATTGCACCCCGGTCACCGTCTTCAACGGCGAAACAAACGAGGTGGCCAACGCGAGCGACAGCACCAGGCACCCCAGTTCCCGACGATAGGGTTTAAGCCGGTCGATAACAAATGCCCCGGCAAACCCGGCGATCGCCAGCACCGAAAACACAATCACCATCTGCTTGGCACGATCGTGAAGAATGTCCTCCAGAAAAAAACTGTGCCGGCCGACAAAGCCGCCTTCCGAAGCGTTGTAGAACAACTTGGCTATGTCCATGTCCAGCGACGTAAGCTCCAGCAACAGCATGGCCACCGCCAGAACGGCAGGCACAGCGAGGCACAGCCAGAAGTTGAGGGGTTTGGATAACGGACGAACAACGATTGCTTGCATGACGAATTCGAACTCTAAAAAAAGCCCCGGGCAGACTTGGCCGGGGCAATTTGGTTAGCGTGCACTCACTTGGGGAACCTCGTCCTTGGGCGCCCTCCAGCTCAACAACTGTTGTTTGTAGCCATAGCTGGCGCCCTGGTAGTAGGTGATGGCTCGCTGGATCAACGGGTCATCACTGCCAACCCGGGTTTCGTGGCTGTCGCCCAGCGCCTGGTCATGGCGGCGCAGGCCCTGGCGTGGGCTGAGAATCGCCAGGTCGTTACCGTCGAACAAGCCCAGGTACTGGTAGTTGCCGACCACCACACGTGGGGGCAATGGATTGTCTTGCAGCAGGTTGCGGCCAAAGAACGTCGACTCGTAGCTCAGGTTCAGCAAACCCAGCAGGGTTGGCGCCAGGTCGATCTGGCTCGCCAGTTTCGCATTCTCGCCAGCATCGATCAGCTTGGGCGCGTAGATAAACAACGGGATCTGGTAGTTGGCCATGGGCAGGTCTTCCTTGCCCGCGCTGCCCGCCGTGTGGTCGGCGACGAAGATGAAGATCGTGTTGTCGAACCATGGCTTCTGGCGCGCCGCCTCCAGGAACTGGCCGATGGCGTAGTCGGTGTACTTCACCGCGCCATTGCGACCGTCACCGGACTTGATATCAATACGACCTGCCGGGTAGGTGTACGGGCGGTGGTTGGAGGTGGTCATTAACTGCAGCAGGAACGGTTGCTGCTTGGCGTAGTCGGCGTCTGCCAGTTTCAGCGTCTGCTTATAAAGGTCTTCGTCGGCCATGCCCCAGGCGTTTTTAAAGCTGATTTCCGCCTCGGGCACGCTGCTCTGGTCGACCACGCGGTAACCGTTGCCACTGAAAAAGGCGTTCATGTTGTCGAAGTAGCCACGGCCGCCGTAGACGAACACGCTGTCGTAGCCGATGGCGTTGAGGTGTTGGCCCAGGCTCCCGAAACCGCTTTCCCGGCCAATGCGCTTGACGATCGAGCGACCAGGCGTGGGCGGGATAGCCAGGGTGATGGCTTCCAGGCCGCGGTCGGTACGGGTTCCGGTGGCGTAGAAGTTATTGAAGTACAGGCTCTGTTTGCGCAACGCATCAAGGTTGGGTGTGAGGTTGTCCGCGTCGCCGTTGCTGCCCATGTACTTGGCGCTGAAGCTTTCGATGGTCACCAGCACGATATTGGGTTTGCGCAACGTGCCCGGGTTAGTAATGGTGCGACGGATATCCAGTGGGTCGGTGCCGATAAACTGTGCATTGGGTTCGCTGAGTTCGGCGCGCAGTTGCTTGGCGACGACATCGGCTGGCAGGCTTTTGTAGAACTGGTTGTAGTCCAGTTCGTTGTTACGGAACGCGGCGAAGAACTGATAGGGGCCGTTGCTCGCCAGTTCATTGTTGTAGGCGTTGCCGCCCTGGCTGCGTGGGCTGTCCTGGTTGATCAGTTGCAGGCTCAGGCCGGCCACTACCAACAAGCCAAGGGCGTTGAGCAGGCGTTTACGCATCGCCGGCATTGGCGAACTCATTGCCGCGTTGAACGGTTTGCGCAAGGCCAGGCTCAAGACGATCGCCAGCACCGCCAACAGACTCAGCAGCTTGCCAATTGGATAAGACTCCAACAGGTTATTCAGCACCTCTTTGGAGTAAACCAAATAATCCACGGCTATAAAATTGAAGCGCACGCCGAACTCGTCCCAGAACAACCATTCGGCCACGCTGGTGAAAAGCATGGCGAACAGGCTCACGGTCAGCACCGCCTGCAAGAACCAGCGATGGCCCCGGCGGCGCCACAAAGCCGGCGGGCACAGCAGCAGGTACAAGCCCAGGGGCAGGGCGGCATAGGCCAGGAAGCCAAGGTCATAGAGCAGGCCCACGCCGAATACCGGCAGCAGGTTACCGCTGACTTCGTCCAGATGGGTTACCAACAGCAGGATGCGGGTCAGTAGAAAAATAACCAGCCAGGCACCGGTCACCAACAGCAAATAGCGCATTGGCGCCGTTTTTGGAAAACCCATGTCAACATTCCTTATTTTCGATGGGCGCGATCTTCGCGCTGACACTGTAGTCAGGTTGTGAACCTATAGTGAAAAACTCGTTAAGTCCCGCAATCGGTTGAAAACAGTAATCGGCGCGGCCTTCAGGCCTAGCCGTGAGCCATACTTGGCCTTAAGCTGCGCGAGCCAACACGGCCGTTACCGCGTACGGAGACACTGCCCATGCGAATTTTACTGGTTGAAGACAACCGCGATATTCTGGCCAACCTGGCCGATTACCTGGGGCTCAAGGGCTACACCGTAGACTGTGCGCAGGACGGTTTGTCGGGCCTGCACCTGGCTGCCACCGAACATTACGACCTGATCGTGCTCGACATCATGCTGCCTGGCATTGATGGCTACACCCTGTGCAAACGCCTGCGTGAAGATGCGCGACGCGACACGCCGGTGATCATGCTCACCGCCCGCGACCAACTGGATGACCGGCTGCAGGGCTTCAAGTCTGGTGCCGATGACTACCTGCTCAAACCGTTTGCGCTGTCGGAATTGGCCGCACGCATCGAAGCGGTGCTGCGCCGTGCCCAGGGCGGTGGGCGCCGTGCCTTACAAGTTGGCGATCTGAATTACGACCTGGACACCCTGGAAGTCACCCGCGAGGGGCGCCTGCTCAAACTCAACCCGGTGGGCCTGAAGCTGCTGGCGGTGCTGATGCAAAAAAGCCCCCACGTATTGCGCCGCGAAATTCTCGAAGAAGCCCTGTGGGGCGATGACTGCCCGGACAGCGACAGCTTGCGCAGCCATGTCCATCAACTGCGTCAGGTGATTGACAAACCTTTCGCCAAACCGTTGCTGCAAACGGTGCACGGTGTGGGCTATCGCCTGGCCGAGGGTCGTGATGGAGTTTAAGCAAAGCCTTGCCCAGCGGATCATCATTGCCTTTGCCTTGATGAGTGCGTTGGTGGCGGGGGCGTTTGCCATGGGCATCGTCGCCACCGTGCACCTGGTAGAAGAAAAGCTCATCTCGGCCGGCCTGGGCGGTGACTTGCAGCGCCTGCTGCTGATGGACAGCGTCGAGGACTGGGGCCATCGTCCCGAACCGGACCAGTTGTTCTATTTCAGCGGCGGCCCTGGCGATTTTGAGCTGCCCAAAGACCTGCGTCACCTGGAGCCGGGTTTCCACGAGGTGTTTCGCGAGTCGCTGTCCTACCATGCCATGGTCGAGGTGGTGGATGGGCGCCGCTATGTCCTGTTGCAAGACCAGAGCGATTTCGAAGAGCGCGAACGCGTACTGTTTGCCGTGGTACTGGTGGGCTTCGTACTCAGCCTGGCGCTGGCGGTATTCCTCGGCTGGGTCCTGGCTCGCAAAGTGATGGCGCCAGTGGTGCGCCTGGCCCGACAGGTTCGCCATCGTGACCAGTTGCTGGGCCTGGCACCGCCTTTGGCGCCGGACTACGCCGCCGATGAAGTCGGAGAGCTGGCGGTGGCCTTCGATGCGACGCTGGGCCGCCTGCGCCAGGCGTTGTCCCGCGAGCAACTGTTCACCAGTGACGTGAGCCACGAGTTGCGCACCCCACTGATGGTGCTCGCCAGTTCCTGCGAACTGTTGCTGGAAAACCCGGCGATCGATCAGCGCGGTCGCAACCAGGTCGAACGCATCGCGCGGGCCTGCGAGGAAATGCGCGAACTGGTGCAAACCTTCCTGATGCTGGCCCGTGCCCAGCGCGAAGAGGCCGGCATGTCACCCCAGGCCAACCTGGCGCAGGTGGCGGATGCTCTGTTGGGGATCTGGCGCGAGCCGATCGAACGCAAGGGGCTGGAGCTGATCTATCAGCCCGGCGCGCCGTTGGATACCCGCTACAACGCGACCTTCCTGCATGCAGTAATGGGCAACCTGCTACGCAATGCACTGCATTACACCGAGCATGGCTTTATCCGCCTGACCCTGGAGCCGAGCGGCTTTGTGGTGGAAGACTCCGGCGTGGGCATTCCCGAGGACAAGCGCGAGGCCATGTTCGAGCCGTTTGTGCGCGGCAGTGAAAAGCGCGGCGAAGGCCTGGGCCTGGGTTTGTCGCTGGTTCAACGTATCTGCGAGAACCAGGGCTGGAGCGTCAGCCTCAGTACCATGGAACCCAATGGCTGCCGCTTTCATGTTGAGTTGAGTCAGGTCAACGCCTGATGCCTGCCCTGGCGCTACTCTGCGGCAGACTCCCTGCTTTTCGGCGAAGATGGCACCGCGCCATGACTTGTGTCTGCAAAGTTTTGTAATGTATAGGATTCGACAGGACAAGTTTTTCACAAAGAGTTGACTTGTTGATCACAGATTGCTGCTTAAGGTTGTAGGCATCAGCAACTGGAGACCCGTTGATGCCTACTCCGATCAAGCTCGAATTTTCCGAAAAGTACGACGATAAGCACGCGCAAAATTATTTGCTCAAGCATCAGGACAATCTGGCTCGCCGGTTGTCCCACAAACGCGACGAGCAATTGGCCCGCGGTGCGTTAGCCCTGGCCGGCGAGCCAGGCCTGGTATTGGACCTGCCGTGCGGTGCCGGGCGGTTCTGGCCGCTGTTGGCCGAAAAGCCCAATCGGGTGATCATCGGGGCGGACAATTCCGAATCGATGTTGAAGATCGCCACGGTCGCCCAGCCGGCGGACGTGGTGAAACGGGTACGACCTTTGCAGACGTCTGCCTTTGATATTGATTTGCCAGACAACGCAGTCGACAGTATTTTCTGCATGCGCTTGATGCACCACATTGGTGACCCAGAGCACAGGCTGACAATACTGCGCGAGTTTCAGCGTGTTACCCGCGATAGCGTGATTATCTCGCTGTGGGTAGATGGCAATTTCAAGGCGTGGAAACGCAAGCGTGCCGAAGTGCGGCGTCGTAAAAAAGGTGAGCAGGAAGGTTACCAAAATCGGTTCGTGTTACCGGCTGCTACTGTTGAGGCAGAGTTTGAACAGGCCGGTTTCCGTGTTCAGGAATTCCTGGACTTCATACCGCTCTACGCCATGTGGCGAGTGTATGTATTGCGCAAGAGGTAACAGGATGGTTGTTGAGTCTGTAGCAGGTAGTGAAGTAGCTCCCGAGGAGCGATTTGATTATTTCTGGCGCCAGAAGGGCGAGTGGGTCGAGGAACCCAATCGTCGTCGCGGCGGTGAAAGTGGCGTGCAACGGGTGACGGGCACCAATGGTCGTTTGCTCTACTGCAAGCGCCAGACGGGGCATATTTACCGCAGTTGGCTCCATCCTTTTGGACGCCCCACCGTGTTGCGCGAGCGTGATGCCCTCAAGGGCTTGCGCCTGCTGGATGTACGGGTACCAGAACTGGTGTTCTGTGAAGCCCGCCGCGACCCTGAGCATCAATGGAAAGCATTGTTGGTGACGGCGTCGCTGGACGGTTTCGACGAGATCGAAAACTGGTACGCCGCCGGTGGTCGTGAGCAGTATGGCGAGGGGGTACATGAGCGCCTGCTCAAGGAACTCGCTGGCACGTTGGCGCGCATGCACAAAGGTCGCTGGCAGCATGGTTGCCTGTATATCAAGCATATCTTCGTGCGGGTGACGGGCGAGGGCGACTCGGCGAATGTTGAAGTGGCGCTGCTGGATTTCGAGAAGTGTCGGCAACGTATGACCGCGTTGCGGGCGGCCCGGCATGACATGTTGCAGCTGCGTCGCCATTCGTCGTGGAACTCCGCCGACTGGCAGAAACTGAGCTACTTTTACGAGACGGCGTTTGGCAGCGCTATCAAGGGTTTAACGTAATGAAGCTAGAAATTGCACGAGGTTTGTTTCTGTTGGGGGCGTTGGGCATTGCTGCCCTGGCCCTGGCTGCGTGGGAGCAGCCCCGGACACAAGTTCTCAGTGCGGTGCAGGGTGTCGGGCAGCAGTGCCCGATGCCGCGGATCGCCAAGGTCGGTGTCGCGGTCAAGCCTGATCATGAGTTGTTGTTATTCATGTTTGGGATGTCCCAAGGGATGAGGCCACAAAGTTGAAGAGATTGAAGCCCAAATAAAAGGCCTCGCTAGTGCGAGGCCTTTTATTTGGGCTTGTTTTTGTTGGCCGAGTACCGACCCGTCAGCGCAACAACGGATATGCCCTCCAAACTTTTCCCCGCGTAACCCCCATCCAAAAACCCAGTGCCTAATGATGGCACCTGCTCAGCTATACTCTCCTCCATTTGAATGGCCCTCGAGGAATTACTGTGAAGAACTGGACCTTGCGCCAACGGATTTTGGCGAGCTTTGCGGTCATCATCGCGATCATGCTGCTGATGGTAGTGGTCTCGTATTCACGCCTGCTGAAGATCGAAGTCAGCGAAGAATCGGTCCGCGACGATGCAGTCCCGGGGGTGTACCTGAGCTCGATGATCCGCAGCGCCTGGGTCGACAGCTACCTGCAAACCCTCGACATTATTGGCCTGCGCGAAGACAAGGGTCTTACCGACACCGACAAGGCCGATTTCAAGTCCTTCGAAGCGCGCATCATCACCCAGATGGCCAACTATAAAGAGACCATCAACGGCGGTGAGGACCAAGCCGAGTTCGATAAATTCGAAGCCATGCACCAGGCCTACAACAAGGCCCTCTCCGGCGTCCTCGACCACCTGCAAAACCACGATGTGAGCGCCGCTCGCAAACTGTTCGACGCCGAGCTGACCCCGTCCTGGACCGCAGGCCGCATGAAGCTCAACGACATCATCACCGAAAACAAAAACGTCGCCGACCGCGCCACCAACGCCATCGACGACGCGGTATCCGCTGCCAAAATCAGCATGGGCGTTTCGTTGATTCTCGCCATCCTGGCCGCCGGCCTCTGTGGCCTGCTGTTGATGCGCGCGATCATGGCGCCGATGAAGCGCATCGTCGACATCCTCGAAACCATGCGCACCGGTGACCTGAGCAAGCGCCTGAACCTGGAACGCAAGGATGAATTCGGCGCGGTAGAAACCGGCTTCAACGACATGATGACCGAGCTTACCGCCCTGGTGTCCCAGGCCCAGCGCTCTTCGGTACAGGTCACTACCTCGGTCACCGAGATTGCCGCCACCTCCAAGCAACAGCAGGCCACCGCCACCGAAACCGCGGCGACTACCACCGAGATCGGCGCCACTTCCCGGGAGATCGCTGCCACTTCCAAGGACCTGGTTCGCACCATGACCGAAGTCTCTACCGCCGCCGACCAGGCGTCGGTGGCCGCAGGTTCCGGCCAGCAAGGCCTGGCGCGCATGGAAGAAACCATGCATTCGGTGATGGGCGCGGCCGACCTGGTCAACGCCAAGCTGGCGATCCTCAATGAGAAGGCCGGCAACATCAACCAGGTGGTGGTTACCATCGTCAAGGTCGCCGACCAGACCAACCTGTTGTCCCTCAACGCTGCCATCGAGGCCGAGAAGGCCGGTGAATACGGTCGCGGGTTTGCTGTGGTCGCCACCGAAGTGCGGCGCCTGGCTGACCAGACCGCCGTGGCCACCTACGACATCGAGCAGATGGTGCGCGAGATCCAGTCTGCGGTGTCGGCCGGGGTGATGGGCATGGACAAGTTCTCTGAAGAAGTACGCCGTGGCATGTTCGAAGTGCAGCAAGTGGGCGAGCAACTGTCGCAGATCATCCATCAGGTGCAGGCACTGGCGCCACGGGTGTTGATGGTCAACGAGGGCATGCAGGCCCAGGCCACCGGCGCCGAACAAATCAACCATGCGCTGGTGCAGTTGGGCGATGCCAGCAGCCAGACCGTGGAGTCCTTGCGTCAGGCCAGCTTTGCCATCGATGAACTGAGCCAGGTCGCGGTCGGCCTGCGCAGCGGCGTGTCGCGTTTCAAAGTCTGATGAACGACCTCGCGGCTAAACGCGGTGCCGTTGCGGCAGTGAAACAAGCGCTGTTCCTGGTGTTTCACATCGGCAACGAACGGTATGCCCTCAAGGCCACGGAAGTGGCCGAAGTGCTGCCGCGCCTGCCGCTCAAACCCATCGCCCATGCGCCTGCCTGGGTGTCCGGAATCTTTGCCCATCGTGGGGCGATGGTGCCTGTGATCGACCTCAGCGCCTTGACCTTCGGCACTCCGGCCCAGGCCCGCACCAGCACGCGCCTGGTGCTGGTCACCTACCAGCCGGATGCACGTGCCCCGGCGCGCTGGCTGGGGCTGGTGCTCGAACAAGCCACCGACACCCTGCGCTGTGACCCGGCAGAGTTCAAGCCCTACGGCCTGGACAATTCCCAGGCCCGCTACCTGGGCCCGGTGCGCGAAGACGAACGCGGGCTGATGCAATGGATCGGCGTGGCCGAGCTGCTGACAGCCGACGTGCAGGCGTTGCTGTTTGCCGCTGGCGAGGACGACTGATGAGCAGTGATCAGCGCTTTTTCGACTTCCTTAAAGACCGCATCGGCCTGGACGTTGCCTCGGTGGGCGAAGCGATCATCGAACGCGCCGTACGCCAGCGCAGCATGGCCCTCAGCGCGCAGACGGCAGATGAGTACTGGCAGCAGTTACAAGCCTGCACCGACGAACAGCAAGCGCTGATCGAAGCGGTGATCGTCCCCGAGACCTGGTTTTTTCGTTACCCCGAATCCTTTGCCACCCTGGGCCGGCTGGCCGTGGCGCGCCTGGCCGAAATCAAGCAGATGCGTGCCCTGCGCATCCTCAGCTTGCCGTGCTCCACCGGCGAAGAACCTTACTCGATCGCCATGGCTTTGCTCGACGCGGGGCTCGCGCCGCATCAGTTCAAGGTGCAGGGCATGGACGTCAGCCCGCTGTCGGTGGAGCGCGCCCGGCGTGGGGTGTATGGCAAGAATTCGTTTCGTGGCCAAGACATCGATTTTCGCGAGCGGCACTTCACCGAACAAAGCGACGGCTACCGGATTGCCGAACGTGTACGCGAGCAGGTGCGGTTGCAAGTGGGCAACCTGCTGGACCCCAAGCTGCTGGCCAACGAGCCCACCTACGATTTTGTGTTCTGCCGCAACCTGCTGATCTACTTCGACCAGCCGACCCAGAAACAGGTGTTTGAAGTGCTCAAGGGCCTGACTCACGTCGACGGTGTGCTGTTTATCGGGCCTGCCGAAGGCAGCCTGCTGGGCCGCCTGGGCATGCGTTCAATTGGTGTGCCGCAGTCGTTTGCCTTCAGTCGCCATGAAACACCTGTGCCTGAACCGGTCTTTGTGCCGATGCCCGCGCCAATCCCGCAGCGCAGTGCCGCGCCAATTCCGACCAGGCCCCGGCCGTTCAGTACGACCAGCGCCCAGGTGGTGTCGATCCAGCCGCCGCTCGTGCAGTCGGACGCAGCCGACCTGTTAAGCCAGATCGCGACCCTGGCCAACGAAGGAAAAAGCCTGGAGGCGCGTGCTGCGTGTGAGCATTATTTGCAAAGCCATCCGCCGGCGGCGCAGGTGTTTTATTGGCTGGGCCTGCTCAGTGATGTGGCCGGCAGCGCCCTGGAAGCCCAGGGTTATTATCGCAAAGCCTTGTACCTGGAACCCCAGCACCCGCAGGCCTTGATGCACCTGGCCGCGTTGCTCGAATCCCAGGGCGATGTCGCCGGCGCCCGCCGTTTGCAGGCCCGTGCCGCGCGCAGCGAGCGCGCTGACAGTGAGCGTAAATCATGACCCTGGACCCCGCGCTGAACCTGACCCTGGCCGACACCCAGGCCATCGACGACTGCTGGAACCGCATCGGCATCCACGGTGACAAGTCCTGCCCGTTGTTGGTTGAACACATTCACTGTCGCAATTGCTCGGTGTATTCCGCCGCCGCCACGCGCCTGCTCGACCGCTACGCCTTGCAGCAGGACGATCGCCGGCCGGTGGCGGCGCCGGAGGTAGAGGGTGATGTGGTCACCCGTTCGCTGTTGATGTTCCGTCTTGGCGAAGAGTGGCTGGGCATCGCCACGCGTTGCCTGGTGGAAGTGGCGCCGCTGCAACCTATCCATTCTCTGCCCCATCAGCGTTCCCGGGCGTTGCTGGGCGTGGCCAATGTGCGCGGCGCGCTGGTGGCATGCCTGTCGCTGGTGGAGTTGCTGGGGCTGGACGGTACCAGCAGCGGCCCAAGCGGGGGGCGGGTCATGCCGCGTATGTTGATCATCGCGGCGCAGGACGGCCCGGTGGTCGTGCCGGTGGACGAAGTGGACGGTATCCATGCCATTGATGAGCGCACCTTGAGCGCGGCGTCTGCCTCCGGCACCCAGGCCAGCGCCCGCTATACCCAGGGCGTGTTGCAGTGGAAAGGCCGCAGCCTGCGCTGGCTGGATGAGGCGCAATTGTTGTCTGCCGTGACCCGGAGCCTCTCATGACCCCCGACCAGATGCGCGACGCCTCGCTGCTGGAGTTGTTCAGCCTGGAGGCCGACGCCCAGACCCAGGTGCTCAGTGCCGGCCTGCTGGCCCTGGAGCGCAACCCCACCCAGGCCGACCAGCTCGAAGCCTGCATGCGCGCGGCCCACTCCCTGAAGGGTGCGGCGCGGATTGTCGGGGTAGACGCCGGTGTGAGCGTCGCCCATGTAATGGAAGATTGCCTGGTCAGTGCCCAGGAAAGCCGACTGTACCTGCTGCCGGAACATATCGACGCGTTGCTGCAAGGCACTGACTTGCTGATGCGTATCGCCACGCCGGCCAACACCGTGAGCCTGGCGGACATTGAGTCGTACGTGGCGCTGATGGAACGTTTGCTCGACCCGTCGCAAAAAGTCGCGCCGCCCACTGCGCCAGTCCCCGCGCCGGAACCCGAGTTGTCGATGCAAGCGTTGCTGACGTCGCCGCCTGCGCCTGCGCCGCCGGTCAGCACTGAGCTGCCACGCCCGAACAAGCGCATGACCGAAGGCGGCGAGCGGGTGTTGCGGGTCACCGCCGAACGCTTGAACAGCCTGTTGGACCTGTCCAGCAAATCACTGGTGGAAACCCAGCGGCTCAAGCCTTACCTGGCCAGCTTGCAACGCCTCAAACGTATCCAGAGCAACAGCGCCCGGGCGCTGGAGAGCCTCGACGGCCACCTCAAGACGGTCGACCTGAACCTGGAAGCCCAGGAAGCCCTGGCCGATACCCGCCGCCTGCTGAGTGAAGCCCAGGCGTTGCTGGCGGAAAAAACCGCCGAAATCGATGAGTTTGGCTGGCAGGCCGGGCAGCGTGCCCAAGTCTTGTACGACACCGCGCTGGCGTGCCGCATGCGCCCGTTTGCCGATGTGCTGGCCGGGCAGGTGCGGATGGTCCGCGATTTGGGCCGCAGCCTTGGCAAGCAGGTGCGCCTGGAAATCGAAGGCGAGAAAACCCAGGTCGACCGCGACGTATTGGAAAAGCTCGAAGCGCCGCTGACTCATTTACTGCGCAATGCCGTCGACCACGGCATCGAAATGCCCGAGCAACGTCTGCTGGCGGGCAAGCCGGCCGAAGGTTTGATCCGCTTGCGTGCCTCTCACCAGGCCGGCCTGCTGGTGCTGGAATTGAGCGACGACGGCAACGGCGTCGACCTGGAGCGCCTGCGCGGCACTATCGTCGACCGGCATTTGTCGCCGGTGGAAACCGCCCTGCGCCTGAGTGAAGAGGAGCTGCTGACGTTCCTGTTCCTGCCCGGGTTCAGCCTGCGGGACAAGGTCACCGAGGTCTCGGGGCGCGGTGTCGGCCTGGATGCGGTGCAGCATATGGTTCGCCAATTGCGCGGCGCGGTGGTGTTGGAGCAGACGGCGGGGCAGGGCAGTCGCTTCCACCTGGAAGTGCCCTTGACCCTGTCGGTGGTGCGCAGCCTGGTGGTGGAAGTCGGCGAGGAGGCCTACGCTTTCCCGTTGGCCCACATCGAACGCATGCGTGACCTGGCGCCTGACGACATTGTGCAACTGGAAGGCCGCCAGCATTTCTGGCACGAAGGCCGGCATGTCGGCCTGGTCGCCGCCAGCCAGTTGTTGCAGCGCCCGCCGGGACAAGGCGCCGAGGAAACCCTCAAGGTCGTGGTGATCCGCGAGCGCGACGCGGTTTACGGGATCGCCGTAGAGCGTTTTATCGGCGAGCGTACGTTGGTGGTGTTGCCCCTGGATGACCGGCTGGGCAAGGTCCAGGACATTTCCGCCGGTGCCTTGCTCGATGATGGCTCGGTGGTGCTGATCGTCGACGTCGAAGACATGCTGCGCTCGGTGGATAAACTCCTGAATACCGGCCGTCTGGAGCGCATCGCCCGACGCACCCAGCAAACCCTGGAAGCCCCGCGCAAGCGTATTCTGGTGGTGGATGACTCGCTCACCGTGCGCGAGTTGCAACGCAAATTGTTACTTAATCGCGGTTATGAAGTGGCCGTGGCGGTCGATGGCATGGATGGCTGGAACGCGTTGCGCTCCGAAGACTTCGACCTGCTGATCACTGACATTGATATGCCTCGCATGGACGGTATTGAATTGGTCACACTCTTGCGTCGTGATACTCGCCTGCAATCGCTGCCGGTGATGGTTGTTTCCTACAAGGACCGGGAAGAAGACCGCCGTCGTGGACTGGATGCCGGCGCCGACTATTATCTGGCCAAGGCCAGCTTCCACGACGATGCGTTGTTGGACGCAGTGGTAGAGCTGATTGGAGGAGCCCGGGCATGAGGATTGCGATCGTCAATGACATGCCCATGGCCGTGGAGGCCTTGCGCCGGGCGCTGAGTTTCGAGCCCGCCCATGAAGTGGTGTGGGTCGCCGGTAACGGGCTGGAGGCGGTGCAGCGCTGCGCCGAACTCACGCCCGATCTGATCCTGATGGACCTGATCATGCCGGTAATGGACGGCGTGGAAGCGACCCGGCAGATCATGGCCGAGAGTCCTTGTGCGATTCTGATTGTTACGGTCGACCGCCAGGCGAATGTCAGCCGGGTGTTCGAAGCCATGGGCCATGGCGCCCTGGACGTGGTCGACACGCCCGCATTGGGCGTGGGTAATCCGAAGGATGCGGCAGCGCCGCTGCTGCGCAAGATCCTCAATATCGGCTGGCTGATCGGCCAGCGCGGTAGTCGAGTGCGTGCCGAGCCTGCGCCGCAGCGCAGTACGGGCAAACGCCAGAGCCTGGTGGCCATCGGGTCGTCTGCAGGTGGCCCGGCGGCTCTGGAATCCTTGCTCAAGGGCTTGCCCCGGGACTTTTCGCCGGCCATTGTGCTGGTGCAGCATGTGGACCAGGTGTTCGCCGCCGGCATGGCCGAGTGGCTCAGTAGCGCCTCGGGCCTGCCGGTGCGCCTGGCCCGGGAAGGTGAGCCGCCACAAAGCGGCGTGGTGCTGTTGGCAGGCACCAACCATCATATTCGTCTGCTGAAGAACGGCACGCTGGCCTACACGGCAGAGCCTGTGAACGAGATTTACCGGCCGTCCATCGACGTGTTTTTCGAGAGCGTCGCCAGTTACTGGAACGGCGATGCCGTCGGTGTACTGCTCACGGGCATGGGCCGTGACGGCGCCCAGGGACTTAAATTGATGCGTCAGCAAGGCTACCTGACCATCGCCCAGGACCAGCAAAGCTGTGCGGTTTACGGTATGCCAAAAGCGGCAGCGGCGATCGACGCGGCTGTTGAAATTCGCCCACTGGACAGGATTGCGCCACGATTGCTGGAGGTATTCGCAAAATGACCGATATCACACGCTGTCCTGGCCTGCAGGTAGTAATTCAGGTGACTGCAAATGAATGATTTACAGCTCGACGACTTCAAGACCGACGAAAACGCCGCGATGGTATTGCTCGTCGACGACCAGGCGATGATCGGCGAAGCCGTGCGCCGGGGCCTGGCCCATGAAGACAACATCGACTTCCACTTTTGCGCCGACCCGCACCAGGCCATCGCCCAGGCGATTCGTATCAAGCCCACGGTGATCCTGCAGGACCTGGTGATGCCGGGCCTTGATGGCCTGACGCTGGTGCGCGAATACCGCAACCACCCGGCGACGCAGAATATCCCGATCATCGTGCTCTCCACCAAGGAAGACCCGCTGATCAAAAGCGCGGCGTTTGCCGCCGGGGCCAACGATTACCTGGTCAAGCTGCCGGATAACATCGAGCTGGTGGCGCGCATCCGCTACCACTCGCGCTCCTACATGACCCTGCTCCAGCGGGATGCGGCTTATCGCGCGCTGCGGGTCAGCCAGCAGCAGTTGCTGGACACCAACCTGGTGTTGCAACGGCTGATGAACTCCGACGGCCTGACCGGGCTGTCCAACCGCCGGCACTTCGACGAATACCTGGAACTGGAATGGCGCCGTGCCATGCGTGACCAGACCCAGCTGTCGCTGTTGATGATTGATGTGGATTTCTTCAAGACCTACAACGACAGTTTCGGCCACCTGGAAGGTGACGAAGCGTTGCGCAAGGTGGCTGCGACCATTCGTGATGCCAGCAGCCGCCCTTCGGATTTGCCGGCGCGTTACGGCGGCGAGGAGTTTGCCCTGGTGCTGCCCAACACTTCACACGGCGGTGCGCGGCTGGTGGCCGAGAAGCTGCGCCAGGCGGTGGCTGGCCTGAAAATCCCGCACATCAGCCCGGCACAAGGGGCGAGCCTGACCATCAGTATTGGCCTGTCGACCATGACCCCGGTGCAAGGCACCGATTGCCGGCAACTGATCTCGGCGGCGGACAAGGGCTTGTACCTGGCCAAGCACAATGGGCGCAATCAGGTGGGTATCGAATAACGACGGCAAAACGCGGGTTGTCTGGAGAGCGCTTGCCGTGGCGAGGGAGGTTGCTCGCGCTGGGCTGCGGAGCAGCCCCAAACCATCACCGAGTACCGCCTGACACACCACAGTGACATTGCAAGGGGCTGCCGCGCAGCCCAGCGGGAGCAAGCTCCCTCGCCACAGGGTGCTCTTGAACGCGCATTTGCTGATGCAACCCCGCCTTTTCGGCCAAGCGGACTGCCGTTATCAGCCGTTTGTCGGTATACTCGTCGGCTTTCAAAAGTTCGCCAACGAGTGCTGCCCGCCATGGAAATCAACCCGATCCTTAACACCATCAAGGACCTGTCCGAGCGCTCCGAAACTATTCGGGGGTATCTTTGACTACGATCAAAAGCATGAGCGTCTGACCGAAGTCAATCGCGAGCTTGAAGATCCGGCTGTCTGGAACAAACCTGAATACGCCCAGGAACTGGGCCGCGAGCGCGCTGCGCTGGCGCAGATCGTCGAGACCCTCGACGAATTGAACATCGGCCTTGGCGATTGCCGCGACCT
The DNA here is from genome assembly GCF_034314165.1 of Pseudomonas sp. Bout1. Lineage (GTDB taxonomy): Bacteria > Pseudomonadota > Gammaproteobacteria > Pseudomonadales > Pseudomonadaceae > Aquipseudomonas. The sequence continues at coordinate 5,630,791 of NZ_JAVIWK010000001.1, read as the reverse complement.
GCTGGACATGGCCGTCGAAGAAGATGACGAAGGCGCAGTGGGCGATGTCGTCGCCGAGCTGGCCCGTCTCGAAGAGAACCTCGCCAAGCTTGAATTCCGCCGCATGTTCAGCCACGAGATGGACCCGAACAACGCCTACCTGGACATCCAGGCCGGTTCCGGCGGCACCGAAGCCCAGGACTGGGCCAACATCCTGTTGCGCATGTACCTGCGCTGGGCTGACAAACGCGGTTTCGACGCAACCATCATGGAGCTGTCGGCCGGTGAAGTGGCTGGCATCAAAGGTGCGACCGTGCACATCAAGGGCGAATACGCCTTTGGCTGGCTGCGCACCGAGATCGGCGTGCACCGCCTGGTGCGCAAGAGCCCGTTCGACTCCGGCAACCGTCGCCACACCTCGTTCTGTGCAGTGTTTGTCTCGCCAGAGATCGACGACAAGGTCGAAATCGAGATCAACCCGGCAGACCTGCGCATCGACACCTATCGTTCCTCCGGTGCCGGTGGCCAGCACGTAAACACCACCGACTCGGCCGTACGTATTACCCACGTACCGACCAACACCGTGGTCAGCTGCCAGAACGAACGTTCCCAGCACGCGAACAAGGACACCGCCATGAAAATGCTGCGGGCCAAGTTGTACGAGCAGGAAATGCAGAAGCGCAACGCCGCGTCCCAAGCGCTGGAAGACACCAAGTCGGATATCGGCTGGGGTCACCAGATCCGTTCGTATGTGCTTGATGCGTCGCGGATCAAGGATCTGCGCACTAACATCGAACGCAGCGACTGCGACAAGGTGCTCGACGGCGATATCGACGAATACCTGGAAGCCAGCCTGAAATCTGGCCTGTAAAGACTCTGTAGGAGCCGGCTTGCCGGCGATCCCCAGCCGAAGGCTTGGGAAAACGTACCTGTGATGGAATTTCAAAAGACATGAGCGACCAACAACTCGACCCGCAAGCCCTGCAACAGGAAGAAAACTCCCTGATCGCCCTGCGCAAGGAAAAGCTTGCTGCCGAGCGCGCCAAGGGCAATGCCTTCCCCAACGACTTCCGTCGCGACGCCTACTGCGAAGACTTGCAGAAACAGTACGCCGACAAGACCAAGGAAGAGCTGGCAGAGGCTGCGATCCCGGTCAAGGTGGCAGGTCGCATCATGCTCAACCGTGGCTCGTTCATGGTGATCCAGGACATGTCCGGCCGCATCCAGGTCTACGTCAACCGCAAGACTCTGCCGGAAGAAACCCTGGCCGCGGTGAAAACCTGGGACCTGGGCGACATCATTGCAGCCGAAGGCACCCTGGCCCGTTCGGGCAAGGGCGACCTGTACGTTGAAATGAGCAACGTGCGCCTGCTGACCAAATCCCTGCGCCCGCTGCCGGACAAGCACCACGGCCTGTCCGACACCGAGCAGCGTTATCGCCAGCGCTACGTTGACCTGATCGTCAACGAAGACGTGCGCCACACCTTCCGCGTGCGTTCGCAAGTGATTGCCCACACCCGCGCCTTCCTGATGCAGCGTGACTTCCTGGAAGTGGAAACGCCGATGCTGCAAACCATCCCCGGTGGTGCCGCAGCCAAGCCTTTCGAAACCCACCACAACGCGCTGGACATGGGCATGTACCTGCGCATCGCGCCGGAGCTGTACCTCAAGCGCCTGGTGGTTGGCGGCTTCGAGAAAGTGTTCGAGATCAACCGCAACTTCCGTAACGAAGGCGTTTCGACTCGGCACAACCCTGAGTTCACCATGTTGGAGTTCTACCAGGCCTACGCCGACTATGAAGACAACATGGACCTGACCGAAGAACTGTTCCGTGAACTGGCGCAGCTGGTTTTGGGTAGCACCGACGTGCCGTACGGCGACAAGGTGTTCCACTTCGGCGAGCCGTTCGTGCGCCTGTCGGTGTTCGACTCGATCCTCAAGTACAACCCTGAGCTGACTGCCGGCGACCTGACCGACATCGACAAGGCCCGTGCCATCGCCAAGAAAGCCGGGGCCAAGGTGCTGGGCTTTGAAGGCCTGGGCAAATTGCAGGTGATGATTTTCGAAGAACTGGTGGAGCACAAGCTGGAACAGCCGCACTTCATTACCCAGTACCCGTTTGAAGTGTCGCCGCTGGCCCGTCGCAACGATGACAACCCGAACGTCACTGACCGTTTCGAACTGTTCATCGGTGGCCGCGAAATCGCCAACGCCTATTCCGAGCTTAACGACGCAGAAGACCAGGCCGAGCGCTTCATGGCCCAGGTGGCCGACAAGGACGCTGGCGACGACGAGGCGATGCACTACGACGCCGACTTCGTTCGCGCCCTGGAGTACGGCATGCCGCCAACGGCCGGTGAAGGCATCGGTATCGACCGGTTGGTGATGTTATTGACCAACTCACCGTCGATCCGCGATGTGATCTTGTTCCCGCACATGCGGCCACAAGCGTAACCGTAGCGAACTCTGAAGCCGCCTTTTATAAGGCGGCTTTTTTATGTGGCCTGCACAAGCGTCAAGCTTACAGCGCCAGGTTTTCATTGATGTGAGAGGACAATCCGTCGTGAACCGCGTAATGGCTCAAAAGGGCGCCGCCGGCATTGCCGCTGCAGTGGCTGAAAGTGTTCAGTACCAGGGCCGCAAGGCCAGTCGCCGGGGCAGTGAGCAACGCAGGCAGGATATTCTCGATGCGGCGATGCGCATCGTGGTGCGCGAAGGCGTGCGCGCCGTGCGTCACCGTGCGGTGGCGGCAGAAGCTTCGGTGCCGTTGTCGGCTACCACCTATTACTTCAAGGACATCGACGACCTGCTCACCGATACCTTCGCCCAATACGTGGAGCGCAGTGCTGCGTTCATGGGCAAGTTGTGGGTGCGTAACGAGGGCCTGCTGCGTGAGATGGTGGCGTATGGCGACGGCAGCCCGCAGTCGCGCTCGCAACTGGCCGATGACATCGCGCGCCTGACCGCCGATTACGTGCAGCGCCAATTGCTCAACCGCCGCGAACACCTGATGGCCGAGCAGGCGTTTCGCCAGGAGGCGCTTTTGAACCCGCGCCTGGCCGAGTTGGTGCGCTCCCACCAGCAAATCCTGTTGCAGGGCACATGCCAGTTTTTCCAGGTATTGGGTTCGCGCGAGCCGCAACAGGATGCCAAAGTGTTGACGGCGATTATCGGTCGGATGGAATATCAGGGCCTGCTGGGTGGTGCAGAGCCACTGACCAGCGACGAAATGCTTGAGATCCTCAAGCGTTACATGCATCTGGTGTTGGCTTCCGTGTAGGCGACACCAATCAATTGTGGGAGCTGGCTTGCCTGCGATGGCATCACCTCGGTGTATCTGAAGGGCCCGAGTTGTGAGCATCGCAGGCAAGCCAGCTCCCACAGAAAATCGAGTGCGGAGTGTGCAATGAAAGCCTGGCGTCTGTGTGTGATCGCCTTGTCGTTCCTGTTACTCAGCGGTTGCCTGGTGACCTTCAAGGACCCGTTGCCGGCCAGTGAGGCGGCGCCGGATGCCCTGCTGGGTAAATGGGCCAGCAAAAATGCCTGGGGCGAGCCGCTCAACCTGCAAATCAGCCGCGTGGGCGAGCATCGCTACAAAGCCGTGAGCTACCCTAAAGCCAAGCCGGGCCAGCGTGATGAATACCTGTTCACGGTTTCCCGCCATGGCAGCCGCTGGTATTTGTCGGCGCCGTTGCCGGCCAAATTCGGCGGGTATTACATCCTCGCCGGGTTCGAACTCAATGATGAACACGAACTGGTGGTCTACAACCTCGACCTGGATCAGGTCCACCAGGCCGTCGGCCAGAAAGTCTTGAGTGGCAGCACCGTCGAAACCGTCGAAGGCGACGGCGTGTTGATCGACAGTTCCATGGCCCGGGTATTTGCGTACCTGGATGACCCGGCCAATGCCGACGTGTTCGTCGAAGCCGTGCGCTACCAGCGTGCTGGCAAATAACGTTTAAAGAGGAAGCACCGGGTGGACGATTACCAGCAGACGATACGCACCTTGTCCGATCGCATTGTGCTGGCACAAACACCGATTCGCGTCCTCGACGCCGTGAAGTGGGACGAGAACATTCGCCAGGGATTCCTCAAGGCCAAGGGCAAGGAAATGCCGGCGGTAAACCGCGACTACTACCTGACGCGCCCGCTATCGTTCGACTCCAGCGCAGTGAAGCTGGAGTTCCAGAACATTGAGCGTGACATCACCCGCCAGCTCGGCCAGTTCAACCCGGTGGGGCAGATCATGCGGCGCATGTGCAAGGAATACCGCATGGTGGTGCGCATGCTCGAAGCGCGCGGCACCGAGGACTTCGGCCTGATTTCCCAGGAACTGTACGGCGCCGCCTCCGATGCGTTCCACGCCGGTGACCCGACCCTGGCCGACCTCGGCCTGATGATGTCGGACTACCTGAACAATATCGATGGCCGTGGCGACCTCAAGGACGAAGCCAAGACCCTGACCGCCAAGGACGCCGTCAACCTGCTGCAAAGCCGCCTGAACAAGGTATTCGGCGAGGCCGAGGAAACCATTCGGGTGTTTGAGTCCGACGGTATCGTGGCGGATGCGGCGGCGGGTGCCGACTACATCAAGATCCGCGCCGACGCGATGTTCAATGACCGCGACGTGCGCGCCCTGGAAGTCCATGAAGGCCTGGTGCATGTGGGCACCACCCTCAATGGCCAGAACCAGCCTATCTGCACCTTCCTGTCCAAGGGCCCGCCCTCGTCGACGGTGACCCAGGAAGGCCTGGCGATCCTGATGGAGATCATCACCTTTGCCTCCTACCCCAGCCGCTTGCGCAAGCTGACCAACCGCACTCGCGCCATTCACATGGTGGAGCAGGGCGCCGACTTTTTGCAGGTGTTCGAATTTTTCCGTGAGCAGGGCTTTGAGATGGCGGAAAGCTACGGCAATGCCAGCCGGGTTTTCCGTGGCTCGACGCCTACGGGCCTGCCGTTTACCAAGGATTTGTCCTACCTCAAGGGCTTTATCATGGTTTACAACTACATTCAGTTGGCCGTGCGCAAAGGCAAGCTGGAGCAAGTGCCGTTGTTGTTCTGCGGCAAGACCACCCTGGAAGACATGCGCACCCTGCGCCAATTGGTGGACGAAGGCCTGGTGGTGCCGCCCAAATACCTGCCGGACCAGTTCCGCGACATGAATGCGTTGGCGGCCTGGATGTGTTTCTCCAACTTCCTCAACCATTTGAGCCTGGACCGGATCGAGGCGGATTACTCCAATATCCTTTGAGGGATTTCCCTGAAAGAACTCGGTCAAAATGTGGGGGCTGGCTTGCCTGCGATGACGATGGTGAATCCAACACCGTTATCGCAGGCAAGCCAGCTCCCACAGTTGATCTTCATCAGCCATGGGGCTCTGTTCCAACCCATTTACGAGGTTTCAACGGATGAGAATCCTCGGCATTCTTTGCCTGCTACTGACCCTGAACGGCTGCAGCTCCCTGTTGTTTTACCCGGAGCGCGGCTTGCCGTTCACCCCGGAAAAAGCCCACCTGCACTACCGTGATGTCACGTTGACCACCGCCGACGGCGTCAAGCTGCACGCCTGGTGGCTGCCGGCGAAGGCCGGCGTGCCGCTCAAGGGCACGGTGCTGCACCTGCACGGCAACGGCGGTAACCTTTCCTGGCACCTCGGTGGCAGTTGGTGGCTGCCCGAGCAGGGCTATCAAGTGCTGCTGCTGGACTATCGCGGTTACGGCCTGTCCGAAGGCGAACCTTCGCTGCCGGCGGTCTATCAAGACATCGACGCCGCCTTCAAGTGGATCGACAACGCCCCCGAAACCCAGGGCCAGCCGCTGATTGTGCTCGGCCAAAGCCTGGGCGGCGCGCTGGTGGTGCACTACCTGGCGGAACATCCCGAACGTCAGCCAAAGCTCAAGGCGCTGGTGCTCGACGGTGTGCCGGCCAGTTATCGTGATGTGGGACAATTTGCCCTGGGCACCTCGTGGCTAACATGGCCCTTCCAGGTGCCGTTATCGTGGCTGGTGCCGGACGCTGACAGTGCGATCAACGCCATGCCCCGACTCACCGGCGTGCCGAAATTGCTGTTTCACAGTCTCGATGATCCGATCGTGCCGCTGTCCAACGGCATTCGCCTGTACCAGGCTGCGCCGCCTCCGAGGGTGCTGCAACTGACCCGGGGCGGCCACGTGCAGACCTTTGCCGACAAAACCTGGCAAACCGTGATGCTGCGCTATCTTGACGACCCGCAGCATTTCAACGGGCTGCGCCGCCTGGGGGAAATCCCCAATTACCCGCCAGCCCCGAATTCCAACGCAGAGAACCCGCAATGAGCGAAGAGCGCAACATGATCCCCCTGATCCTCACCGGCATTGGCACCATCATCGGCACGGTCGGTTGCCTGTGGTACTACGGCTATTTGCACTTTGCCAAGCCCGAGGACGCGTTGTTGCTCAGTGACTTCACCATGCTCAAGACCGTACCGGGCGAGGACTACAAAATCTCCCTGACTCCGGCCGCCCAAGTGGCGCAGTGTGTCGATGGCGTGCTGGTGTTGTTCGACACCGAACAAAAAGGCCTGACCGGTGTGCTGGTCAATGGCAAGAAACAGGCGGTGCGCTGCATGGGCCAGGAAACACCGCAACTGGAACAGTAGGACAGGCCGTGTAAGAAACGCTGGAACCATTCTGGATTGATTACCACAGATTTCGAACTGACCAGCGTCGCTGATTCGGTTACTTAATGTGGGGTCATAGAAATGAAAGTTAACGATTCATCTTCGATACAGAGCTTTGGCAATTTTGGCACTGAAGGCATTCAGGGTCCGGCCGCACCCCGGTCAGGTGCCGGCCAGGGCGCGGGAGGCGAGGATCTTCTGGAGTTGCTCAGGAAGTTGCTGGCACAAGCCGAGCAACCAGGCAGCCAGGAGCAAGGCGCCGGTGGGCAGGCTGGCAGCGGTAGCGGCGGGCAGATTCGGTTTAGTTGAATGTGCCCCGGCCCTGAGGATATCGAGCTGATCCACCGGTGCCCCAAACAAAAAACCCCGCCAATCGGCGGGGTTTTTCAGGTGCAGCAGGCGATCAGTTAGCCATCGACGAACGTGGCTTGACCGGCTGGTTGTCATTGGAGATGGTCACTTCAACGCGGCGGTTCATGGCACGGCCCGAAACGCTGCTGTTGTCGGCAACCGGGTATTCCTTGCCATAGCCCTGGGTCACGATGCGCGAGATATCCACACCCTGGTTGGCCAGCGCGCGCTGTACAGAAGCGGCGCGGCGCTCGGACAGGCTCTGGTTGTACGAGTCGGAACCGGTGCTGTCGGTGTAGCCTTCGACAATCACTTTACGGTCCGGGTTATCGCGCAGGAACTGCGCCAGTTTGGTGATGTTCACCAGGCCGCTCGACTTCAGGTCGGACTTGTTGGTGGCGAACAACACGTCACCGAAGGTCACGAGCGTGCCGCGATCGGTCTGCTTGGCGTTCAAGCTGTCTTGCAGTTGCTTGATCTGCGCATCGCGAGCGTCCAGCAGGGCACGGGCGCGTTCATCGCCAGCGTTTTTCAGCTTGGCTTCGGAGTCGCGCAGGACGATGGTGTCCTTGGCCACTTCAACGCGCTGGTTGGTCAGGTAGGCCAGTTGGTCAACTTTCTTCTGGTCTTCCTTGTCGCGGTAGGCCTTGTCAGCCTTGTCCAGCCAGTCGCTGGCGTCTTTGGTTTCCAGCGCCGCGACTTTGGTCGCTTGCGGGTTGGCTTGCAGGGCCGAGAAGTTGGTGCGAGCGTTTTCCAGGTTCTGGTTCGGCGGGGTGGAGCAAGCCGCCAGAGCAACGCTCATCGCCAGCAGGGCAGGGATCATCAATTGTTTACGCATAGTCGTGTCGTCCTTTCAATTCGGTTTCGGGTGCAATGCAATCAGTGGAGACGCCTTATTGCTGTGGCTTGACCACAGCAGCCGGGCGCATGCCTTCCTGACGCAGCTCCTGAACAGCTTTCTGGGAATCCTTCACAGCCTGTTCGGCCTTGGCAGCCTGGGCTTTACGCTCGGCAACGCGAGCGTCCCACTCGGCTTGCTCGGCCAGGCGACGGGCTTCGTCATAGTTCTTGTCGTGCATGGCGATTTCGGCTTGTTTCAGTTTGTCCTGAGCCGACTTCATTTCCACTGCGGCGTATTCGGTACCACCGGCGCTGACGGCGCTGTTCACCGCAGATTGGGTCACAGCGTATTGCTCGGTCGGCGGGTTGCCGGCGCAGCCAGCCAGTACGAAGCTGGTGCCGATTGCCAGCGCGGCCAATTTAAGCCCGCGCAGGTGGTTAAACGTGGTTTTGGCAGTGCTGGTCTTCATCGTCTTCAACTCCATTAGGTAACTCCTGAAAAACATCAAATCCATCTCCGGCTTGCAGTGTCTGCGGGGCCCGGCGGTAACGCTCATGGCGCCTATTCAAACGGCTGTTCCAAGTGATGGCTTACTGGCTGTGACCGGAGGCTTTTTTGAATAGTTCAGCGAAGATGGCGAATTGCCTAAAAAAATATCTGACTGAACGGTCAGCGCTTAAAAGTTGGAACTTTTGTATTGCGCAGCGGTATTCCGAGCCCCTGGAAGGCCCGGAATAGCTGGGGTGGCGGGTTTTTTAGGGCAGGTTGATCAGTGTTTCTGCTTGTCAGGCTGGGCTGACAAATCATGCAGGTGGCGCCGTGACAATGTGAGAAAACGCGGCGTCGGGCCCACGTCTTCGTACAACGGGTCGCCCTCTTCGTCGGTGGCAATCACCTGCTTGCCCTTGATGTAGGGGAAGCTGGCTTCCAGTTCTTCAAGGGCTGCGCCAATCAGCTCGCCAAGCAATTCCTGGGGATGGCGTTTGGGGTACATCTCGCAGATGGCCGCCAGCCTGGCAGCGGCTTCTACGTCCAGATGGATGGCGTATTCGGTTTCGGTCAGGCGCCCCTTGGCGTTCTCTTCCCAATGTTGGGCCAGTTCTCGGATTTTCATGGCAACCTCAATGGAGCCCGCGCTCGGCGGGCGATGATGAGTGACCAGCCGACCAGCGCGGATAACGCTGCGGCTTACTGTTGAGACTAGCTGCAACTCACAAGGTTTAAAGTTCCTTGTAAGACTTCGCCGTGGGCGGCACTCTTGAGCATCAAAGCGTCCCGGATTTTCTGCTGGAGATTGGCTGATGAGCGATATCGATGCACGTTTGCGTGAGGACGTTCACCTGCTGGGTGAGTTGTTGGGCAACACGATTCGAGAGCAGTACGGCGATGAATTCCTCGACAAGATCGAGCAGATCCGAAAAGGCGCCAAGGCCGACCGCCGTGGCGCGGCCTCGGAGCAGGTCGCCGGCGAAGAACTGAGCGCCAGCCTCAATCAACTCAAGGAAGACGAACTGCTACCAGTGGCCCGGGCCTTCAACCAGTTTCTCAACCTGGCCAACATCGCCGAGCAGTACCAATTGATCCACCGCCGTGATGAATCGACGCCTGCACCGTTCGAGTCACGGGTACTGCCGGAACTGCTGGCACGCTTGCAGAGCGAAGGCCACAGCAGCGAATCCCTGGCGCGCCAGTTGGGCCGGCTGGAAATCGAACTGGTGCTCACCGCGCACCCCACCGAAGTTGCCCGCCGCACCCTGATCCAGAAATACGACGCCATCGCCGCACAATTGGCCCTGCAGGACCACCGCGACCTCACCACTGCCGAGCGCGAACAGATCCGCGATCGCCTGCAACGCCTCATCGCCGAAGCGTGGCATACCGAAGAAATCCGCCGCACCCGTCCCACGCCAGTAGACGAAGCCAAGTGGGGCTTTGCGGTGATCGAGCATTCGCTGTGGCACGCCATCCCGAATTATCTACGCAAGGCCGATCATGCCTTGCACGCCGCCACCGGCCTGCACTTGCCGCTGGAAGCTGCGCCGATTCGCTTCGCGTCCTGGATGGGCGGCGACCGCGACGGCAACCCCAACGTCACCGCGCCGGTCACCCGCGAAGTCTTGCTGCTGGCGCGCTGGATGGCGGCTGACTTGTACTTGCGCGACATCGACCACCTCGCCTCCGAGCTGTCGATGCAACAGGCCAGCCCGGCGTTGCAGGCCAAGGTCGGTGACAGCGTGGAGCCTTACCGGGCGCTGCTCAAGCAGTTGCGTGAACGCCTGCGAGCTACGCGCCAATGGGCCCACACCTCGTTGACTGCCACCACACCGGCGACTGCCGAAGTGCTGCAGAACAACCGTGAGCTGCTCGACCCGCTGGAGCTGTGCTACGAGTCGCTGCACACCTGTGGCATGGGCGTGATTGCCGACGGCCCGCTGCTGGATTGCCTGCGTCGGGCGGTCACGTTTGGCCTGTTCCTGGTGCGCCTTGATGTGCGCCAGGATTCGTCCCGCCATTGTGCGGCGATGACCGAAATCACCGATTACCTGGGCCTTGGCCGTTACGAAGATTGGGACGAAGAGGCGCGCATCAGTTTCCTGATGAAGGAACTGGCCAACCGTCGACCCTTGCTGCCGGGTTACTTCAAACCCTCGGCCGACACCGCCGAAGTGCTGAATACTTGTAAAGAAATCGCCGCCGCGCCTGCCGCTTCCCTGGGTTCCTACGTGATCTCCATGGCCGGCGCCGCCTCGGATGTATTGGCCGTGCAACTGCTGCTCAAGGAGTCCGGCGTACAACGGCCGATGCGTGTGGTGCCGTTGTTCGAGACCCTGGCTGACCTGGACAATGCAGGCCCGGTGATCGAAAAGCTGCTGCTGTTGCCGGGTTACCGTGCGCGCCTGCAAGGCCCGCAGGAAGTGATGATCGGCTACTCGGATTCGGCCAAGGACGCGGGCACTACCGCGGCCGCCTGGGCGCAATACCGGGCCCAGGAACGGCTGGTGGAAATCTGCCGCGAACAGCAAGTCGAACTGCTGTTGTTCCACGGTCGCGGCGGCACCGTGGGCCGTGGTGGCGGCCCGGCCCACGCGGCAATTCTGTCGCAGCCACCGGGCTCGGTAGCGGGGCGTTTCCGTACCACAGAACAGGGCGAGATGATCCGCTTCAAGTTCGGCCTGCCGGACATCGCCGAGCAAAACCTCAACCTGTATCTGGCGGCGGTGCTGGAGGCAACGTTGTTGCCACCGCCACCACCGGAACCGGCCTGGCGCCACTTGATGGACGAATTGGCGGCCGACGGTGTCAGTGCTTACCGCGCGGTGGTGCGGGAAAACCCGCAATTCGTCGAGTATTTCCGCCAGTCCACTCCGGAGCAGGAGTTGGGCCGCTTGCCACTGGGCAGTCGCCCGGCCAAGCGCCGTGCCGGCGGTATTGAAAGCCTGCGGGCGATCCCGTGGATTTTCGGTTGGACCCAAACCCGCCTGATGCTGCCGGCCTGGCTTGGCTGGGAAGCAGCGTTGAGCAAGGCCCTGGAGCGCGGCGAAGGCGAGTTGCTGGGGCAGATGCGCGAGCAGTGGCCGTTCTTCCGCACGCGTATCGATATGCTGGAAATGGTGCTGGCCAAGGCCGACGCCGACATCGCCCGGCTGTATGACGAGCGTCTGGTGCAGCCCGATCTGCTGCCATTGGGCGCGCACTTACGCGACCTATTGTCGCAGGCATGCAGTGTGGTGCTTGGCCTGACCGGCCAGTCGCAGCTGCTGGCCCATAGCCCCGACACCCTTGAGTTCATCCGCCTGCGCAACACCTACCTGGACCCGTTGCACCTGTTGCAGGCCGAATTGCTGGCCCGTTCGCGGCAGCAGGAAGCGGCACAGGACAGCCCTCTGGAACAGGCGCTGCTGGTGTCTGTGGCCGGTATTGCGGCCGGGTTGCGCAACACCGGCTGACATTTATGGCGTGTTCTCAATAGCTTGCAGACACACCACGCCGGTCGCCGTAAAATTGGCGACCGGCGTTTTGCTGCCAGGGTTGCACCGCCCTATAAAGCCAGCGCGGCGCGGGTTTCTCCTACTTTCGGCGGCTTGTGTGGTTTGGGCCTGCTGTGTATCTTGATCAGCCTTTGGCCGTTTGTGCGGCCTGGACCCAAATTTCCGAGATTGGCCCCACGCGGCGAATCCGAGCGTCATCTCTATAAAAAATTGAGGAGCACATCGATGCGCGTCATTCTGCTGGGAGCTCCCGGGGCCGGTAAAGGTACTCAGGCAAAGTTCATCACTGAAAAATTCGGCATTCCACAAATCTCCACCGGCGACATGCTGCGTGCGGCCGTCAAGGCTGGCACCGAGCTGGGCCTGATCGCCAAGAGCGTGATGGACAGCGGCGGCCTGGTCTCCGATGACTTGATCATCAACCTGGTCAAGGAACGCATCAGCCAGGATGACTGCAAGAACGGTTTCCTGTTCGACGGTTTCCCGCGCACCATTCCCCAGGCTGAAGCCCTGGTGAAGGCCGGCGTCGAGCTGGACAACGTGGTAGAAATCGCCGTTGAAGACGAAGAGATTGTGCAACGTATTGCCGGTCGTCGCGTTCACGAAGCCTCGGGCCGCGTTTACCACATCGTCTACAACCCACCAAAAGTGGCTGGCAAGGACGATGTCACCGGCGAAGACCTGGTGCAGCGTAAAGACGACACCGAAGAAACCGTGCGTCATCGCCTGTCGGTCTACCACTCGCAAACCAAGCCACTGGTAGACTTCTACCAGAAGCTGGCCGATGCCCAGGGCAAGCCGAAGTACAGCCACATCGAAGGCGTTGGCTCGGTTGAGTCCATCACCGGCAAGGTACTGCAAGCGTTGAGCTGATGCTTAAATCGCGAGCAAGCTTGCTCCTACACAACGGCCCGCTTGCGGGCCGTTGTTGTTTATACTGGCGCACTTTTTTTCAACGTGGATGCATACACCGATGAGCACCTTGCTGGCCCTGGACACCGCGACTGAAGCTTGCTCCGTTGCCCTGCTGCACGATGGCAAGGTTACAAGCCACTACGAGGTGATCCCGCGCCTGCACGCGCAGAAGCTGTTGCCGATGATCAAGCAACTGCTGCTGGAGGCGGGCACTACCTTGTCGGCGGTGGATGCCATCGCGTTCGGGCGTGGCCCGGGTGCATTCACCGGTGTGCGCATCGCTATTGGTGTGGTCCAGGGCCTGGCGTTTGCGCTGGAGCGTCCGGTGTTGCCGGTCTCCAACCTGGCAGTGTTGGCGCAGCGGGCGTTGCGCGAACACGGCGCCCGCCAGGTCGCGGCCGCTATCGATGCGCGTATGGACGAAGTGTATTGGGGCTGCTACCGCGAAACCGCTGGCGAAATGTGCTTGGTCGACGCGGAAGCGGTACTGCCGCCCGAGGCCGCAGCCTTGCCGAGTGATGCCACTGGCGACTGGTTCGGTGCAGGCACTGGCTGGGGTTACGGCGAGCGCATTGGCGTGACGCTTGCGGGCCAGGCGGCCAGCATGTTGCCTCATGCCGAAGACCTGCTGACCTTGGCACGCTTTGCCTGGGAGCGGGGCGAAGCCATTCCCGCCGATCAGGCTGCCCCCGTGTACTTGCGCGATAAAGTCGCGCAAACCAAGGCCGAACGCGGGATTATTTGACGTCAACAATGCGGACAACGTCAGGCAAAAATCGCCAATCGTCAGAATTTGCCCGCGCTTTTAAACCTTTTTCAAATTATGTGTTCTAGTTATCACCAGAGCATTTGCGCGCCATGGAAAGCGCCACTAAAATGCCATCACCGATACCGAGTTCGCATGTATGCGCATAGACGGCTTTTCATCACAGTCCTACCCCCTCAAGCGCAAGCCTCGCAAGGCGAACGTGACGGTAGACGAATCCGTCGAAGACTCGCCCGACTTTGTTGAAATCCACTCCGACTCAACGGCAGTTTCTGCTCGTTCCCAAGGTTCCAGCGGCGAACGCATCAGCGGTGTTCCTGCTCGCCAGCAAGACATGGTCTTCCCGCGCTCCATGAGCAAAAACGTCGCCACTGCCCTGGCCAGCTACCTGACCACCGCCGGCTTTGTCGAATGGGATATGGAAGTGCTGGGCCTCGATATCCATATCTGATGCTGCTGCCTTACTACCTCGGTTGCCCGTCCTGGAGTGAAAATGCCTGGCGCGAGTACCTGTATCCCGCCGACGCACGCTCCAGCGATTACCTTGCCCTGTATTCCCAGGTCTTCAATGCCGTTGAAGGTAATACCACGTTCTATGCCCGTCCCTCTGTCGCCACCGTGCAACGCTGGGCTGAAATCATGCCCGAGCATTTTCGGTTCACCGCCAAGTTTCCGGGTGATATCAGCCACAGCGGCAACTTGATTGAGCAGTTGCCGGCGGCGGAAAGTTTTCTGGGGTTGATGAGCCCGTTGGGCGAGCGTATTTCGCCGTTATGGCTGCAATTGCCGGCCAGTTTTACCCCGCAACGCCTGGGTGAGTTGGCCGGGTTTATCGACGGGCTGGAGCGACCGTTGGCGGTGGAGGTGCGTCACTCGGAGTTCTTCGCCAAGGGCGACGCCGAGCGCGGGCTTAACCGCTTGCTGCGCGACCGAGGTGTCGAGCGCATCTGCCTGGACCCGCGCGCGCTGTTCAGTTGCACCTCCACCTCGGCAGCGGTGCTGCACGCCCAATCGAAAAAGCCCAAGGTGCCGCCTCGCCCGGCGGCATTAACGCAGTTTCCGCAAGTGCGCTTTATTGGCCATCCCGAGTTGGAAGCCAATGACCCGTTCCTGGCGCCCTGGATTGAAAAGGTCACCGGCTGGATCGAAGAGGGGCGTACGCCTTACGTGTTTTTGCACACGTCCGACAATCGCCTGGCCGCCCAACTTGCCTTGCGCTTTCATGAGCAGTTGATGGTGCGATTGCCCGGCTTGCCGGCATTGCCCACGCTGCATCGAGAACCCGCAGCAGAGCAACTGGGGTTACTCTAAGGCTCCTTTTTCCGACAGGAGTCAGTCATGGATGCTCAAACCCTTCGCGCCGAAACCTTCAAGGCCTTGCATGAGCGTGACCGTGCTTTTGTGATGCCCAATCCGTGGGATGCCGGTTCCGCAAAAATGCTTGCCAGCCTGGGTTTCGAAGCCCTGGCCACCACCAGCGCCGGTTTCGCCTTCAGCCTCGGTCGTCCGGACGCCGAAGGTGCGCTGTCCCTGGAAGATACCCTGGGTAATGCCGGGACGATTGTCCAGGCGACTTCGCTGCCCGTCGCCGCCGACCTGGAAAACGGCTTCAGTGACACGCCGCAAGGTTGTGCCGAAACTATCCTGCGCGCCGCCGCTACCGGCATTGTCGGTGGTTCCATCGAAGACGCGACCGCAATTGCGGTCGACCCGATCTACCCCTTCGACTTGTCTGTCGAGCGCGTCGAAGCTGCCGTCGCCGCTGCCCGCAGCTTGCCGTTCCCCTTCACCCTGACCGCTCGCGCAGAAAACCTCCTGCATGGCCGGTTGGATTTGCCCGACACCATCCGCCGCCTGCAGGCCTACGCCGAGGCCGGTGCCGACGTGCTCTATGCGCCGGCGCTACGCAGTGCCGAGGAAGTGTTGGCGGTGGTGAAGGCGGTCGCGCCCAAGCCGGTGAATATCTTGATGTCCGGCGCCCTGAAACTCAGCGTGGCGCAATTGAGCGAGATGGGCGTCAAACGCATCAGCGTTGGCTCGGCCATGACCCTGGCGGCGTATGGCGAGTTCTTCAGGGCTGCCCAGGAAATTCATGAGTTGGGTACGTTTACCTTTACCGAGCGTTCGATGCCATTCAGCCAGGCCAATCAGCTGTTCAAGGGTTGAGGCGTCGTGCGCTTCTTCAAGATGCTGGGCGTACTGCTCGTGTTGGCGGGCGGTTTGCTTGTGGGTGTGTGGCGGGGCTGGCTGCCGCTGCCCGATGAGTGGAACCCCTGGGCGCCGCTGGATGTGCGTGCAAGCCCGAACCTGCTGACCCGATTCAAGCTGGGGCGCCTGCAGGATGACCCGGCGTTGTGTGACCAGGTGCTCAAAAGCTCCGGGCTGCGGGTCACTCATCAGGCGGACGGCCCTGCCGATGCCGCCTGCCCGCTGCGCAATACCTTGCGGGTTCAAGGTGCGGACGTTGGCTTGAGCAGCAGCTTTCTCGCCAGTTGCCCGCTGGCCGTGGCGTTCGCCCTGTTTGAGCGTCACAGCCTGCAACCGGCGGCCCAGGCGGTGTTTGGCCAGGCGGTGACGCGGGTTGACCACCTGGGCAGCTTTGCCTGTCGCAACATCTACAATCGCGCCAACGGGCGACTCAGCCAGCACGCGTCGGCCAATGCCTTGGACATCGCCGGGTTTCGCTTGGCGGACGGTCGCACCATCAGCGTGCTCAAGGATTGGCCGGGTGACGGCGAGGGCGCGCGTTTTCTGCGGCAAGTCCGCGATGGCGCCTGCAAGGATTTCAACGTGGTGTTGAGCCCGGATTACAACGCGGCCCACCGGAACCACTTTCATGTGGATATGGGGCGTTGGTGGCTGTGTCGCTGAGTGTCAGGCTGCCAGGCGCAGGTTATGCAGGATCAGCGGGCGAGCCCAGCGGCTGTCGAAGTCCAGGGCTTTTTGTTGTTCAACCAGCTCTTGCGCCGGGAATGGCGGCGGTGGCGGTGGCAGCAGGTCCAGTTCGAATTCGGCAATTGGCAGGTGCAGCGGCCGTGGTTGCGGAGCCGGGCCTGGAACAGGCAGCGGTTGGCCAGCGGTCAGGACGATAGGGCGTACCCAGCCGCTCTCGAAGTTTTGCTGCGTTTGCTGGGCGAGCACTTCTTGCGCCGGGAATGGCGGCGGCGCCGGTGGCAGCAGCTCCATTTCGAATTCGGCAATAGGCAGGAACAGCGGCTCTGGCGGGGCTATTTCGGTGTCTTTCACATCACATGCGCGCTGGGTGACGATCTGTGACAGCAGGTCACTGCCTTCGCTCGGCTCGACCGACGGGTCTACCGGTTTTGCCACCGATGTGGCGAGCGCGCCTGGCGTATCGCCGAGCTGTTCGGCCAACGCCTGGGCAAAAAAGTCCTGCCACACATGACTGACGCCGGCCAGCGCTTGGGTATTGCGCAGGCCGAAGTGGTTGTGGGTCGGCAGTACACCGGTAAATAGCGAAGGAATGTCTGACATTTCTCTCGATCGTCGCTCAGCTCTGGCAAAATGCCTGATCCTTTTTTTTATCGGCCGCTTTTCGCCGATCCTTAATATTTTTGAGCGAAGTGACAGATGAGTGAACAACCAGCGGCCAGCCGCATCCGGGTCGAGGCCTTGGCGGACGGTTTCCAGGCCCGTGCCCAGCACTGGGCCGAGCAGCTCGGGTTGCCTTTGCAGCTGGATGAGGCGGACTTTGCCTTGCAGGTCGGTGAGCAGGGCTTGCAGCTGCAACAGCTGGGGCCTGATGCGCCAGGGCCAGTGCGGGTGGATTTTGTGGAAGGTGGTGCGGCGCATCGGCGTTTGTACGGTGGTGGCAGTGGGCAGATGATTGCCAAGGCGGTGGGCGTGGCTCAGGGCGTGCGGCCGCGGGTGTTGGACGCTACGGCGGGGCTGGGCAAGGATGCATTCGTGCTGGCCAGCCTTGGGTGTGAGATGAGCCTGATTGAGCGGCAGCCGTTGATTGGAGCGTTGCTGGAAGACGGCTTGGCGCGCGGGGCCGAGGATTTTGAGGTGGCACCGATTGTGGCGCGGATGCGGTTGCTCAAGGGCAATTCGATCGAGGTGATGCGTGATTGGGAGGGGGAGCCGCCTCAGGTGATTTATCTGGACCCGATGTTTCCGCATCGGGAGAAGACCGCGCTGGTGAAGAAAGAGATGCGGTTGTTTCGGCCCCTGGTGGGGGATGATCCTGATGCGCCGGCCTTGCTTGCGGCTGCATTGGCGCTTGCCAGTCACCGGGTGGTGGTGAAGCGGCCGCGTAAGGCGCCGTGTATTGACGGACCCAAGCCAAGCCATGCGTTGGATGGGAAGTCCAGCCGTTATGACATTTATCCGAAGAAAGCGCTGAAATCTTGAGGCGGGTTTGGGGCCGATCAACAGGGCAAGATCCAGAGCGAAAGCTGTAGGAGCTGGCTTGCCGGCGATGCAGGCACCTCGATGTATCAGGTACACCCCGTTGATGCCATCGCCGGCAAGCCAGCTCCTACAGTGGGCTTGTGGGCGCAACCCCTATCAGCCCTGATCACAGCAACGCCCAAAACCTACTTCTTTTTCTTCGGAACCCGCACCAACTGCGTGTCGGAATACAGGTCATGCCAACTGCGTTTCTGCTTGTCGAACAACGACCAGATAAACCCCAACCCCACGCATAACCAAGACGCAATCGACACCACGAACCGTAGCAGCGCTTGCCACAAACTGATCCGTGACCCATCGGCGTTCTGCACCCGCACCCCCCAAACCTGCATGCCCAGGGTCTGCCCCGAATGCGTCCAGAACTTGGCAAAAAAACCAAACAACACAAAAAACAAAATCGTCGACAACAGCGGGTCACCATCCAGCGCACCCGATTCAGAAAGCGCGCGCAGCTTGGCCTCCCCGACAAACCCCATCCACACCAGCTTGTAGATAAAGGCCGTGACAATCAGCAAGGCCGTGCACAACAAAAAATCATAGAACATCGCTGCCAGGCGACGACCCAGCCCTACGGCGGGAAACTCGCCCTGGGGACTCAGCAGGTGTTTCGACATGGCATGGCTCTCGGCAGGAAAAACGCCATTTTACGGAAGAACGCGCATAAAAAAGCCCCTGATGTCATATCAGGGGCTTTTTGTCGCAGCAAGGATCAGCCTTCTGCTTGTACTTCGTCGGCCTGCATGCCTTTCTGGCCTTGCACCGCGATGAAGGTCACTTTCTGGCCTTCTTTCAGGCTTTTGAAGCCGTTGCCCTGAATAGCGCGGAAGTGGACGAACAGATCCGGACCGCTTTCTGGAGTGATAAAACCAAACCCTTTTTCGTCGTTAAACCACTTGACGGTACCGCTCTGACGATCAGCCATTTTCTTGTTTCCTTGACGCAAAAAATTAATGACAGCCCCTTTCACATGAAAGAGTACTGGGCTGGGTTGCTGGAAAGTAAGAGACGTCGAACGGGTTGTAGCAAACTTTGGCTACTGCCCAGGTCCAGGTTCAAAGCGACCCATGCAAACACAGTGAGCAAACTCTACGCCAACTAAGACCGAAAAAACAAGCCCCGGCAAAAGCCCTGGTTTTGCTCGGCTTAATGGCACTTAAGCGCACAATGTGGATCCCGTTTATTCGATAGTTTCCGTCACTTGTTATAGGTGATGGAACATAACATTGACTATCGACAGTGCACTTTAATGTGGCGGTTGCGTTACAGATTAGTGCACGTTAACGCAACCGCGTTACTTATAGGAACAGTCAATCAACCTCGGTAGTAACGTTGTGGCACGAATGGCATTTTACTTACACGAAGAGGTACCTTTTTCCCACGTACCAATGCCCATACTTCGGTGTCCAGCGCGATAAATGCGCTGTCCAGGTAACCCATGGCCAGCGGGCCCCCGAGGCTTGGGCCAAAGCCGCCGCTGCACACGCTGCCGATCACAGTGCCGTGTGCGTCGACGATTTCTGCACCTTCACGGACCGGCGTGCGTTCCTGCGGCAACAGGCCCACGCGTTTGCGGCTGACACCGGTTTGTTGCTGGGTGTAGATCACATCGGCGCCCGGGAAGCCGCCAGCACGTGGGCCGTCTGCGCGACGGGCCTTGGAAATCGCCCACAGCAGGCTGGCTTCAATCGGCGTGGTCTCGGTGTTCATGTCATGGCCGTAGAGGCACAGGCCGGCTTCCAGGCGCAGGGAGTCGCGGGCGCCCAGGCCGATGGCCTGTACTTCGGCTTCGGCCAGCAGGCTGCGGGCCAGGGCTTCGGCACTGGCGGCCGGCACCGAGATTTCGAAACCGTCTTCGCCGGTGTAGCCCGAGCGGCTGACGTAGCAGTCCACGCCCAGCAGGCGGGTTGGTGCAAATTGCATGAAGGTCATGTGCTTGACCTCCGGTGCCAGCCGCGCCAGTACGCTGACGGCGGCCGGGCCTTGCAGGGCCAGAAGTGCGCGTTCCTCGAACAGCGGCTCAATCGTGCACTGCTCGCCGATGTGCTGGCGCAGGTGGGCCAGGTCCTGGTCTTTGCACGCGGCGTTGACCACCAGGAACAGTTCGTCGTTACCCAGGTTGGCGACCATCAGGTCATCCAGGATGCCGCCTTGCTCGTTGGTGAACATCGCGTAGCGCTGCATACCCACCGGCAGGTCGATGATGTCGACCGGCACCAGGCTTTCCAGGGCCTTGGCGGCACCGGCGCCGGTCAGGCGGATCTGGCCCATGTGCGACACATCGAACAACCCGGCCTGTTCACGGGTATGCAGGTGCTCCTTCATCACGCCCAGTGGGTATTGCACCGGCATGTCGTAGCCGGCGAACGGCACCATGCGCGCGCCCAGCTCGATGTGCAGGGCGTGCAACGGGGTTTTCAACAGGGTTTCGGTGGACATATTCAGCTCCTGAAAAACGTGCTGGCGCGCTTGTGGGCGTCAGCACTCGATAATGTTGACCGCCAAACCGCCACGGGCGGTTTCCTTGTATTTGCTTTTCATGTCGGCGCCGGTCTGGCGCATGGTGCGGATGACCTTGTCGAGGGAGACGAAGTGTTGCCCGTCGCCGCGCAGGGCCATGCGCACCGCATTGATGGCCTTGACCGAACCCATGGCGTTGCGCTCGATGCAGGGCACCTGTACCAGGCCGCCGATGGGGTCGCAGGTAAGCCCCAGGTTGTGTTCCATGCCGATCTCGGCAGCGTTCTCCACCTGGGAAACCGAACCGCCCAACACTTCACACAGGGCGCCGGCAGCCATGGAGCAGGCCACGCCGACTTCTCCCTGGCAGCCGACTTCGGCGCCGGAGATCGAGGCGTTTTCCTTGTACAGAATGCCGATGGCTGCGGCGGTGAGCAGGAAGCGCACCACGCCGTCTTCGCTCGCACCGGGGATAAAGCGCATGTAGTAGTGCAACACCGCCGGCACGATCCCGGCCGCACCGTTGGTGGGCGCTGTTACGACGCGCCCGCCATTGGCGTTTTCTTCGTTGACCGCCAAGGCGTACAGGTTGACCCAGTCGAGTACCGACAACGGGTCACGCAGCGCCGATTCCGGGTTCTTGCACAACTGGCGGTGCAGCGCGGCGGCGCGCCGCTTGACCTTCAGGCCTCCCGGCAAAATCCCTTCATTGCGACAGCCCGCGTCCACGCAATCCTGCATCACCTGCCAGATCTTCAGCAGGCCTGCACGGGTTTCGGCTTCTGGGCGCCAGGCACTTTCATTGGTCAGCATCACCTGGCTGATAGACAGCCCGTAGGTGGCGCAATGGCCGAGCAAGTCCTTGGCACTTTTGAACGGAAAGGTCAGGGGCGTGGCGTCTTCGACGATCCGGTCGTGGCCGGCGGCGTCTTCATCCACCACAAACCCGCCGCCCACCGAGTAGTACTCGCGGCTGCGGATCTGCAAACCGGCGGCGTCGAAAGCACGGAAGATCATGCCGTTGGGATGATAGGGCAGGGGTTTGCGAATCATCGCCAGGTGTTCTTTCTCGTTGAACGCAATGCTGTGTTCGCCGAGCAGGTTCAAGCGTGCGTTGCCGCGAATTTCCAACAAGCGTGCGGCGACGGTTTCAGTGTTCACGGTGTCTGGGTGTTCGCCTTCCAGGCCCAGCAATACGGCCTTGTCGCTGCCGTGGCCTTTGCCGGTGGCGCCCAGGGAGCCGTAGAGTTCCACCTTGACGCAGGTGGTGGCGCCGAGCAGGTTATCGCGCTTAAGCCCCTCGACGAATCGAGCGGCGGCGCGCATCGGGCCGACGGTGTGGGAGCTTGAAGGGCCGATGCCAATCTTGAACAGGTCGAACACGCTTAAAGACATGGTTGTTCTCCGGTTTCTTATTATTGGACGGATGTACGCGGTCCAATGTGGGAGCCGGGCTTGTGTGGGAGCTGGCTTGCCTGCGATAGCATCACCCGGGTCTACCGGATAGACCGAGGTGCTTGCATCGCAGGCAAGCCAGCTCCCACAAAAGCCAGCTCCCACATTGATCGCGTTCTACCGGTCAGGTTACGCGTAGCTTTCGATCGACGGGCACGCGCACACCAGGTTGCGATCGCCAAACACGTTGTCGACCCGGCCAACCGGTGGCCAGTACTTGGCTTCGATCAGCGACGCTACCGGGTACACCGCTTGTTCACGGCTGTATGGGTGGCTCCATTCGCCAACCAGTTCCGCGGCAGTGTGTGGCGCGTTTTTCAGCGGGTTGTCGTCCTTGTCCAGCGCGCCATTTTCCACCGCGCGAATCTCTTCGCGGATGGCGATCATCGCGTCGCAGAAGCGGTCCAGTTCCTCCCTGGATTCGCTTTCGGTCGGTTCGATCATCAAGGTGCCAGCCACCGGGAACGACATGGTCGGGGCGTGGAAACCAAAATCGATCAGACGCTTGGCCACGTCATCCACGCTGATGCCGCTGCTGTCTTTCAACGGGCGCAGGTCGAGGATGCATTCGTGGGCCACCAGGCCATTGCTGCCGGTATACAGCACGGGGTAGTGCTCTTCCAGGCGACGGGAAATGTAGTTGGCATTCAGGATCGCCAGCTGCGAAGCGCGCTTGAGGCCCGCGCCGCCCATCATGCTGATGTACATCCAGGTGATCGGCAAAATGCTCGCGCTGCCGAACGGTGCGGCGCATACCGCGCCTTCCTTGCGCTCCATGGCCGCGTGGCCCGGCAAAAACGACGTGAGGTGCGACTTGACGCCAATCGGGCCAACGCCCGGGCCGCCACCACCGTGGGGAATGCAGAAGGTTTTGTGCAGGTTCAGGTGGGACACGTCGCCGCCGAACTTGCCCGGCGCGCAGAGGCCGACCATGGCGTTCATGTTGGCACCGTCGATGTACACCTGGCCGCCGTTGTCATGAATGACCCCGCAGATTTCGCGGATGCCTTCTTCGAACACGCCGTGGGTGGACGGGTAGGTGATCATCAGCGCAGCGAGGTGCTCGCGGTGCTCGATGGCCTTGGCGCGCAGGTCTTCGATGTCGACGTTACCGCGTGCATCGCACGCGGTGACCACCACACGCATGCCGGCCATGTTGGCGGTGGCCGGGTTGGTGCCATGGGCCGACGAGGGGATCAGGCAGATGTCGCGGCGTTCTTCGCCACGGCTCTGGTGATAGGCACGAATCGCCAGCAAGCCCGCGTACTCGCCCTGGGAACCGGCGTTCGGTTGCAGGGAGATCGCGTCATAACCGGTGGCCGCACAGAGCATGGCTTCCAGCTCGGTGGTCAGTTGCTGATAGCCGGCGCTTTGCGCGGCTGGCGCGAACGGGTGCAGGGCACCGAATTCAGCCCAGGTCACCGGGATCATTTCGCTGGCGGCGTTGAGCTTCATGGTGCACGAGCCCAGCGGGATCATGGTGCGGTCCAGGGCCAGGTCCTTGTCGGCCAGCTTGCGCAGGTAGCGCATCAGCTCGGTTTCGGAGTGGTAACGGTTGAACACCGGGTGGCTGAGGATCGGCGACTGGCGCAGCAGCGCGGCCGGCAAGGTGCTTTCAACGCTGGTAGCCAGTGCGGCGAAGTCGGGCAGGGCTTTGCCGCCGGCGAACACGCTCCACAGGGTTTCGATATCGGCTTGTGAAGTGGTTTCGTCCACCGACAGGCCAACACGCTCACCATCGACCACACGCAGGTTGATGCGCTGGGCGCGGGCCTGGTCGTGCAGGGCGGCGGTTTGCGCGCCGGTTTTAATCGTCAGGGTGTCGAAGAAGTTGGCTTGTTCAACCGTCAGGCCCAATGCGCTCAAGCCTTTGGCGAAGATCGCGGTCAGGTGATGAATGCGATTGGCGATCTGGGTCAGGCCTTCAGGGCCGTGGTACACGGCATACATGCTGGCGATGTTGGCCAACAGCACTTGAGCGGTGCAGATGTTGCTGGTGGCTTTCTCGCGGCGGATATGTTGCTCGCGGGTCTGCATGGCCAGGCGCAGGGCCGGCTTGCCGAAACGGTCAACCGAGACGCCGACCAGACGGCCCGGCATGTCGCGCTTGAACGCATCCTTGGTAGAGAAGTACGCCGCATGCGGGCCACCGAAGCCCAGCGGTACGCCAAAGCGTTGTGCGCTGCCGATGGCCACGTCGGCGCCAAACTCGCCCGGCGGGGCCAGCAGGGTCAGGGCCAGCAGGTCAGCGGCCACGGCTACCAGTGCGTTGGCGGCGTGGAAGCGCTCGGTCAGTTCGCGGTAGTCGAACACGTCACCGTTGCTCGCCGGGTACTGCAGCAGGGCACCGAAGAAGCTGCTGACGTCGGTCAGTTCACGCTCGTCGCCCACAACCACGTCGATGCCCAGCGGCTCGGCACGGGTGCGCAGCACGTCGAGGGTTTGCGGGTGGCTGTGCACGGAGGCGAAGAACGCATTGCTGCCTTTGTTCTTGCTCAGGCGTTTGCAGAAGGTCATGGCTTCGGCGGCGGCGGTGGCTTCGTCCAGCAAGGATGCGTTGGCGATCGGCAGGCCGGTGAGGTCGCTGATCAGCGTCTGGAAGTTCAGCAGCGACTCCAGGCGGCCCTGGGAAATCTCAGGCTGGTAAGGCGTGTAGGCGGTGTACCAGGCCGGGTTTTCCAGCAGGTTGCGCAGGATCGGCGACGGCGTGTGGCAGTTGTAGTAGCCCTGGCCGATGTAGGTCTTGAACAGCTCGTTCTTGGCGGCGATGGCCTTGATCGAAGCCAGTGCATCGGCTTCGCTCAGGCCGTCGCTCAAGCCCAGCACGGCGGTGCCCTTGATGCTCTCCGGGATCACGCTGGCGCTCAGGGCTTCGAGGGAATCAAAGCCCAGGGTGGCGAGCATGTGTTGCTCGTCGTCCTGGCGCGGGCCGATGTGGCGGGCGATGAATTCGTTGGCGGTGGTCAGGTTAGTCATGGCGCGCTCCTCAGGCTTCAGCGTTGGCTTTGATCAGGCGGTCGTACGCATCCTGATCCAACAGCCTGGCTACTGCATCGGCGTCAGCCGGTTTAAAGCGGAAGAACCAGCCTTCGCCCATCGGGTCTTCGTTGACCAGCTCGGGGCTGGCGTCGAGCTTGTCGTTCACTTCGAGCACTTCGCCGTCCAGCGGCATGTACACGCCGCTGGCGGCCTTGACCGACTCAACGGTGGAGGCTTCTGCACCCTTGTCGTAAGCCTGCAGCTCAGGCAGTTGCACGAAAACCACATCACCCAGCGCGTTCTGCGCAAAAGCGGTAATGCCCACGGTCACGCTGCCGTCGGCTTCGGCGCGCAGCCATTCGTGATCTTCAGTAAAGCGCAACTCGCTCATGGAAACTCCTCAGGGCCAGATTCGTCTGGTGGACGGGATTGGAATAATGGGGAGTTACTTAGCAAAAACGCGGCCAATGTTTTTTTATTGTTATAAAACAGTTGGTTACTGATTATGGCAGGTGATGTTCGAAAGTTGGCTGTAGCGATATCGATACAGCTGGGCCGTTGAAAAAAAGCCTATGAGGATCAAAGCCTTGCATGGCGACGGTTGCAGTGGGCTGTATCGATATCGTTCCGCTGTAGCGCTTTCAGTACAGACGGAGGTCGCTTTTGATAGCAACGTTGGAATGCAATCAATGTGGGAGCTGGCTTGTCGAAACGTCACACCGCTGCGATAGCGTTGGGTTAGTCGACACCGCTATCGCAGGCAAGCCAGCTCCCACATTTTACTGTGTGCAGTCACGGCTTGTTGGGAATGCCGTATTTGCGCAGGCGATGGGCAATGGCGGTATGGGAGGTTTGCAGGCGACTGGCCAACTGGCGGGTGGACGGATAGCTGACATACAGCTTCTCCAGCAGCCCGCGTTCGAAGTCTTCTACCGCCTGCTCCAGACTGTCGACTTCACCATCGCTCTGGCGCGCCACCGAGGTGCCGGCGATGTCCAGGTCGCCGATGTCCACCAGGCTGCTTTCGCAAATGGCGGCGGCGCGGAAGATTACGTTCTGCAACTGCCGCACGTTGCCCGGCCAACGGTTGCCCAACAGCGCCGGGTAAGTGCCCGGCGCCAGGCGGCAGACCGGGCGCTGGATCTGCGCGCAGGCTTGCTGCATGAAGTAGCGGGCCAGCAGCAGGATGTCCTGGCCGCGTTCGCGCAGGGGCGGCACTTCGACGTTGAGCACGTTCAGGCGGTAGAACAGGTCTTCGCGAAAGGTGCCTTCGCTGACCATCTTTTCCAGGTCGCGATGAGTGGCGCTGAGGATCCGCACATTGACCTTCACCTCACGGTCGCCGCCCACCCGCCGGAAGCTGCCGTCATTCAGAAAGCGCAGCAATTTGGCCTGCAAATACGGCGACATCTCGCCTATCTCATCCAAAAATACCGTGCCCTGGTTCGCCAGTTCCATCAGCCCCGGCTTGCCGCCGCGCTGGGCGCCGGTAAAGGCGCCGGGGGCGTAGCCGAACAGCTCGCTTTCGGCGAGGTTCTCCGGCAGCGCCGCGCAGTTCAATGCCAGGAACGGCGCACTGTGGCGCGCGCTGATGGCATGGCAGGCGCGGGCGACCAGTTCCTTGCCGGTGCCGGTCTCGCCCTGGATCAACAACGGTGCATCCAGCGCCGCCACCCGTTGCGCCCGCGCCTTGAGGGTGCGGATCGCCGGGGACTCGCCCAGCAGTGCATCGAAGCCTTCGGCGTGGTCGTGGTGCAACGCAGACAGTTGTTCGCCAATGCGGTTGGGTTGGTACAGGGTCAGCAGGGCGCCGGCGTCGGTGATCGGCGTGGCGTCCAGCAGCAGGGTCTGGCCGTTGACGCTGATTTCCCGCAGGGCCAGGCGAAAACCGTGTTCGAGCAAGGTGGCCTGCAGCGTCGGGTCGTCGAACAGCTCGTTGATGCTTTCGCCAGCGGGCTCGCGGCCATACAGCGCGATCAATGCCGGGTTGGCCAGCAGGATCTTGCCGGCGCTGTCCAGGGCCAATACCGGGTCGGTCATGGCTGCGAGCAGGGCGTCGAGTTGCAGGTGCTGGCGCTGGCCGGGGAGGATGTCGACCACGGTCACGGCTTGCACGCCGCGCACGCTGAACAGCGCATCGCGCAGTTCTTCCAGCACCTCGGCGCTCAGGGTTGGCGCGTCGATGTAGACGTTGGGCGGGACCATTTCCACCGCATCCAGGTTGAGATTGCGCCCACCGAGCAGGGCCAGGACTTCCTGGGTGATGCCGACGCGGTCGATGAAGCTGACGTGGATACGCATGGGGCGGTTAGCGGTTCTGGCGAGCGATAGGCGGCAAGTATGCCTGACGGGTGATGGAGATCAAAAAATGTGGGAACTGGCTTGCCTGCGATGCACACACTTCGGTCATTCAGATGGACTGAGGTGATGCAATCGCGGGCAAGCCCTGCTCCCACACAAGCCAGCTCCCACAGGGGATCGCCGGCGTTAATGAAACCGGGTTATCCGAGGTGTTCGGGTTTGATCGGGTCGCCGGGTTTCACATCCAACTGATGCCGCACATCCTCAAACATCAAGTCGTACTGCTTGTGCATCGAACCATTGAGCACGGCAATCTTCGGCATGCCGTATTTTTGCGCGATGTTCATCGCTTGCCGGGCAAAATCGAACGACTGGTCCTTGGGCAGGAAAAACTCTTCCTTGAGCTCCTTGCCCTGCACCGAGCCGTGCATCTTGAACAGCATGCCCTTGCCTTCCTTTGGGTCCTGGCTGACTTCGTAGTCGATGCACAGGTTGTAGCTGTAGTCGTCCTTGTTCAGCGCGTGGCGTTCGATGTGCAGGTGACCAGGTTCAAAGGTAGCCATAGGCGTTTCTCCTCTACTTCACAGGTACGTGATGCCAGGTTTCGCGGTACTGATGCGTGTGCCGGCGTTGCCCTGGACGATCGCTTCGATGTCCGAGAGTGAACCGATCACTGCAGTTTTGCCAGTCTGGCGGGCGAACTCGCACGCCGCCTGGACCTTGGGGCCCATGGAGCCGGCGGCGAAGCCGAGCTTTTCCATTTCGTCCGGGTGTGCCTGGCCGATGGCTTTCTGGGTGGGCTTGCCGAAGTCGATAAAGGCGGCATTGACGTCGGTGGCGATCACCAGCAAATCGGCGTCCAGTTGCCCGGCCAGCAAGGACGAACACAAGTCTTTGTCGATCACGGCTTCAATGCCTTTGAGCTTGCCGTTCTCGTCATACATCGTTGGAATGCCGCCGCCACCGGCGCAGATCACGATGCTGCCTTTTTCCAGCAGCCACTGGATCGGGCGGATTTCAAAGATTCGCTTCGGCCGCGGGCTGGCGACCACGCGGCGATACTTGTCGCCATCGGGGGCAATCGCCCAGCCTTTTTCGGCGGCGAGTTGTTCCGCTTCGGCCTTGGAGTAGACCGGGCCGATGGGCTTGGTCGGGTTCTGGAAGGCCGGGTCCTTGGCGTCGACTTCGACTTGGGTCAATAGCGTGGCGAACGGCACTTCGAAGTCCAGCAGGTTGCCCAGTTCCTGTTCGATGATGTAGCCGATCATGCCTTCGGTTTCAGCGCCCAGCACGTCCAGCGGGTACGGCGAAACCTGGGTGTAGGCCGCGGCTTGCAGTGACAGCAGGCCCACTTGCGGGCCATTGCCGTGGGCAATCACCAGCTCGTTGCCGGCGTGGATCTTGGCGATCTGTTCGGTGGCGATGCGAATATTGGCCCGTTGATTGTCTGCGGTCATGGGTTCACCACGACGCAGGAGGGCGTTGCCGCCCAGTGCAACGACGATACGCATAATGCGATCCTTCTAAAATTCGGCCTTGTGAACACAAAACAAAATGTGGGGGCGGGCTTGTGTGGGAGCCGGGCTTGCCCGCGATGGCATCACCTCGGTACATCTGAACCACCGAGGCGTGTGCATCGCAGGCAAGCCAGCTCCCACAAAAGCACTCCCACATTGACTGTGTTTCGACAGTGGGAGCAGTGTCGGGTTAGATATCCGCCAGCGCCGACACCAGGATTGCCTTGATGGTGTGCATGCGGTTTTCCGCTTGCTCAAAGGCGATGTTGGCCGGGGATTCAAACACTTCTTCGGTCACTTCCACGCCATTGGCCAGGTTCGGATAACGCGCGGCGATGTCCTTGCCAACCTTGGTCTCGCTGTTGTGGAACGCCGGCAGGCAGTGCATGAATTTCACCCGTGGGTTGCCCGAGGCCTTCATCATCTTGGCGTTGACCTGGTACGGCAGCAGTTGCTCGATGCGCTCGTCCCACGCTTCCACGGGCTCACCCATGGACACCCAGATATCGGTGTGGATGAAGTCCACGCCTTTAACCGCCTCGACAGGGTCTTCGGTGATGGTGATGCGCGCGCCACTTTCCTCAGCGAATGCCTGGCACTGCTTGATGAAATCAGCATGCGGCCACAGGGCTTTCGGCGCGCCGATGCGCACGTCCATGCCCAGCTTGGCGCCGATCATCAGCAGCGAGTTGCCCATGTTGTAGCGGGCGTCGCCCAGGTAGGCGTAGCTGATGTCATGCAGCGGCTTGTCGCTGTGTTCGCGCATGGTCAGGGTGTCGGCGATCATTTGCGTCGGGTGGAACTCAGCGGTGAGGCCGTTGAACACCGGCACACCGGCGAACTTGGCCAGCTCTTCGACGATCTCCTGTTCAAAGCCACGGTACTCGATGGCATCGAACATCCGGCCAAGGACGCGGGCCGTGTCTTTCATGCTTTCCTTGTGGCCGATCTGCGACGACACCGGGTCGATGTAGGTGACGTGGGCGCCCTG
The DNA here is from genome assembly GCF_034314165.1 of Pseudomonas sp. Bout1. GTDB lineage: Bacteria > Pseudomonadota > Gammaproteobacteria > Pseudomonadales > Pseudomonadaceae > Aquipseudomonas. The sequence goes on along the minus strand of NZ_JAVIWK010000001.1, from coordinate 5,601,155 downwards.
GTCGTGGGCCGCGACTTCGAACGCGCAACGGGTGCGGGTCGAAGTTTTTTCGAAGATCAGCGCGATGTTCTTGCCCTTCAGGTGCGGACGCTCGGTGCCGGTGTATTTGGCGCGCTTGAGGTCGCGGGACAGGTCCAGCAGGTAATGCAGCTCGCGGGTGGTGTGATGCATCAGCGACAGCAGGCTGCGGTTGCGCATGTTGAAAGCCATGATGGATCTCCTTAGTAGTCGATTGGGTCGCGAATGATCGGGCAGGTCATGCAGTGGCCGCCGCCACGGCCGCGGCCGAGTTCGCCGGCACTGATGGTGATGACTTCCACACCGGCCTTGCGCAACAGGGTGTTGGTATAGGTGTTGCGGTCATAACCGATCACCACGCCAGGCTCCACGGCCACCACGTTGTTGCCGTCATCCCACTGCTCGCGCTCGGCGGCGAAGCTGTTGCCACCGGTTTCCACCACGCGCAGGGCCTTGAGGTTCAGGGCCGCGGCGACGGTGTCGAGGAAGTTGGTTTTTTCGCGCTGGATGTCGATGCCGCCGGGCTTGGTCTCGTCCGGGCGCAGGGTAAAGGCGACGATCTGGTTGACCACTTCCGGGAAGATCGTGACCAGGTCGCGGTCGCAGAAACTGAACACCGTGTCGAGGTGCATCGCTGCGCGGGACTTCGGCAGGCCGGCGACGATCACGCGCTCCACGGCTTTGTGCTTGAACAGGTTCAGCGCAAGTTGGCCGATGGCCTGGCGCGAGGAACGCTCGCCCATGCCGATCAACACCACGCCGTTACCGATGGGCATCACGTCGCCGCCTTCCAGGGTGGCGTTGCCGTGTTCCTGGTCCGGGTCGCCGTACCACACCTGGAAGTCGGCGTTGGTGAACTCGGGGTGGAATTTATAGATGGCGCTCGCCAGCAGGGTTTCCTGGCGTCGCGCCGGCCAGTACATCGGGTTCAGCGTCACGCCGCCGTAGATCCAGCACGTGGTGTCGCGGGTGAACTGGGTGTTGGGCAGTGGCGGCAGGATGAAGCTCGAATGCCCGAGGAAGTCGCGGAACATCTCGATGGTCTTGCCGCCGAAACTGCTCGGCAGGTCATCGGCCGACACACCACCGATCAGGAACTCGGCGACCTTGCGCGGCTCCAGGCTGCGCAGCCACGAGCTGACTTCATTGACCAGGCCCAGGCCGACCTGGTTGGCGGTGATCTTGCGCGCAAGGATCCAGTCCAGCGCTTCGGGGATGGCGACGATGTCGGTCAGCAGGTTGTGCATTTCCAGCACATCGATGTCGCGCTCGCGCATCTTGGTCACGAAGTCGAAGTGGTCACGCTTGGCCTGGGCCACCCACAGCACATCATCGAACAGCAGTTCATCGCAGTTGTTGGGGGTCAGCCGCTGGTGGGCCAAACCTGGGGAGCACACCATGACTTTGCGCAGTTTGCCGGCTTCGGAATGTACGCCGTACTTCACTTTTTCCGTGGTCATTACAGATCCTCCAGTGAACAATAATTACAGGGTCAGGAAACCGTCGTAGAGCCCATAGGCCGCCACCAGGGCGCCAATGACCACTGCGGCGAAAATCAGCTTCTCGACATTGGTGAAAATCGGTTTGCCCAGTTCGTGCTTGGCCTTGGCGAACAGGATCGCGCCGGGGGCGTAGAGCAGGGCGGACAGCAGCAGGTATTTGGTGCCGCCGGCGTAGAGCAGCCACACCGCGTAGATCAGCGCAACGGCGCCGATAAACAGGTCTTTCTTGCGCTCGGCCAAGGCGTTTTCGTAGGTCTCGCCGCGCACCGCCAACAGCAGCGCATACGCCGCCGACCACAGGTAAGGCACCAGGATCATCGAGGTGGCAAGGTAGATCAGCGACAGGTAGGTACTCGCCGAGAACAGCGTGATCACCAGGAAAACCTGCACCATGGCGTTGGTCAGCCACAGGGCATTGACCGGCACATGGTTGGCGTTTTCCTTACGCAGGAACTCCGGCATGGTGTGGTCCTTGGCGGCCGCGAACATGATCTCTGCACACAGCAGCACCCACGACAGCAGCGCCCCGAGCAAGGAAATGATCAAGCCGACGCTGATCAGCACCGCGCCCCAATGCCCCACCACGTGCTCCAGCACGGCGGCCATCGACGGGTTCTGCAGCTTGGCCAGTTCCGGTTGGGTCATGATCCCCAGGGACAGCACGTTCACCAGCATCAGGAACAGCAACACAGTGATGAAACCAATCACCGTGGCCTTGCCGACGTCGGAGCGTTTTTCGGCGCGGGACGAGAAGATGCTCGCGCCTTCAATGCCGATGAACACCCACACGGTGACCAGCATCATGTTGCGCACCTGGTTCATCACACTGCCCAGGTCCGGGTTTTTCACGCCCCAGATGTCAGCGGTGAAGATGTCCAGCTTGAACGCGAAGACCGCGATCAGCACGAACAGCACCAGCGGCACCACTTTGGCCACGGTGGTCACCAGGTTGATGAACGCGGCTTCCTTGATCCCGCGCAATACCAAAAAGTGCACGGCCCACAACAGCACTGATGCTCCGATCACTGCCGCCGGGGTGTTGCCTTCGCCGAAGATGGGAAAGAAGTAACCGAGGGTGCTGAACAGCAGCACGAAGTAACCGACGTTGCCCAGCCAGGCACTGATCCAGTAACCCCAGGCCGACGAGAAACCCATGTAGTCGCCAAACCCGGCCTTGGCGTAGGCATACACCCCGCCGTCGAGGTTGGGCTTGCGGTTGGCCAGGGTCTGGAACACGAAGGCCAGGGTCAACATGCCCACTGCGGTAATCACCCAACCAATCAGTACGGCACCCACATCGGCGCTGGCCGCCATGTTTTGCGGCAGTGAGAAGATCCCGCCACCAATCATTGAACCCACGACAAGTGCAACCAGTGCGCCAAGTCGAAGTTTTCCGGGAGATTCAGACATTGCATGACTCCAATGCAGGAGAAGAGAGACCACAGAATAAATCCGTGCGCTAATCAAACAGCTGACTCAGATCACTTCATTGGCACATTCCATTGTGAATTAATGACTTATGATGAAAGGTACGGGCGCTCAAGTGCCCCGCAGAGGCTCGAGATAGAGTGTTACTGCGTTTTAAACAAAAGGTTTTCTCATTGGCATGGACCTTTGAAGCTAGCCCGTATTTCCAGATATGCAAACTTTTACGGAGCAGTGTTATTTAAATTATAAATTTGCCTTAACGCTGTTTATTGTCATGCCTTTAAGTTATGAAGCTTGCGGCTTTATTAGCTATATCTAATAAACGCTGAACCGGCTTGATAAATTAGTTGAGGGCACGGTTGTTGGCTCGATTGTTGTTTGCTCAGGAGTGTTCATGTCCCAATCTTCGGAAAAGTTGCGCCTCAATGCCTTGATCGCCCTGGTCGTGGGCTCGATGATCGGTGGCGGGATTTTCTCGTTGCCGCAGAACATGGCGGCGCGGGCCGAAGTGGGCGCGGTGTTGATCGGCTGGGGCATTACCGCCGTGGGCATGCTGACCCTGGCCTTCGTGTTCCAAACCCTGGCCAACCGCAAACCCGAGCTGGACTCCGGCGTATACGCCTACGCCAAGGCCGGGTTTGGCGACTACATGGGGTTTTCGTCGGCCTGGGGTTACTGGATCAGCGCGTGGATGGGCAATGTCGGTTACTTCGTATTGCTGTTCAGCACCCTCGGTTACTTCTTCCCCATCTTCGGCCAGGGCAATACGCCGGTGGCGATAGGCTGCGCATCGGTGCTGCTGTGGGCCGTGCATTTTCTGGTGATGCGCGGGATCAAGGAGGCCGCATTCATCAACCAGATCACCACCGTGGCCAAGATCGTGCCGCTGGTGATGTTTATCGTGATCGCCGCCGTGGCGTTCAAGGCCGATATCTTTACCCGCGACATCTGGGGCCTGAGCAACCCGAACTTCGGCGGCGTGGTGGACCAGGTGCGCAACATGATGCTGGTCACCGTATTCGTGTTTATCGGCATCGAGGGTGCCAGCGTCTACTCGGCGCGGGCCGAGAAACGCTCGGACGTGGGCCGGGCCACGGTGATCGGCTTTCTGGGGGTGTTGGCGCTGCTGGTATTGGTCAACCTGCTGTCGCTGGGGATCATGAGCCAACCGGAGCTGGCCAGTCTGCAAAACCCGTCCCTTGCCGGCGTGCTGGAACATATCGTTGGCCCATGGGGCGCGTTGTTGATCAGCATCGGCCTGGCGGTGTCGCTGTTGGGCGCGCTGCTGTCATGGGCCTTGCTCTGCGCCGAAATCCTCTACGCCACCGCCCATGACAAGACCATGCCGGCGTTCCTTAAAAAGGAAAACCTCAACCAGGTGCCGGTCAATGCGCTGTGGCTGACCAATGTGATGATCCAACTGTTCCTGGTGATCACGCTGTTTTCAGAAAGCACCTACACCAGCCTGATCTACCTGGCGTCGTCGATGATTCTGGTGCCCTACCTGTGGTCTGCGGCTTACGCGGTGCTGTTGAGCGGGCGCGGTGAAACCTACGAAGGCGCCCATGGCGAACGCATGAAGGACTTGCTGGTGAGCCTGATCGCTTTGGCCTACGCGGTGTGGCTGTTGTACGCCGGTGGTTTGAAGTACTTGCTGTTGTCGGCGCTGCTGTATGCGCCGGGGGTGATTCTGTTTGCCCTGGCCAAACGTGAGCAGGGCCAGCCTTTGTTTACCCACATGGAAAAAGGCATTTTCGCTTGCGTGATCGCCGGGGCGAGCCTGGCGGCGTATGGGTTGTACAGCGGGGTACTGTCGTTGTGAAGATTCCTGTGGTGAGCGGGCTTGCCCCGCGCTGGGCTGCGAAGCAGCCCTTAAACCTGTCACTTCGGACTGTCTGAAGGAAAATTACTGCCTTATTGGGGCCGCCTTGCGGCCCAGCGCGGGGCAAGCCCGCTCACCACAAAAGCCAAAAGCCGTTTCACTATCAGAAGTTACCCAGTCACCACTTCGCGCGATGTGAGCCCAATTCCCCGGCCGGCAAATCCCATTGTAACGGTGTCCCGCTGATGGTCACCGGGGGCAGCAACCGATGGGCCGGGCCCCAGGCGGTTTGCTCCACCACCAAGCCCTGATCTTCCGGCGCTTCGGCGCGCAATGGCGGTTGTTCTGGCACTTGTCCCGCATCCACCAGGAGCTTCGCGGTGCGCGCCAATGACAGCAGCGCCGAACCACCGCGCCCGGTCTTCAATCGCTCACTCAAGGCCTGGATCGCACTGGCCGCCATCAAGTACCCAGTGGCGTGGTCCAGCGCCTGCAACGGCAGCGGTACCGGTTTTTCTGCCTTTTTCCATTGCCTGCCGGCCTCGGCAATCCCGGTGCTCATCTGCACCAGGCTGTCGAACCCGCGGCGATTGCGCCATGGGCCGCTCCAGCCATAGGCATTGAGGCTGGCGTCGATCAGGCCGGGGGCGATGGTCTGTAACGCGCCCTCACCGTAACCTAACTGCTCCAGGGCATCGGCGCGGTAGCCGTGCAACAGAATGTCGGTGTCTTTGAGCAGGCTTTCGAAGACCTGCCGGTCGTCGGCGTTTTTCAGGTCCAGGCGGGCGCAGCGTTTGCCCAGGGTCATTTCGGGCACCACGCCGGGTTCGTTCCAGTCGGGGGCGTCGATGCGCAGTACATCGGCGCCGAGCCCCGCCAGAAACCGACTGGCAGTGGGGCCGGCCAGCACGCGGGTCAGGTCCAGCACCTTGATGCCGGCCAACGGCCTTGCCACCGAGCCCAGCCAGGGTTTGTCGCTGAAGGCTGCAAAAGTCTGGCGACGCACCAGTGGTTCCTGGTTGACCGCCAAACCTTGAGGATGAGTTTGCCAGTCTTGCCACGAGCGCATCTGCGCTGCGCAGCCGTTCGCCTCGACAATCGCCTGTTCCAACTCGGCAGCGTTCCATTGGGCAACCTTTGCGGCCATCGCGTCACGGTCCGCGACCTGGCCGAGTACGCGCTCGGCAGCCGCGCGATGGTGCGGCGCATTGGTGTGCAGGCGAATCCAGCCGTCGGCGCAGGCGTAGTCGCCGGCAATCGGGTCCCATAGCGGCGGTGTGGTCCAGCCATCGGGACGCAGGGACGAGGAGAACCAGAATGAGGCGAGGCGCCGGTCCACCGTCACCGAGGGCAGGCGCCCGGTTTGCTGCAACAGTAACCGGGCAATCGCCTGGCCCGCCGCACCGACGCTGGCGCTGGCCAGGTCGGTGACGGCAAAGGTCGAGGGCAGGGCGCCGGCCTCGGTGAAGGCCAGCGGGGTGATGGGTAAGTCGAGTGCTTCCTGGACGGGGGTGAGCAGATCAGTCATCAAAGGCCCTCCTTATGAGAAGGACCATCATAGAAGATCATCAGGGTTGAATGACAACCCCGGGCTCCAGCGGCAAATCCACGCTGGCAATAAAACCGCCGTCAGGGTGGTTGGCCAGGATCAGGTTCCCGCCATGGCGTTCTGCGGCGCGCCGGGCGATGGCCAGGCCCAGGCCGTGTCCTTGGGCGGTTTGCCCCGGGGCCCGGTAAAACGGTTCGCCGAGTTGGCTCAGGTGTTCGTCATCCACACCGGGGCCATGGTCGCGCACGCTGATCACGATGCGCTCACCCTGGCGCTTGGCGTCCATTTCAATTGGCCGGCCGGGCGGGTTGAAGCGCTGGGCGTTGCGCAGCAGGTTGTCCACGGCGCGTTCGATCATGGTCGGCCAGCCCTTGAGCTGCAGCCCTGCCTCGGCATCAAGCTGCACGGGTTGGTCGGGCGCGCCGAGCAGGGCGTCTTTTTGCAGGGCCTTGAGCAGAGGGTTGAGGTCGATGTCTTCGGCGCTGGCGTTGTCGGCGTCTACCCGGGCCAGTACCAGGATTTCACTGATCAGCGCTTCGAGGCGATCGCATTCGCGGGTCAGGCGCGGCCAGAGTTTTTCCCGTGCTTCGGGCGTGGCACGTTCGGCCAGGGCCAGGGCGATTCGCAGGCGAGCCAGAGGCGAGCGCAGTTCGTGGGACACGTCCCGCAGCAACTGGCGCTGGCTGCCGATCAGGCTTTGCAGGCGGGCGCCCATGCGGTTGAAGTCGGTGGCGAGTACGCCGAACTCATCGCGACGGTTGGCCAGCCGCGCCAGGCTGTTTTGCTGATAGGTGGTCTGGCCCAGGTCATGCACGGCGCCGCGCAGGCGGCTGAGTGGGCGGGTGATGGACAGCGTCACGAGCAGGCTGAACAAGGTCAGCACCACCAGCGCGATCGCCAGGGCACTCAACGGCCAGAGCAGGCTGCTGCGGTGCCAGGCGTCCAGCTCCGGGTGCGGAATGCGGTAGATCAGCAGGTAAGTGTCGCCGGTTTTCTCGCTGGTGTACTCGGCGGTCAAGCGCCGCCAGGGCAGGTGACGGTCCTGGCTGTCGTTTTGCCGGGCTTCGAGGGCGGCGGCGCGACGTGGGAAGGTGCCGCGCACCACCGGCTCGCCGCTTTCGTTCAATACTTGCACATCGATGTGGTACTGGCGCTTGCGCTGCTGCAGTAATTCCTGGGCGGCGTCCTCGCCTTGCGCCTCATAGAGCTGCGTCCATTCTTGCGCGAGGTTATTGAGCCCGGGGTGGCGGCTGAGAATCCAGGCGTCCTGGTTGAGCATATGCCCAAGCAGGATCGACAACCCGGCAACCAGGGCGATGGCCAGCCAGAAGCTGGCAAGGACGCGCCAGAACAATGAACGCACAAGAAATCCTCAAACAGGAAAAGCCCAGCGGCGGTGGCCACTGGGCTGGGAGTGAAGCTAGATCATTATTGCGCTTTTTGCGGCTGCTGGGCTTTCCAGGCCTGGAATTCCTTCCACTCGGCACGGCGCTCGGCTTGTTTCTTCACGATCTCGTCGAATTTCTTCTGTTGATCGGGTTTCAGTACGGCACGGATGTCGGCCTGGGTTTTCTGTTTGCCAGCGGCCATTTCGTCTTGCATGGCTTTCTGGTCAGCGGCCGGGAGTTTATCCAGGTACTTCTTGACCAGATCTTTGCGAGCGTGCCACTGCTGGCCCATCAACTTGCCGATCTGCTGACGCTGTTCGTGGGTCAGGTCCAGTTGGCTGAAAGGGCCACCTTTGCCCCGCATGCCGTGTTCACCGCCGTGGCCTGGGCCGCCCATCATATGGCCTTCGGGGCCGCCCATCGGGCCTGGGCCTTCAGGCGCCGCCGCCATGGCAACGGTTGGCAGGGCAGCAGCGAACATCAAAGCGATAAGGGTCTTGCGCATGGTGATTCTCCTGTCTCTATTCCGGTGAGTCCGGATGTGAGTAGATTACGCAGAGCAAGGTCAGCGGCAGTCAGGAGAGGGTAAAGCTTGGGTAAAGAGGATTTTGAGCGGGGCTGACAAAACTATCCCGGCAGGGGAGATCATGTGTGGGAGCTGTCGAGCCTTGGCGAGGCTGCGATGCAGGCACCGCGGTCTATCCGTTGCACCGAGGTGATGCCATCGCAGCCGCGCCAAGGCTCGACAGCTCCCACAGGGGACAGGTGTTGTGCTTAAAGGCTGTAGTAATAGCCGCGGCTGCGCAGCGCCACGATTCGTGGCCGGCCATCGGGGTGTGGGCCGATCTTTTTGCGCAGGTTACTGACGTGCATGTCCAGGCTGCGGTCATACAGGGTCAGCTTGCGGCCCAGGGCGATTTGCGCCAGCTCCTGCTTGTCCAGCGGCTCGCCCGGCTGGCGCAGCAAGGCTTCCAGCAGGCGGCTTTCGGAGACTGTCAGGACAAATTCCTGTTCATCGATGGTGACCACGCCACGTACCGGGCTGAAGCACAGGTCGCCCAGCTCCAACTGCGTGGAGACGGCGGCCGGGTGACTGCGGCGCAGCACGGCGCGCAGGCGCGCGGTGAGTTCGCGAGGGTCGCAAGGCTTGGCCAGGTAATCGTCGGCACCCAGTTCCAGGCCGAGGATCCGGTCCAGCGGTTCGCCGCGGGCCGAGAGCATCAGTACCGGCAGCTCCGGGTGGTCGCTGCGCAATTGCTTGAGCAGCTCCAGGCCGCTGCCGTCGGGCAGCATCACGTCGAGCACTACCGCCGCCGGGGCGGCTTCGGCCAATGCCTTGCGGGCGCTCAAGCCGTCATGGCAGGCACGCACCTGGAAACCTTCCTGGCTCAACCAACTGGTCAGCAGCTCACAGAGCTCCTGGTCATCATCTATCAGTAACAGCTCGCTCATGACTCACTCAATTTAGCCATTGTCGACGGCGCCGGTGCCCGCCACTGGCGAAGATCCCGCACAACAGGGCGATCAGTACGACGGCCCCGCCGGTTACGAACCATTGCTGTTGTTCGGTAAGCCAGCGTGGCAAGGCACTGCCCTGTGCTTCTTTGAGTTGCTGGGCCAGGCGTTGGTTCTCCTGGCGCAGTTTACTCAGTTGGGTACTTTCGCGGGTGGCGTCGGTACTTTGCAATTGCTTGCTCAGTTCGTCCCGCTGCCGTTCGCTTTCTTTCAACCGTTGCTGCAAATCGGTGATCTGGCTGCCGGCACTCAAGGACAGGGGCGTGGAGCTGCCGGTGTTCGAGGTTTCTTCAGCGTGGGCCGTAGCCCCGATCGTTAACACTGCCAACAGACACAACTGACGTAAGCGCATCGGAACTCCTGATTCCACACGAATATTCAGAACGTTGTCGGCAGGTTACCGGGAATAATGAGCGTTTAGGAGTGCGCTGAAGCCAATTGGTTCAGCGCGCAACAAATCAAGGCAGGACTTGCTTGAACGGCTTGACCAGCACATGGGCGTAGACACCGGCCGCCACATACGGATCAGCGTCGGCCCAGGCTTGTGCCGCGGCCAGGGAAGCGAACTCGACAACTACCAGGCTACCGGTGAAACCGGCGTCTCCCGGGTCATTGCTGTCTACCGCCGGATGCGGGCCGGCCAGTACGAGGCGACCTTCGGCCTGCAGCTGCTTAAGGCGCTCAACGTGCGCCGGGCGCACGCTCAGGCGTTTTTCCAGGGAGTTGGCGACGTCGGTGGAAATGATTGCGTAGAGCATGTCAGTCCTCGGTTTTCGGCGTGGTCGGGTCGGTGTCATGCAGGTGGCGCGACAGGTAGATACCCTGGCCGACCAGGAACAGCACGGTCATGCCCAGGCTGCCGAACACCTTGAAGTCCACCCAGTAGCTCTGGAAGGTAAAGGCAACAAACAGGTTGGCGGCGCCGCAGAACAGGAAAAACACGATCCAGGCGATGTTCAGGCGCACCCAGATCGGGTCCGGCAAGGTCAGCGCGTGGCCCATGATCCGCTTGATCAGCAGGCGGTCACCGATGAAGTGGCTGCCGATAAAGGCCAGGGCGAACAGCCAGTTGACCACCGGGGCTTTCCATTTAAGGAAGGTTTCGCTGTGAAAGGCCAGGGTCAGGCTGCCGAAGACGAGGCAGGCGACCAGGGTCAGCCATTGGCTTTTTTCCAGCTTGCGCTGGGAGATGAAGAGAGCGCCGTAGACCACCAGCGAGCTGATGATCAGCACCGCCGTGGCACTGTAGATGCCACCGACTGTCAGCTCGTGGCCGGCAATATCGATAACGCGGGGGTCGATTTTGTAAACGATGAAAAACAACAACAGCGGGATGAAGTCGATGAATTGTTTCACAGTAAGAGCCAGAAGCTGGATGTGGCGGCATAATAACAAACATCCTTGGTAGCGAAAGCGCCAGCTGACTTGAGGTTACACACTTCCGTGAATGTTGATTTGCACTGCCATAGCACAGCTTCCGACGGCGCCCTGGCGCCCGCGGTCCTGGTTGCGCGTGCGTTTGAAAAAGGCGTGCGAGTCCTGTCGTTGACCGACCACGACACCCTCGAAGGCCTGGCAGAGGCACGCGAAACGGCGAATGCCTTGGGCATGCAACTGGTCAACGGGGTTGAATTGTCGTGCACCTGGGGCGGCGCAACCATTCATGTGCTGGGCTACGGTTTCGACGTCGACGCACCGGCGCTGGTGGCGGCCATCGCCAAATTGCACGATGGCCGCTGGCTGCGGTCCGAAGAAATAAGTCGCAAGCTGGCGCTCAAGGGCATGCCCAACGGCCTGGAAGGCGCGCGCGCCATCCAGCAGGCACTGGGCGACAGTGGCAACGCCCCGGCCCGTCCGCACTTTGCCGACTGGATGGTGCGTGAAGGGTTTGTAAAGGATCGCGCCGAGGCGTTCCGCAAATGGCTGGGCGCCGGCAAGCTGGGGGACGTCAAGCAACACTGGCCGACCCTGGAAGACACCGTTGGCACATTGCGCGCAGCGGGTGCCTGGGTGAGCCTCGCGCACCCGTGGCATTACGATTTCACCCGCAGCAAGCGCCGCAAGCTGATTGGCGACTATATTGGTGCGGGCGGCCACGCAATCGAAGTGGTCAACGGGCATCAACCCGCCGAACAGGTCGGCAGCCTGGCGATTCTTGCTCGCGAATTTGGTCTGCTGGTCAGCGCCGGCAGTGACTTTCATGGCCCTGGCGGCTGGTCCGAGATTGGCGAATACCGCGCCGTCCCGGAAGATTTGCCGCCCCTTTGGTGTCGCTTCAAACATGACCCCATTATTGCCACCGTCTGAACAGGTAGAACACGTGAGTCAATTCTTCCAGATTCATCCGGAAAACCCGCAAGCGCGCCTGATCAAACAGGCCGTGGAGATCATCCGTGCCGGTGGCGTGGTGATCTACCCTACCGACTCCTCCTACGCCATCGGTTGCCAGATTGGCGACAAGAATGCCGTCGAGCGCGTAAGACGCCTGCGTGACCTGGACAAGAACCACAACTTCGCGCTGATTTGCAGCGACCTGTCCCAACTGGGGCTGTTCGCCAAGGTCGATACTGGCACCTTCCGCCTGCTCAAGGCCCACACGCCGGGGCCTTACACCTTTATTCTCAACGCCACCCGCGAAGTGCCGCGCCTGCTGCTGCACCCGAAAAAGCGCACCATTGGCCTGCGGGTGCCGGAACACCCGATTGCCCTGGCGCTGCTGGCCGAGCTGGGTGAGCCGCTGATGAGCGTGTCGCTGATCCTGCCGGGTGAAACCGAGCCGTTGTACGACCCCTACGAAATGCGCCGCCTGCTGGAAAAACACGTCGACCTGATCATCGACGGCGGCTACGGCGGCAACAAGGCTTCCACCGTGATCAACCTTGCCGATGGCGAGCCACAAGTGGTGCGCGTGGGTTGCGGCGACCCGGCACCGTTCATGGTCGAGGCCTGAATGTCGGCCGTCGAACCCGTCGACAGCCAGGCGGGCGCCCAGCAGGAACTGCCCTTTGCCATGGTCTACGGCCAGGCGGTGCTGGAAATGCCGCTGGACCTGTACATCCCGCCGGATGCCCTGGAAGTCTTCCTCGAAGCCTTCGAAGGCCCGCTGGACTTGCTGCTGTACCTGATCCGCAAACAGAACATCAACATCCTCGACATCCCGGTAGCGGAAATCACCCGCCAGTACATGGGCTACGTCGAGCTGATGCAGACGGTGCGCCTGGAGTTGGCCGCCGAGTACCTGGTGATGGCTGCGATGCTTGCGGAGATCAAGTCACGCATGCTGCTGCCGCGCTCGGAGACCATCGAGGCGGAAGAGGATGACCCACGCGCCGAACTGATCCGTCGCCTGCAGGAATACGAACGCTTCAAAGCCGCCGCCGAAGGCATCGACGGCCTGAGCCGCGTGGGCCGCGACGTGGTGGTGCCCAAGCTCGACGCCCCGGAAGCCCGGGCGCGCAAGCTGTTGCCGGACGTGAGCCTGGAAGAACTGCTGATGTCGATGGCCGAGGTACTGCGCCGTGGCGACATGTTTGAAAGCCACCAGGTCAGCCGCGAGGCATTGTCTACCCGCGAGCGCATGAGTGATGTGCTGGACCGCCTCAAGGGCGGCGGGTTTGTGCCTTTTGTCGAGCTGTTTACCAAGGAAGAAGGGCGGCTGGGGGTGGTGGTGACCTTTATGGCGATCCTCGAACTGGTCAAGGAATCCTTGGTCGAGCTGGTCCAGAATGAGCCTTTTGCGGCTATCCACGTGCGGGCGCGAGCCGAATAAAGAGCTGAATCGATGAATCTGACTGAACCCCGCGAACTGGCCCCGCTGCTGGAGGCCTTTCTCCTGGCCTCGGGCAAGCCGCAATCCCTGGAGCGCCTGTTCGAACTGTTTGAAGAAGCCGAGCGCCCCGAGCCGCCGGTGTTCAAGAAAGCCCTGGAGATTCTGCGCAAATCCTGCGACGGCCGCGCCTTTGAGCTGCGGGAAGTCGCTTCGGGTTATCGCCTGCAAATCCGCGAGAAGTTCTCGCCGTGGGTCGGCCGCCTGTGGGAAGAACGCCCGCAGCGTTATTCCCGGGCGATGCTGGAAACCATGGCACTGATCGCCTATCGCCAGCCCATCACCCGGGGCGAGATCGAAGACGTGCGGGGGGTGGCGGTCAACAGCCATATCGTCAAGACGTTGCTGGAGCGTGAGTGGATTCGCATCGTTGGCTACCGTGACGTGCCCGGCAAGCCGGCGATGTTTGCCACCACCAAGGTGTTCCTCGACCACTTCAACCTTAAGAACCTCGACGATTTGCCGCCGTTGGCCGAACTGCGGGAGATGGAGCCGGACCCGGTGCTGGACTTCGACGACGCCCCGGTGCCCGCCGGGTTGCAGGAACTGGCCGACGCCAGCGCCGAGCCGGAAGAGCCGAAGGACGAAACCAGTTTCCATACGCTGTTGCTGGAACTGGACGACATGGAGCAGGGCATCAAGACCGACTTCGATGACTTGCTGCGTGATGGTGCGGTCAGTGACGGTGAGCTGGAGCCTGCGTTGCAACTGAACGTTGAGGTTGAGCTGCCAGTCGAAGTTCAACCGGAACCGGAGCCGGAGGAAGATATCCTCGGTGTGGCCGAAGCCCGCGCCAAACTCCTGGCCGCTGTAGCCGCTCTCGAACAGCCCGAACTGAGCGACGAAGAGGCCGAAGCCCAGGCACTGGCCGAAGCCATCGAAAACGAACGCCGCCAATTCGAAGACTGACGCCGCTTCAAATTGTGGGAGCTGGCTTGCCTGCGATGCAGGCGGCTCGGTCTCTCCGCTACACCGAGGTGATGCCATCGCAGGCAAGCCAGCTCCCACAGAAAACCAGTGCCTGGGAGGATTTCCATGAGCTCCACCAAAGACCCCTGCATCAGCGTCTGCAAATTCACCGATGACATCTGCGTGGGCTGCGGACGCAGCAAGCGTGAGATCCGTGCCTGGAAGAAACTCGACAAGGTCGACAAGCGCACGGTACTCGCCGAAGCTGAACTGCGCCTGCTGGCGCTCGGTGCCACCGGTCGGCGGAAAGGCCAATGAACCAGCACTTATCGACTAGTCTTTGATGCGCAACGCGCGCCTTACGCGTATGATTCGCGACCCTTTGGCGATGCGTTCGCCAAACGCCCAGCTTTTACTATCTTCAGGCCAAGCCTGAATCGACACACCGGGAGGTGCTTAAGATGAGTGACCAAGACCAGAACGACAGCCAGGAAATCGGCCCCGCAGGCGAAAAACTGCAGAAAGTCCTCGCCCGTATCGGCGTAGGCTCGCGCCGCGACGTAGAGGCCTGGATCACCCAGAAGCGCATCAAGGTCAACGGCGTTGAAGCCACCCTTGGCCAGCGCGTCGACCTGCACGATGCCATCACCATTGATGGCAAGGTCATCAAGCGTGAAGAGGCCGCCGAATCGGTGCGCCGCGTCATCATGTACAACAAGCCCGATGGCGAAATCTGCACCCGTGACGACCCGGAAGGCCGTCCAACCGTATTCGACAAGATGCCGCGCCCTAAAGAAGGCCGCTGGATCAACATCGGTCGCCTGGACATCAACACCACCGGCTTGCTGATGTTCACCACCGACGGTGAACTGGCCAACCGCCTGATGCACCCTTCCTACGAGATGGACCGTGAATACGCGGTACGTGTACGTGGCGAAGTCGATGACGAAATGATCGAGCGCCTCAAGGCGGGCGTGGTGCTGGAAGACGGCCCGGCCAAGTTCACCGACATCAAGCAGGCACCGGGCGGCGAAGGCTTCAACCATTGGTACCACTGCGTGGTGATGGAAGGCCGTAACCGTGAAGTCCGTCGCCTGTGGGAATCCCAGGGCCTGGTGGTCAGCCGCCTGAAGCGCGTGCGTTTCGGCCCGGTGTTCCTCAACTCCGACCTGCCGATGGGTCGCTGGCGCGAAATGAGCCAGTTCGAAGTCGACATCCTGAGTGCCGAAGTTGGCCTGACGCCGGTCGCCATGCCGCAGATGAACGCCAAGAGCAAAGACAAGCTTGAGCGTATGCAGCGTAAATCGTCGCGCCCGGTGGCGCGTACCGACCGTGTGGCCCGCACCTTGCGCCCTGCGCTGGATGCCCCGGCCACTGGCGGTCGCATCTCCCGCGAGCCGCACATCGAAGGCGAGCGTCGTCCTTCGGCACCGGCTCGTCAGGACGGTGAACGTGCTCCGCGCGCACCGCGCCCGGCCGGTCGTGGTGATGCCCCTGCGGGCGGTCGCGGTAACCGGGGTGAGTCTGGCCGTGGTGCCCCGGCTACAAGCCGTAGCGACGACAGCGCCAGCACCAAACGCCCAGCCAAGCCATCGCCGAAAAAGCGTCCGGGCCTGAAGCTGGTCGATGACGCGCCATCGGGCAAGCGTCGTGGTGCACCGGCCGGTTCCGGCCAGCGTCCAGGGTTTGGTCGCAAGAAGCCGCAGTGATTCACTAAGCGCTGCACAAAAACGCCAACCCTCGGGTTGGCGTTTTTTTTTGGTCTGGATTTGGAATGTGTTCTATCAAGCAGGCCTGATTTTCTGTGGGAGCTGGCTTGCCTGCGATGCTGGCAGCTCGGTCTATCGGCAATACCGAGGTGATGCCATCGCAGGCAAGCCAGCTCCCACATTTGATCTCCATTGTTTTGATGGACGTGTCAGAACATGAAAGCCCCATCAAACACCGGCTTGTCATCCAACGCCAACACGCCGCTGGCGAAGATCAGGTCCAGATGATGGCTGCCTTTCTGCCCACCGCCCAAGCCCAGGTGCAGCCCGCAATGGCGCTCCTCAAAGCCGGCATTGCGCGCATACAAATCCTTCACGCCTTCGTTGGTGCCAATGCCCAATTCTTCCACCCGGCGGTTGGACGGGTTGGCATTCAGGTATTTGTTGAAGTCATCCGCCAGCCCCGGCACTTCACTCGCCACGGTGCAGATGGTCGAGTTCTCGATCCACAATTCCAGCGGTGATTGCAGCACGCCGTATTTGCGTGCAAAGGGAATGGTGCTGAGGAAAGTGCCGACAAACCGCACCTGGCCATTGATGGCCTCGCTGTGGGTAGCGATCTCGCCGGGCGCCAGGTCGTGGTTGCCGACGCCGTTGATATTGGTCCACTTCTTGATGCTGCTCAGGGGCGCTTCAAGGCGCGAGCCATGCTGATCGGTGAAGCTCAACACGCTGGCCTGGGACATGCGCCGGATCAACGTGGCGTTGAGGTCGGCAATCCGTTGTGGGGCAACGCTGAAGGTGTCGTAGAAATAGTCGCCGTAGTCCTTGAGCAGCAGGGACTTCTTCCAATGCTCGGCCATCACGCCTTGCAGCGCGCGGATAAAGTCCGGGCCTTCGGCGCTTGGGTTGGGCAGGGTCGAGGAATCGTAGAGAAACATATACAGGTCGCAGTCTTCGATGGCTTTGGCCAACGTTTCGCTGGGGGCTTGGTCCAGGCGCTGTACCTGGAAATCGAAGCGGGCGGCGCTGCCCTGGATGATCGACTGGGCGATGGCGTCGTAGCGTTCGGTATGGCCGAGCAAAATGCTGGGGCGATGCAGGCCGGCAAGGGCCGGATGATGGGCGAGGTAATACAGAAAATGTTCGACGGCGCGGGCCTTGTCCATGACGTCCTTCCTTCAAAGCCTTCGGTAAGAGCAGTGGCAGGTGCGGCGTCCCGCGCCTGCCGGGGTGCCTGATCAGATTAGAAAGGCCACATCGCGGTGCCAAATGGCACAACGGCATCGGCTTGCATCATTTCAACGGCGGCCTCGTGGGTCGGCGCTTCAAACCAATCGTCGAGTTGCAGTTCGGTTTCCAGGTCGTTTTCCAGTGCTTGCATGGTGAATCTCCTAGATGACGGTGTTTGAGAACGAGCTTGCCAGCGGGCTGCGCCGGGCAAGTGGATGAACCTAGAAGAGTGTGTTTGGGAATGCAAAATCTTTATTGACACGGTTTCATTCGGATTTTTTATTCTGTTTTGATGGCGATTTGGTTTATGCCGGTGAAACAGACAGTTGGCTGCGTGTTTCTGTAGGAAGCGTCTTGCCGTCAACTTCCCGTGTTCTAAAAGAATTTTCCCGGTGTCCCTCCTATCTGCTGCACCGCATCCTGTCGGCCCAGACAGGTTTGGCGGTGTACAATGCGCCGCGTTTTACTGTGATCCCACTATTCAGGGCTATCCGCCCCGTGCACTCCGCCTGGCCACAAGCCGGTCGGCTTCGATTTCGTCACAGATCAGACCTTGCGTGAGACCCTTTCCATGAGTGAAGCCAACTCGCATTCAGGTGAACTGAAGCGCGGCCTGAAAAATCGCCATATCCAACTGATCGCCCTCGGTGGCGCGATTGGTACCGGGTTGTTCCTGGGCTCGGCCGGCGTGCTGAAATCCGCCGGGCCGTCGATGATCCTCGGCTATGCCATCTGCGGCTTTATCGCCTTCATGATCATGCGCCAGTTGGGCGAGATGATCGTCGAAGAACCAGTGGCCGGTTCCTTCAGTCACTTTGCCCACAAATACTGGGGCGGTTTCGCCGGCTTTCTGTCGGGCTGGAACTGCTGGATTTTGTACATCCTGGTGGGCATGTCGGAGCTGACAGCGGTTGGCAAGTACGTGCACTACTGGTGGCCCGAGATTCCGACCTGGGTGTCGGCGGCGGCGTTTTTTGTGCTGATCACTGTGATCAACCTGTCCAACGTCAAGGTCTTCGGCGAGGCTGAGTTCTGGTTTGCGATTATCAAGGTGGTGGCCATCGTCGGGATGATCGCCCTAGGCAGTTATCTGCTGGTGAGCGGCACCGGCGGGCCGCAGGCTTCGGTGAGCAACCTGTGGGAGCACGGTGGCTTCTTTCCCCATGGGGTCGGCGGCCTGGTGATGGCCATGGCGATCATCATGTTCTCGTTTGGCGGCCTGGAGATGCTCGGGTTTACCGCGGCCGAGGCGGATCAGCCGCGCACGGTGATCCCGAAGGCGATCAACCAGGTGATCTACCGGATCCTGATTTTCTACATTGGTGCGCTGGTGGTGCTGCTCTCGTTGACGCCTTGGGACAGCCTGCTGGCAACCCTGAATGCTTCGGGTGACGCGTATAGCGGCAGTCCGTTTGTGCAGGTTTTTTCGATGTTGGGCAGCAGTGCGGCGGCGCATATTCTTAATTTTGTGGTGCTGACGGCGGCGTTGTCGGTCTACAACAGTGGTACCTACTGCAACAGCCGCATGTTGTTGGGGATGGCCGAGCAGGGGGATGCGCCTCGTGTGCTGGCGAAGATCGACAAGCGCGGGGTGCCGGTGAGGGCGATTCTGGCGTCAGCGGCGATTACGCTGGTGGCGGTGTTGATGAATTACCTGATTCCGCAGCATGCGCTGGAGTTGCTGATGTCGCTGGTGGTGGCGACCCTGGTGATTAACTGGGCGATGATCAGTTTTTCGCATTTCAAGTTCAGGCAACATATGGATCGGACGGGGCAGGTGCCATTGTTCAAGGCGCTGTGGTACCCGTATGGCAATTACCTCTGCCTGGCGTTCGTGGTGTTTATTCTTGGCATCATGTTGCTGATCCCGGGGATCCAGGTGTCGGTGTACGCGATTCCGGTTTGGGTGGCGTTCATGTGGGTGTGCTACGGCATCAAGAACAGGCGTAAGGCTCGGGAGGGGGTGGTGTTGAGTCGGGGTTGATCTCGGGTACATATCCGTTGCTGCGGTAACGGCCGCTTATGGTTCCGCTTTTACAGCGGGTCACTTTTGGCAAACGCCCGGCATGCCGGAACGAAGGCTGGACCCGCAAATCAAAAGCAAGAGCACGGCGGCCTGAAAGCCGGCTTGAGTGTTAGAAGCCAGATCAAAAACCGAGCTCCTTTTTCTGTAGGAGCTGGCTTGCCGGCGATGCAGACAACTCGGTCTGGCAGGTACACCGAGGTGATGCCATCGCCGGCAAGCCAGCTCCTACAGTTGAACCGTGCCAGCCTTTGATTTTGCTGTTGCTTTTAACACTCAAGCCGGCCTGTAGGCCGCTGTGCTGTTGATCTGCTTGTGATCTTGATCTTAGGCGCCCCGTTAAACCACGCTGGCCGAACGCAGGCTTTGGAGCGTGGGTAACTCGGCAGGACGGCGGCCCACGGTCCAAAGCCTGCGTGAGGGCATATGCCCCAGGCCCCAGCAGCCCAACACATTGGCGTATCCTTACCCCTCCAACCCAAGGCCCGATCAAAAAATGCTGGTGATTTCCAACAACGTGCACCTCCCCGACGCCGAGGTTGAGCTGACGGCCATCCGCGCCCAGGGCGCCGGCGGTCAAAACGTCAACAAGGTCTCCAGCGCCGTGCACCTGCGCTTCGACATCCCGGCCTCGTCCCTGCCTGACTTCTACAAGGAACGCCTGCTGGCCCTGCGCGACACTCGCATCACCAGCGAAGGCGTGCTGATCCTCAAGGCCCAGCAATACCGAACCCAGGAACAGAACCGCGCCGACGCCCTCGAGCGCCTGGTAGAGCTGATCCTCAGCGCCACCAAGGTCGAAAAGAAACGCCGCCCCACCAAACCTACCCTGGGCTCAAAAAAGCGCCGCCTCGAATCCAAGACCAAACGCGGCAGCATCAAGGCCGGCCGCGGCAAGGTTGATTTCTAAGCCGCCCCGCGCTCCTCGCGGTATTTAGGCGCCTGCCGGTACAGGTACAGGCTCAACAGCAACCCGCAA
The DNA here is from genome assembly GCF_034314165.1 of Pseudomonas sp. Bout1. GTDB lineage: Bacteria > Pseudomonadota > Gammaproteobacteria > Pseudomonadales > Pseudomonadaceae > Aquipseudomonas. The sequence goes on along the minus strand of NZ_JAVIWK010000001.1, from coordinate 5,581,254 downwards.
AACGCCGCGATCGCGGCAAACAGGAAGATCGAGGCAAACCCGAACCCCGCCGCAATCGCCCCGGCCAACGGCCCGGTGATCCCCAGCGACAAGTCGATAAACAGCGAATACGCCCCCACCGCCGCGCCCCGGCTCGACGCCGGCACCAGGTTGACCGCCTCCACCCCCAGCGCCGGGAACACCAGGGAAAAACCAAACCCGCTCAACGCCGCGCCGGCCAATGCCAAATGAGGGTCCGGCGCCAGCCATAACAGCAGCAGCCCCAGGGTCTCCACCGACAAACAGGCAATCGCCACGCGAAACCCGCCAATGCGGTTGATCAGGTTGCCGAACAATAACCGCGCCCCGATAAAGCTGGCCCCGAACAGGCTCAGGCACAGCACCGCGTTGTCCCAGTGCTGGGTCGCGTAATACAGGGTGATGAAAGTCGCAATGGTGCCAAACCCGATTGAGCCCAGCGCCAGGCCGCAGCCGTGAGGCAGCACGCGACCCAGTACGTGCATGAACGGCAGGCGCTCGCCCACCACGATGGGGGCGGCAACTTTTGGCCAGGCCAGCAGCAGCCCGAGCAGGGCCAGCAAGATGATGCTGACGCCCATGCTCCACAGCCCGAAATGACTGACCAGCAACACCCCCAGCGGCGCGCCGATGGCCAGGGCGCCATAGCTGGCGATGCCGTTCCAGGAGATGACCTTGGCGGTGTTCGCCGCGCCCACCCGGCCGATGCCCCAGCCAATGGCACCCGAGCCCACCAGGCTTTCAGCGCTGCCCAACACCAGGCGGCCGATCAAGAGGCTGGTCAGGCTCAACGCCGGAAGGTGTGAGAACCACGCCGAAAGCAACATCAACACGCCGCTCAAGCCGCAACCCGCCAGGCCATACATGACCGCACGCTTGCTGCCGCGGTTGTCGATGATGCGCCCGGCATAGGGCCGGCTCAGGAGGGTGGCCAGGTACTGCACGCTGATCACCAGGCCCGCGATCACAGCGCCAAAGCCCAGGTCGCTGTGCACGTAACCCGGCAATACGGCCAGGGGAATGCCGATGTTCAGGTAGCCAATGAAGGTGAATAGAACGATGGAAACAACTTGCAGCGTGACCGCCATGGGGCGCTGGGTATCGGGCATGGGGAGAGGTCCACTGTCGCAGCAGGAAAAGATAGGCTGCTTATGATACCGATGCTGGGTGCATGCGGGGGCCGCAAAGCAAACTTTCAGCGATCGGCGGGGTTCAGTAACTGCGTGGTTACCAGCGCGGCCAGGGCGTTTTCCTGGGTGCCGAAGCGCTTGAGCAGCAGCGCCTGTTTTTCCGGGGTGAGGCGGTTCCAGATGTCGACCATCTGCAGGGCAGTGTCGAGCAGGGCGGTATCGGGGGTGGTGTCGGTCATGGCGGGGCTCACGGTGTTCAGGCGGTGTGGAAAGCGCGCAATGTCACGCTTTCCACACGGTCTGGGTACGGCACTCAGTCTTCGCTTTTGCGATCGACCGGTTTTGCCTCTTTGGGCTCGGGCTTGCTGGCACCGGCCTGTTGCGGGGTTGGCTGCTCAGTTTCGTGCAGGCTTGGGAAGGGGAGATTAGGGATTTCGTGCATCGTCGTCGCTCCTCGCAAGATCTGTTTTATCAATCGCAGGTGATTCCGCGCTTTCAAAAAGCTTGGGCAGGATACAGCACTGTAAATGACAGAAAGATTTTATCTCAAAAAATGAACGCGTCTTCATCCCGCCGCACAAGTGACATGGCGCCACAGTTGGATCCATTGTCATCGTACAACATCACGGTTAACGGATTGACATCGTCGCGCGGACTGAATATAACGCTAACAGTTGTATGACGACATATGACGTTACAGTTTTATAACGCCTGTAATACGGGTGTGCTTGGTCGCAGAACGTACGCCTCAAATCTAAAAATAATTAAGGTGAAGCGATGAAAATCAAAGGCATCCGTTGGTGGATGGTCGGGCTGATGACGGTCGGCCTGATTATTAACTACCTGGCCCGCAACACGCTCTCCGTCGCAGCCCCCACGCTGATGACCGACCTGAGCATCTCCACAGAGCAGTACTCCCACATCGTTGTTGCCTGGCAGGTGTGCTACGCCCTGATGCAACCGATCGCCGGCTATGTGATCGATGCGATTGGCACCAAGATGGGTTTTGCGATCTTCGCCATTTCCTGGTCGGTCGTGTGTGCGCTGGCTGCGTTTGCCACGGGTTGGCAGAGCCTGGCAGTGGCTCGTGGCGCGCTGGGGCTGACCGAATCGGCAGGCTTCCCCGGTGGCGTCAAGGCGATTACCGAGTGGTTCCCGGCCAAGGAGCGCTCCGTCGCGATCGGCTGGTTCAACTTCGGCTCCTCGTTTGGTGCATTGCTGGCGCCGCCATTGGTGGTCTGGGCGATTCTGCACAGCGGCTGGCAGTTGGCGTTCCTGATCGTCGGCGGTATCGGCCTGGTGTGGAGCGGGCTATGGATGTTGCTGTACAAGCACCCGCGTGACCAGCGCCTGCTGGCCCAGGCCGAGCGGGAGTATATCGAAGCCGGCCAGGAAACCCACCTCAAGGATGGCGTGCAGAAGAAAGCCAGTTGGAAGCGTATCCTCAAAAGTCGCAACTTCTTTGCCATTGCCTCGGCGCGGATGCTCTCGGAACCGGCCTGGCAAACCTTCAACGCCTGGATTCCGCTGTACCTGATGACCGAGCGGCACATGAACATCAAGGAAATGGCGCTGTTCGCCTGGCTGCCGTTTCTGGCGGCCGACATCGGCTGCGTGCTGGGTGGCTACCTGAGCCCGCTGTTTCACCGCTACTTCAAGGTCTCGCTGTTTAACTCGCGCAAGTTGGTGATGTTGCTCGGTTGCCTGTGCATGATCGGCCCGGCCTGCATCGGCCTGGTAGACAGCGCCTACACCGCGATCGCCCTGCTGTGCGTCGGCGGCTTCGCGCACCAGACGTTGTCGGGCGCACTGTTTTCCATCGCCTCGGACTCGTTCGGCAAGAACGACGTGGCCACCGCGACCGGCGGCGGGCAGATGTGCGGGTTTATCGGGGCTGCGGCCTTTACCGCCGTGTTCGGCGTTCTGGTGACCAAAGTCGGCTACGGCCCGCTGTTTGTGGTGCTGGCGATTTTTGACATCATCGCCGCCATCGTGATCCTGACGGTGGCGCGGGAGATTGTTAAAGACCCGGAACCGGCCGCCCACAGAGGTCAGGGCGGCACGTTGCTGCCGGTTTAACCCTGGCGCTCCATCGCCGCCTTGTAGAGTGAGTTCTTCGGCTGGGCAAACACCCGTGCCAGCATCGGTTCGAAGAAGCTCAACGGCAGGGTGTCGTAGGCCGGGTCGAACGCCGCGGCGTCGTACTCGGCGCAGAACTCGATGGTTTGCCGATACTGCGGGTGGTCGCCAAATTGCTCGCGCAGGTGGCGGTCCATCCCCAGGTGGTGGAAGAAATAGTAGCCCTGGAAGATTCCGTGCTTCTCCACCATCCACAGGTTCTCGGGGCTCACAAAAGGCTTGAGAATGGCGGCGGCGATGTCCGGGTGGTTATAGGAACCCAGGGTGTCGCCGATATCGTGGAGCAGCGCGCACACCACGTACTCTTCATCACGGCCACCGTGCCAGGCGCGGCTGGCGGTTTGCAGCGAATGGGTCAGGCGGTCCACCGGGAAGCCGCCGAAGTCGCCCTCCAGCAGCCGCAGATGCGCCACGATCCGGGTCGGCAATTGTCGGGCATAGGCGCTGAAATCCTTGGCGATAATGGCCCAGTCTTCCTCGGTGCCGTCCTGCATATGGGTGAATCGAGCCTGCTGGTTCATCAAAGGCGCTCTTATTGTTTTTGAGGGGCGGGGCTAGAACGCCACCTTGCCCAGAATCATGTCGCGGTACATCACAAAATCCCCCAACAGGCTGTACAGCGGATGCTGGAAGGTTGCCGGGCGATTCTTTTCAAAGAAGAAGTGGCCAACCCAGGCAAAGCTGTAGCCCGCCACCGGCACTGCCAGCAGCAGCCACCAGGCGCCTTTGCCGACCGCGAAGGCCAGGAGGAAGATAACGAGGCTGGTGCCAATAAAATGCAGGCGACGGCAGGTGCTGTTGCCGTGTTCGCTCAGGTAATAGGGGTAAAAATCAGCAAAGCTGTTGAATTGCCTGACATTTTCCACGGTGATCGGCCCTCTGGTTATTGTTCTGCCCGACAGATGTTCGGCGGGGAGCTTATTTGAGTCTAGAGTCATCAGTGGTAACAGCCAGTGACAATAGATGCCACTTTAGTATCCTTCGGATTCCTGGCTGTCGTTTCAGCCTTCCTTGTTAAGAAAACGCCATGAGCGAACGAACGACCTCTGCAAGCTGGGCGATGGGGATAGTCAAGGCGTTGGAGATGGACGGCCTGGATTGCCGTGCCTTGTTCAAGCAGCTTGGCCTGGATTACGCCGCGCTGAATGACCCCGATGCGCGCTTCCCCCAGGATTCCATAACGCGGCTTTGGCAGCGCGCGGTCGAACTGTCGGGCAACCCGGCGATCGGCTTGAACATGGGCAAGGTGGTGCGGCCGGCGTCGTTTCATGTGGCCGGCTATGCGTTGATGTCCAGCAACACCCTGGCCGAAGGCTTTATGCGCCTGGTGCGTTATCAGCGGATCATTGCTGAAAGCGCCGACCTGAGTTTTCGCCTGTTACCCGAAGGTTATGCGCTGATTCTTACCGTGCACGGTGACCACCTCCCACCTACCCGGCAAAGCGCCGAAGCGTCCCTGGCCAGCGCCCTGGCGTTATGCGGCTGGCTGACCGGGCGCACGTTGCAACCACGCAAGGTGTTGGTGCAGGGCGATCAGCCGGCGGACCTTGGGCCTTACAAACAAGCCTTCCATGCACCGCTGGTGTTCAACGCCCCCTATGACGCGCTGATCTTCGAGCGGGCAGATATGGAAGCGCCGTTGCCTACGGCGAACGAGGCGATGGCGTTGTTGCATGATCGTTTTGCCGGGGAGTACCTGGCGCGGTTTTCCGAGAGCCGGGTGACCCACAAGGCGCGGCAGGTGTTGTGCCGGTTACTGCCCCAGGGCGAGCCCAAGCGCGAGGTGGTTGCGCAGACGTTGCACCTGTCCCAGCGCACCTTGCAGCGCCGCTTGCAGGAGGAAGGCACGAGTTTCCAGACCCTCCTGGATGACACCCGCCGCGAATTGGCCGAGCAATACCTGGCGCAGCCAAGCATGACCCTGCTGGAAATTGCCTACCTGTTGGGGTTTGCCGACCCGAGCAACTTCTTCCGAGCGTTCCGCCGCTGGTTCGATGCCACGCCCGGCGAGTACCGGGCGCGGTTGCAGGCGCTGCCGGTCAGTGACGCCAAAATGCCGGAATGCACAGCACAAATACCGTGATGATCTCCAGCCGGCCCAACAGCATGCCGAACGACAGGATCCACTTGGCGGCGTCCGGCAGGGTGGAGAAGTTGCCGGCCGGGCCGATGGTTTCCCCCAGGCCCGGGCCTACGCCAGACACGGTGCTGGCCGCGCCGGTCAGTGCGGTCATCCAGTCCAGGCCCAGCAACGACAAGGCCAGGGCAATGGCGCAGATGGTAATGGCGAAGAAAAACGAGAAGGTCAGGATCGAACGCACGATTTCTTCATCGAGGCGATGGCCGTTGTACTTCTGCTTGATCACCGCCCGCGGGTGAATCAACTGGTTCAAGTTGGCCTTGAGCAGGATGTAGGCCACCTGGAAGCGAAAGATCTTGATCCCGCCGGCGGTGGAGCCGGAGCAACCACCCACAAAGCCCAGGTAGAAGAACAGCATCAACGAGAAATTGCCCCAGATGCTGTAGTCCCCCAACGCAAAGCCGGTAGTGGTCACCACCGAAGTGACATTCACGGCGACGTGGCGCAGTGCGTCCAGCCAGGGCAGGTTGGTGGTCCACCAATACCAGGTGCCCAGCACCAGCCAGGTCACCACCAGCAACCCCAGCATGCCTTGCACCTGCTGGTCCTTGATCAGCGCCCGACGGTTGCCACGCATCGTGGCCACATACAGGGTGAACGGCAGGCTGCCCATGATCATCACCACCACCGCTACCCAGTGCACCGCCGGTTGTTTCCAGTGGGCCAGGGATTCGTCGGAGGTGGAGAACCCGCCGGTGGAAATCGCCGACATCGCATGGTTAATCGCATCGAACAAACCCATGCCGGCCCACCAGAACGCCAGGCTGCCGAGGATGGTGATGCCCACGTACGCCGCCACGATCAGGCGCGCCACCATGTGCGAGCGGGGCATGACCTTTTCCGAGCGGTCCGAAGATTCGGTCTGGAACAGGCGCATGCCGCCGATGCGCAGCAGCGGCAGGATCGCCACCGCCATGCCGATAAAACCGATGCCGCCGAGCCAGTGCAGCAACGAGCGCCAGATGAGGATGCCCGGGGACATGGTGTCCAGGCCGCTGAGTACGGTGGAGCCGGTGGCGGTGATGCCGGACATGCTTTCGAAAAAGGAGTCGGTGTAGCTGATGTGCTGGGTCAGCAGGAACGGCAGGGCGGCGAAGATACACACCACCAGCCAGCTGGAGACGGTCAGCAGGTACATGTCCCGTGGGCGCAAATGCACGTGTTCCGGGCGGCCGGGGATGACCAGCGCCAGGCCGGCGATGAAGGTGATCAGGCTGGCCCAGAGGAACGATGGCAGGTCGCTGGTGCGTTCGAAAAACACCAGGGTCGCCATGGGGATGACCATGGCGATCGCCAGGGTGATCAGGAAGATGCCGATAATGAAACCGATAATCCGTAAGGTCGGCAACGCCATGAGGTCCGCTCGGGGTGACAGGGAAAGGCGCCATTCTACCTGCGGTGCAGGGCAAGTAAACCGGGGGACTGCACGCTGCAGGACCGACCTGACGGAACGTGGGCAACTATGTAATGCACCTGCGAGGACGCCTCAAAGCAGCATGAGTGTCAACGACTCATCCTTGAGGTTCTTTCATGCAATCAGCTCATACACCCTTGCCGCCTTCGTTCAGGCGCCTGTTGTTTTCCAGTGACAGCCCGCATCAAGTCATGCAGCGAGAGCGGTTCGGCGCACTGAACCGGGAGATAGCTGAACACTTTGAACGCCAGCCCACCTTCCACGGATTTGTGCAAAGGGAGTTGCGCCAGGCATTTCCCGAGCTGGCGCAGGACGGCGATCCGGACAAGATTTTTATCCGTTCATCTACCCCCTCGGATCACCCCTCAACGGCGCCGCTGGAGCCCCATATCCTGGAGGCGGTGGTTCGCCGGATAGTCGAGCAGCAGCCCGCCGACTACGCCACCCGCCAAGCGCATTTCGAGCGCTCGACCACGGCTGGGGATGAAACGCAGGCGGTAAGTGCGATCACTGCCGCGCAATTTGACCGTTTTCTCGATCAGTTGGCCACTGGGCTAGTCAGTCGCTACGCGTCTTACCTGCAAGCCTTCTGGGACACCTCGGTCAGCCTCACGGACACCCGCTCGCGCAAGCAATGGCTGATTGACCAACGGGCCTTGCATCTGCGTCTTGAAGCCGAGTTGCTCAAGGCCGATGGCCTGATGAGTGATGGCGCCTATGCACTGTTGACTAAGGTTTTGCGCTATCGCGACGCCCCGGCCAGGCGGAAAAACCTGCTCGGCTATTGTCCTTGCGTCTATAGCGTGGCGCTTGCCGGTGAAGGGGCTGCGCCCCATCTGGCGTTGCATGGCGCGCTTGTGATGACCGCCAAAGACCCGGACCACGCCGTGGTATGGGAAGACGCGCAAGTGCCTGAGCCATCGGTGCGCCCCTTGGAAAGCGATGCGGATGTAGGAACCGTGGTGTTGTTTACCCCGACTCAAGGGCTGGAGTGTTTTGACTCCCTGGCGCTTCTGGATCAAGAACTGCACCGACGCTTGAAGGTTTCTTCCGAATTTTCAGGGCTGCTTATGCTGGTTGCGCAAAACGATCAAACGAGGGCAATGGGTAGGCATCTGGCGGCTAAAACACAGGGCGGGTTTCGCTACGGCGAATTGAATGCGTCGGCATTTGCCGAAAGTGTCGAGGCGCAATGTACGCGCTTGCACAGGGATTTCAGTACGCAGGTCGAGCTGTACCGCAATCGGGGCGTGTCGAGCCGCATGGGGGACCTGCCCGCCAGCCTTGATCGGGCAACCGACCTGAGACATGCCTTCGGGCTCGACAGCGTATTGCTGGCGCGTGAGCTCAAGCGGCTGGCGAGAACGTTGAGTGACTTCTTGAAGCCTGCCTCCCAGGCCGACCGGGAGGCCTGGGGGCGTGCGGTCGAGCGTTACCGGGCGGCACTCGGTGAACTCCCCGAATGGGCGACTTTACCTTCTCTCCTGCAGTTCGGTGATACCGCGACATTGCTGGCCTACAGCAACGAACAACTGCGTACGGCACTGGAGTCTGAGTACGGCCTGGACGTGGACCCGGACCACATCCTTGTTCACACCAGGGAGACGCGCAAGCCGGTCGGCAGCTACGTGCCGGGTGCGCCGCCCCTGGTGCCTGAAGGGCGGCGCTACCATATGCGCAAGCGGACATTGACCCAACTGGCACTGGAAAACGTTGGAGGTATCGATCTTAATTTCGTCAACTTTTCGCGCCTCACTGATGTGCAAGACCAGGCGTATTCGGCCCTGACCACCGCGCAGGTCAAGTACCTGGTACGAAGCGTCAATATCGGCGGGCGTTATCCAGACTTCCTGAAACATCGTTTATTGACCTCTCCTGAGGCGCTGGTGCAAAAAACCAGCTACGCCAGGATCACCGCTCTGCAGATGCGTGTAGACGCGTTGGAAGCCAAGATCGCCGGCGACTTTTTGCCCGACCGTTTGGACCGCGGGTTTCAATGGGTCAATAGTGTTTTGAACCACCCGCAGGACACCAGCGAGAGGGCTGAAGTCGAGGGGCACAGGATTCTGGTCCGCGGCCTGCAGCTACGTGGGGTGCGTGTGCGCGGGGTGCTTGTGTTCAGTACCGCATCGGAATCTGTCGGGTCCTTGGTTGCTTATATGCCCCAGGCACCTTCTGGCCGAGTGTTCTACGAGTTCGCCGACAGCGCGCAACTGGCGCGCGAGCTGATTGACCACAGCTCGTGGCATGAGTATCTCGTCAGCCGTGTGAGCCTTGAGGATCAAGCATTGATCCGCAGGATGTTGAAGGGCCGGGTGCGCGGCGAAATGGTGCATCTGCCGCGCATCTCCGAGAACGTATTGATGGAGGCTTATGAGCTTGAGGCCAGTGCAGCGATCAATATGGCCGCGCAACGCACCACTAGCACCCATGAGACCAATATTGATACGACGTTCACTTTGATTGAGGCAAGCCTGGATATCATCACGTTGGTCTTGCCGGTCAAGATCACGATGGTGATCGGTATGGCCAGGAGTCTTTTTTCCCTCGTGCGGGCCATCCAGGCAGCAGAGGCAGGCGATCGTGAGCTGGCCGCCCATAGTTTTGTAAGGGCCTTTGCCGAGCTGGTCGGGGCAGCAGTGGACGGCTTTGTCGGGAGCGCCTCGATATCGGCAGGTGCCGTGGGCAAAAAAACCGGCTTGAGCAGTAACATGGCCTTGAGCAAGAAACCGTCGGGGTTGACGCCTTTGCCTGGTTGGGAACTCCACGGGATTTTCAGCCAGTCAGCGGGAGAAGGCGGTTTCGCGCGACATTTTCTGAGGGACAAAGAGCATTGGTATTCGATCAAGTATGACCCTGATGTCGAGGTCTGGAGGGTAAGGGACGCGCGCAAGCCCTTTGCCTATCATCATGCGCCCCTGCGGCGCGATGCGTCGGGGCACTGGGAAGTGGCTTCCCCGGGGATCGGTTTGAAAGGTGGTTACCCCGTTGAACAAACGCTGATGAACGCCTTTCCCAATCTCACCCGAACCGGCGCGCGAAAAATCCTCGACGCCTTCAGCTTTCCGCCAGGCCGGGTTCTGGAGCTTGAGTTGGAACTGGCACGCGAGATGAGCGTATGGAGCGATATTCCTGGACGGTTTCACCAATACCTGAACCAGCCCCTGGACCATATACGGCTACGCATGAGTGGATATGAACCTATCGACCCAACGGCAGCGGTTGCCGGTCCCAGTCGCATTCCGGTCCTGCCCCCCGTCAGGCTGGCACTGCGACCAGGCCCCCAGCCGGTATGGGCTGAATGGGGCAAGACGATACCGGCTTCGCAGATTGCGCCCAATCCTTCACGCGCCTACACCTTTACCGTAAGCGATCCATCGGCAGGCCTGAGGGGAGATGTGATTGCGATTGGGCAGCACTATTATCCGGTGCTGCCCAAGGGTGAAAACTGCCCTGATGCCCTGGCGCATCTGTATGACCCAAGTCGGCCGCCACTCAACGCTGCAAACTTTAACGATCAACTGGCGTTTGACTTCAAGCGCCAGCCACGCATCGCAATCCACGATCCGGCAACCGGCAAGTGGCAGGTAGATGAAGGCCCGATGCTGTGGGGGGACACCAGTCGGTTCCTTGTCGGGGCGTTCCCGACGATGTCGCATGTATCGAGGCGAAAGCTGGCCAATGCGATGTTTGATCACTTCAACCCTGGCGGGGTAGTGACGTCAGGTGGGCTGACCACATTCCTCGGTCAATTGAACACTTGGCGTTTGGTCTTGAGTCGAGGACTGGACCCGTTGCAGTTCCTTTCTGCGTCGCCAAAAAACACGGCAGGTAGAGTCAGGCTGAATGTTGTCAGCCCGGCATTTTTGCAAATGAACTTTGGGATCCATGAAATCATCCGCTTGGGGCTGGCGGTTACGGCGTCGATGGACGCTGTTGCTCTTAGGGGGGCGCTGCATAAAGTGGTGACCGGACTTGGCTATCGACTGATCGGAAATGGAGGCCCCGGCCCTGAATTGTTATTCAAATGGTCGTCGGGCAGCGCCGTCTATTGCCTCAGCCCGCACCCCATCCTGGGACGATCACCCAAAATGCTGCACCCACTGGGTCCCGGCCTTGACCTGAGCGTTCTGGATGGGCCGACCCAGGCAGTCGTCAGCCAGAGCCAGGCACGTGGAGATTTTTCGATGCTGCACGGTGGGGTTATTCTCAGGAGCGGCTATCCGACGGTGTTCATCCTCAAACAGTGAGGCCTGGCATGTTGACCGTGGTGCCGGACGCCTGACAGCGCCCGGCACCTGCTTGATCAGAACTCGTGATCAGCGTTGTCCGGGTTCAAGTCACTGATGCCCAGCTTGCCGGCCGCCTGTTCGATCGAACCGGTCTGCTTCACCAATGCGGCGATTGCATCGCGCACAATCTGGTTGCCTTTATCGTTACCGGCAGCGATCAACTGGTCGTAATGCTCACCGTTGTTGGCGTGGTCCACCATCACCTGGATCTTCGCTTCGGTCGACGCCAGGTCGGCCTTGAGCGTTGCATCGGCAGTCGGATCCGCCTTGGCCACCAGGGACGACAGGCTGGCGCCGGTCATCTTGGTACCGTCGGTGCGGGTGTACTCGCCCAGGTAAACGTTGCGAATACCCTTGGCGTCGTAGAAGTGCGAGTTGTGGGTGTTGTCGCTGAAGCAATCCTGTTCGTCTTCCGGCGAGTTGGCTTCCAGGGAAACCTTCATGCGTTCACCGGCCAGTTCGCCCAGGGACAGGCTACCCATGCCGAACAGCATTTTGCGCAGGCCATCGGTAGGCGCTTCGGCTTCCAGCGTGGCGCGGTAGTTGTCTTCAACCTTCGGCTTCCAGTTGCCGACCATCTCTTCCAGGTCGCTGACCAACAGTTGAGTCACGGCGCGCAGGTAGGTGCGGCGACGCTCGTTGTGGCCGCCAGTGGCGCCATCACCGGTCATGTAGTCCGAGGCAGGGCGGTTGCCGGCGCCTGGGCCTGTGCCGTTGAGGTCCTGGCCCCAGAGCAGGAATTCAATCGCGTGGTAGCCGGTGGCAACGTTGGCTTCGGAACCGCCCAACTCATTCAGGCTGGCGAGTTTTTCCGGGGTGATGTCTTTCACATCGACCTTGTCTTCGCCGACCTGGATCTCGTTGTTGGCGATGATGTTGGCGGTTGCGCCAGGGTTGCCCAGGGCGTGTTCGTAGGTCTTGTCGACGTAGTCGATCAGGCCTTCGTCCAGTGGCCAGGCGTTCACCTGGCCTTCCCAGTCGTCAATGATGGTGTTGCCAAAGCGAAACACTTCACTCTGCAAATACGGCACACGGGACGCGATCCAGGCGGTACGGGCCGCTTTCAGGGTGTCGTCGTTCGGGTTGGCGAGGAAGGTGTCGATGGCGGTTTGCAGGGTTTTTGCGGTGGACTCGGCGTCGCTGTACACCGCGAACACCATGTCTGCGTAATGCGCGACCACGGCCTTGGCGGCGGCCTCGTCAACCTGGCCTGCCGGGGCAGCCGCGGGGGCGGTAGTGCTGGCGGCGGCCGGCGCTTGAGGCGCGGCGGCCTTGTCTTTGCCTTCACCGCAACCGGCAAGCGAAATGGCAATGGCGAGAAGGCTGGCGGTGGCCAGGGGCATACGAATCATGGCGAACATCCTGCTTCGGTTGTTGATGGGGCACGCGGGGGGTGCGCAAAACTGCGACATAATGCGAAAGATTTGCATTTTGTGTAAAGGGTTATAAGTAGGAAATATTTAGTATCGATTTGCTGGCCGCCGGTGTGCGCGTTCCCGGTGGCCGGCATGGCTTCAGAGAATGGCCGCGTTATTGCGCTGGGCCTGTTTCAAATAAGCCACCAACTCCCGGGCCGGCAGGGGTTTGCTGTAGTGGTAGCCCTGACCTTCGTGGCAGCCTTCGGAGATGATGTAGGCCTCCTGCTCGGCGGTTTCCACCCCTTCGGCGATCACCTGCATGCCCAGGCTTTTGCCGAGCTGGATGATCGCCCGCACGATGGTTGCATCGTCGTCGTCGTCCAGCAGGTCCTGGACGAAGCTCTTGTCGATCTTGATCTTGTCCAGCGGCAGGCTTTTCAGGTAGCTCAAGGACGAATAGCCGGTGCCGAAGTCGTCAATGGCAATCAGCGCCCCGGAACGGCGCAGGCTCAACAGGTGCTGGGCCGCGGTGCTGATGTCTTCCATCAGGCCGGTCTCGGTGACTTCCAGCTCCAGGCTGCGGGGCGGCAGGCGGTAGATCTGCAGCAGGTTGTTGACCACCCGCGGCAGCTCGGCGTGGTGCAGTTGCACGGTCGACAGGTTGACCGCCATGCGCAGCTCGGTGAAGCCCAGGTCATGCCATTCGCGCAGTTGCCGGCAGGCCTGGTCCAGCACCCATTCGCCGATGGCAATGATGGTGCCGTTCTGTTCAGCCAGCGGGATAAAAAGGTCGGGCGGCACCAGGCCATGTTCCGGGTGCTGCCAGCGAATCAATGCCTCCACACCCACCACGCGATGGTCGAGATAGCTGATCTGCGGCTGGTACACCAGGTGGAACTGCTCGCGGCTCAAGGCGTCGCGCAAATCCTTTTCCAGCTCGCGGCGGCGGCGCATTTCGCTGTCGACGCTGGCGATATAGAACTGGTAGCGGTTGCGCGAACGGCTCTTGGCCAGGGTCATGGTCTGTTCGGCTTTTTGCAGGAGCTTCTCGGTGCTGTCGCCGTCTTCCGGGAACAAGGTGATGCCGATGGTGGCGCGCAGGCGGATCTGTTCGTGGTCGAGGGCGAATTCGGCTTCCAGGTCATCGAGGATGCTTTGCGCCAGCTCGGCGGCCTCGTAGGGTTGCTCGATATCGGCCTGCACCAGGGCGAACTGGTCACCACCCAGGCGGGCGAGCGCGCCGAGGCGGCCACTGTGAGCGCGCAGGCGGTCGGCCAGGGCCAGCAGCAACTGGTCGCCGGCCTGGTAGGTGAACTGCTCGTTGACGCTCTTGAAGTCATCCAGCCCCACGCACAACACCGCGACCCGGCGTTGCCGGCGGCCGGCGTCGATCAGGATCTTGTCCAATTGCTCCTGCAGCTTCTGGCGGTTCGGCAGGCCGGTGAGAAAGTCGTACTGGGCCATGCGCAACAGGCTGTTTTCCGCCTCATGGCGCAAGTGGGTATTGCGCTCGATGGATTCGAGCAACTGGTTGGCGGTGTTGATCCATACCCCCAGTTCGTTTTTCTCGTGGCCCTTGAGTTGCGGGATCTTGTGCTCACTGGGGCGGTCGGGGTTGATCGAGCTCAGGTGCTCGATGATGCGCGACAGCGGCTTGGTCAGCAGCCAGTGATAGACCAGGTACAACACCAGGCCCATGGCCAGCGCCCGCAGTACCCCGGAGATGAATATGATCACCGAGCTGACGAGAAACCCTTTGCCGTAGGTGGCGGTGTCGAGGGTGATGCTCAGGTCGCCGTAGTACTCGCTATAAGGCCCGCGCCCCACCAACGGGGTGGTGAAGGTGCGCTCCTGGCCCAGAATCAGGTCGGTCAGCCAGCGGGTCGGGGATTGTTGCAGGTCGCGGGTTTTTTCCGCGAGCATGGTTTCGTTGGGATGGCCGATGGAGGCCATGCGCACGGCATCGTCCTGGAACAGGCCTTCGATGACCTGCATGCCCATCTCCCGGTCCAGGCTGTAGACGGCCTGGGTGGAGGGGTCGCGAAACATGTCGAGGATGCGCTGGGCATCGCCGGCCACGGCCTGGCGCGTCTTGTAGCCATCAAAGACGATCTGCGCCGCGCTCAGTACCACGCCCACTGCCAATGCCGAAAGCAGCACCACCCGTAGCAACTTCACCGACAAGCTGTTTTTGAGTTCCAGCTTCAAAGGGTTATTCCTTGTTCCATGCGGGTAGCCTCAATATGCCATGAGTATTGGCAATCCAGTGAGGGCAGTCAAAGGGACATTGCGGGGTGTGCTGGTTTGGCGGCGGGGGCGAGGCGGATTTGCATCCGCCTGCCTGGAGTGCAGGTGGGTGGGCGTGGCGCGTCAGGCGTTGTTGCCGAAGGTCAGTGTTTGCTTCTTGTTGACCTCCAGGCTGGCAAACTCAACGGACTTGTTGGGCTCGGCGTCATTTTTTTTCAACACATCCCCCAGGGATTTTGCGGCCAGATCGGCAAAGGGCTGGAGGAGCGGTGCAACGGCCTTGGTGACATCACCCACGGCGGTGGCCACTTGGCCAACCAGGGGTACTGCGGCGGCTAATGCTGCGATAGACATCGTCATTTCTCCGACAGGTATAAGAGGCATAGTCCTCGCCCGTCTGGGTGGCATCAGCGGCTCACCGAGTTCCACCGGGCATAAAAAAGCCCGGCAATCGCCGGGCTCTTTTTACTGCAAGCGGTACTTAAGCGGTGAAGGTTTTGCCTTCGAACTGCTCAGTCACGAACTTCCAGTTGACCAGGTTCCAGAACGCTTCCACATATTTTGGACGCACGTTGCGGTAGTCGATGTAGTAAGCGTGTTCCCAGACGTCGCAGGTCAGCAGCGGGGTGTCGCCGCTGGTCAGCGGGTTGCCGGCGCCGATGGTGCTGGCCAGGGCCAGGGAACCGTCAGCCTTTTTCACCAGCCAGCCCCAACCGGAACCGAAGGTGCCGACGGACGTCTTGGTGAACTCTTCCTTGAACTTGTCGAACGAACCGAAGGCAGCGTTGATCGCCTCAGCCAGTGCGCCGGTCGGTTGACCGCCAGCGTTTGGCGCCAGGCAGTTCCAGTAGAAGGTGTGGTTCCAGACCTGAGCGGCGTTGTTGAAGATGCCGCCCGAAGAAGACTTGACGATTTCTTCCAGGGTCTTGCCTTCGAACTCGGTGCCAGGCACCAGGTTGTTCAGGTTCACGACATAGGTGTTGTGGTGCTTGTCGTGGTGATACTCCAAGGTTTCCTTGGAGATGTGCGGCTGCAGGGCATCGTGTGCGTAGGGCAGCGGCGGCAATTCGAAAGCCATGATGATTCTCCTAATCAGGTCAGTTGCGGTGAGCGCAAGGCCGATCACGGGCGGCCAAACAAGCGCCGGGGAGTTTGTACTCTTTGCGGCGCAGGGGCTGGATCATAGCACCGGGGGTGCGGCAAAACCACGCAACAACTGTGTGGGATAGAGGTTCCAGAGCGTTTTGGAATATCTACGCTGCGCTGATTAATTGATAGGCCACGCTGAACATCATGGCGGCTACCAACAGGTCCAGAATACGCCAGGTGGCGGGGCGCGCCAGCCACGGTGCCAGCCATGCGGCGCCCAGCGCCAGGGTCATGAACCACAGCAGTGAAGCGCTGGCGGCGCCGGCCACATAAGCGCCGGGTTCGGTTTGCTGGGCGCCGAGGGAGCCGATCAGCAAGACCGTGTCCAGGTACACGTGGGGGTTGAGCAAGGTCACCGCCAGGGCGCTGAGCATCACCGCCTTCAGCGAGCGCACCTTGAGGTTTTCGCCCTCGCCCAGGCTCTGCTTCGAGCAGGCCCGGCGCAGCGCCAGGGTGGCGTACCACAGCAGGAACGCCGCGCCGCCCCAACGGGCAACCGCCAGCAATATCGGGTTATGCGCCAGCACCGTCGCCAGGCCGAACACGCCAGCGGCCACCAGGATCGCATCACACACCACGCACAAGGCCGCCACGGGCAGGTGATGTTCACGCCGCAGGCTTTGCGCCAACACAAAGGCGTTCTGCGTGCCGATCGCCATGATCAAGCCAAAGGCCACCAACAGGCCGTTCGTATAGCTTTGCCACATAGGATTTACTCCGCGCCCGCCGCCAATTGCTGCAACACCGTCATGGCGCGCTCGGCATCGGCGCGGCCGACAAACAGGTGGTCGTGGTAGTAGCCGGCAATCACGTTGCAACTGATTCCGGCCTTGCCCAGGGCCGTGGCAAACGCGGCGGTCAGGCCGACGGCTTCCAGGGCCGAGTGCACGTTAAGGGTGATCCACGCCGCCACGTAGTCGAAAACCAGCCCGGCCCGCTCGGCTTGCTGGCGCTCGACGATCAGCGTCAGGCCTTCCTGCTCGCGAAAGCTGCCGACAGCTTCGCAACCCTCGGGAATTCGGCCGTCGGCCAATGTGCAGAACACGTAGTCACCGTCATTGAGCTGTGGGCTCATGCTACGCAGCAGGGTTGCCAGGGCGGTTTCGCCAGCCATGTGGAAGGTCCTTGAATAAGAAGAAGCGATGCTGGCTATTCTCCGGTCCCAGGCTGTATAAGAAAAACCAATATTGCTGATCGCTCATTAGGAAAACTGATGTTCGACTATAAATTGCTTTCCGCCCTGGCGGCGGTGGTGGAACAGGCCGGTTTTGAACGGGGCGCCCAGGTACTGGGAATTTCGCAATCGGCGATTTCCCAGCGGATCAAGTTGCTGGAGGCGCGGGTCGGCCAGCCGGTGCTGGTGCGCGCCACGCCGCCGACGCCCACCGAAATCGGCCGCCGGCTGCTCAACCACGTGCAACAGGTGCGGTTGCTGGAGCGCGACCTGCAAAGCCAGGTGCCCGCGCTGGATGAAGAAGGCATGCCCGAGCGCCTGCGCATCGCCTTGAATGCCGACAGCCTGGCCACTTGGTGGGCCGAGGCCGTCAGCGACTTCTGCGCCGAGCAGCATCTGCTGTTGGATTTGGTCGTGGAAGACCAGACCGTCGGCCTCAAACGCATGCGTGCCGGTGAAGTGGCCGCCTGCATTTGCGCCAGCGAACGCCCGGTGGCCGGCGCCCGCAGCCTGTTGCTCGGTGCCATGCGCTATCGGGCGCTGGCCAGCCCGGCGTTTGTCGCGCGGCACTTTCCCGATGGCGTACGCGCCGATCAACTGGCCCGCACCCCGGCGCTGGTGTTCGGCCCGGATGATTTCCTGCAGCATCGGTACCTGGCTTCGCTGGGCGTCGACGGTGGTTTCGAGCACCATTTGTGCCCATCGTCCGAAGGTTTTATCCGCCTGACAGAAGCCGGGTTGGGCTGGGGCCTGGTGCCCGAATTGCAGGTGCGCGACCAGCTTGAAAGGGGCGTGCTGGTGGAGTTATTGCCAGATAAGCCGATCGATGTGCCGCTGTACTGGCATCATTGGCGCAGTGGTGGACAATTGCTGGGCTTGTTGACGGATCATCTGGCACACACAACCGGGCAATGGTTGGTGCCGTTGGAGTGATGGCCAGCGTCAAGGCAACAGCGATGAAAAACGAAAGAATGCGGAGTAAGTCATGAAAATTCTGGTCACCGGCGCAAGCGGCTTCATCGGCGGGCGCTTTGCGCGTTTCGCCCTGGAGCAGGGCCTGGACGTGCGGGTCAACGGGCGGCGGGCCGAAGGTGTAGAGCACCTGGTACGGCGCGGCGCCGAGTTTATCCAGGGTGATTTGAATGATCCGGACCTGGTGCGCGAGTTGTGCCGTGACGTCGAAGCCGTGGTGCATTGCGCCGGGGCGGTGGGCCTGTGGGGGCGATATCAGGATTTTCACCAGGGCAATGTGCTGGTCACTGAAAACGTGGTGGAGGCCTGCCTGAAACAACGGGTGGGGCGCCTGGTGCACCTGTCGTCGCCATCGATCTACTTCGATGGCCGCGACCACCTGGGGCTTACCGAGGAGCAAGTGCCCAAGCGCTTCAAGCATCCGTATGCGGCCACCAAATACCTGGCGGAGCAAAAGGTGTTCGGCGCCCAGGAGTTCGGCCTCGAGGTGCTGGCCCTGCGCCCGCGGTTTGTCACGGGGGCCGGCGACATGAGCATCTTCCCGCGCCTGTTGAAAATGCAGCGCAAGAACCGCCTGGCAATTGTCGGCGACGGCCTGAACAAGGTCGATTTCACCAGCGTGCACAACCTCAATGAAGCCCTGTTGAGCAGTTTGCTCGCGACCGGCTCGGCGTTGGGCAAGGCCTACAACATCAGCAACGGTACCCCGGTGCCGGTGTGGGATGTGGTGAACTATGTAATGCGCCAGATGGACATGCCTCAGGTCACCCGTTACCGGTCCTACGGCTTGTCCTACAGTGTTGCGGCGCTCAATGAGGCGTTTTGCGCGATGTGGCCGGGGCGTCCGGAACCGTCGTTGTCACGCTTGGGCATGCAGGTAATGAACAAAGATTTCACCCTCGACATCACCCGCGCACGGCATTATCTGGACTACCAGCCCAAGGTCAGCCTGTGGGCGGCTCTGGACGAGTTTTGCAGTTGGTGGAAAGCCCAGGACGTGGGGCTTAAATAACCGGCAACACACCGGGAACCGAATTTGCGGCCCAGGGTCGATCAGTGCGGCAGGCCAGGGGTTTATACTCCGGCGCTTGGCTATTCATATGCCACCTCAAAGGTTTGAAGGTTGATTCATGCGTAACGATGCTAACGACGACTTTGACAACGTTCCCAGCCTGCGGGCTGACACCTCGGACGACGATGATTTTGAGCCTACCGCGGCCACGTCCGTGCGCTCGCGGCCAGCGCCTGCGGTCAAGGTCAAGAGCGCCAGCACCGGGCCGTTGTGGGCATTGGTCGGCGCGCTGCTGTTTGCCTTTGCCGGCCTTGCCTGGTGGAGCTTCCAGCAAATCTCCCTGATGGGCCAGCAACTGGTCGCGACCCAGGAAAGCTTCGCGCGCATCAGTGAGGAAGCGGCGGGGCGCCTGCAGGACATTTCCGGCAAGGTGGTGGCAAGCGAAGCCAGTGTGAATAACGGCAGCGAAGCCCTGAAGCTTCAGATCAAGCAGTTGGAAACCCAATTGCTGGAGCAGGGCAAGCAGCAACTGGGCGTGGCCGGCCAGGCGACGGACCTGGATAAACGCCTTGAGCAAATGACCGCCAGCACCGCCCAACTGTCCGGCGCAAACGCGCAACTGCAAGGCCAGGTGCAGGCACTGACCGATGCCGTGGCAACCCTCAAGTCCCGCGACACCGAGTTCAAGGAACTGTCTGCCGACGTCGCTGCCCTGAAAAAACAGGGCAACCCCACTGCTGCCATCGCCCGCCTGGAGCAGGACCTTGTGGTGCTCAAGAGCGAGCAGGATAGCCGCCCGGCGGCCTCCGACGGCCCGTCCAACAAGGAGTTCGACGTGTTCCGCATCCAGACCACGCGCAACGTCACCACCTTGCAAAGCCAGGTGCAGAACTTGCAGCAGCAGATCAACCAGCCACGGCCGTAAGCCCGTCCTGTAGGAGCAAGCTTGCTCGCGAAGGTCGTTAACGATGACGTGTTTATTCTGAATAAACGGGTTGTTTTGCCGTTCTTCGCGAGCAAGCTCGGCTCCTACACAGGAAGAGGCACAATCAATGTCACCATCTGGTGACATTTCCCACCTCCTTCGTTACTTGCCCTCGCCCCGCCCTTGTTTAGACTCCGGGCATCCCGCACATAATAAAAAGGGCTAATCATGACCACGCAACCACTGCCTGCCAGTAGTTGGCTGAACGCACCTGCCCATCACGCCTGGCTTGCCACTGAAGGCCAGCGCCTGCTGGCCTTCGCCAAGGCTTCCAGGCTGCCTGAAGGCTTCGGCAATCTCGACGATCGCGGTGTCTTGCCGCCTGATGCCGTCGCCGAAACCATGAACACCGCCCGCATGACCCACAGCTTCGCCATGGCCCACGGCCTGGGTTTGCCCGGTTACGCCGAGTTGGTAGAGCACGGGGTTGCCGCCCTCAGCGGCCCGCTGCGCGATGCCCAGCACGGCGGCTGGTTTGCCACGCCCGGTGCTCGCGATGGCAACACCGGCAAGGCCGCCTACCTGCATGCCTTCGTGGCCCTGGCGGCCAGCTCTGCGGTAGTGGCTGGCGCTCCCGGCGCGCAAACCCTACTTAACGACGCGACCCACATCATCGACCAGTATTTCTGGAGCGAAGAGGAGGGCGCGATGCTCGAATCCTTTGCCCAGGACTGGAGTGGCGTGGAGGCTTATCGCGGCGCCAACAGCAACATGCACGCCACCGAAGCGTTCCTGGCCCTGGCCGATGTGACTGGTGAAACCCGCTGGCTGGACCGCGCACTGCGCATCGTCGAGCGCGTGATCCATCGCCATGCGGCGCAAAACCAGTACAGCGTCATCGAGCATTTCGACAGCCATTGGCAACCCTTGCGCGGTTACAACGAAGACAACCCGGCCGACGGCTTTCGCCCCTACGGCATCACCCCTGGCCACGGCTTCGAATGGGCGCGGCTGGTACTGCACCTTGAAGCGGCGCGGCTGGACGCCGGGCTTGTCACGCCTGACTGGCTGGTGACCGACGCCAAGGGCCTGTTTGCCAGTGCCTGCGAATACGCCTGGTCCGTCGACGGCGCCCCGGGCATTGTCTACACCCTCGACTGGAGCCAGCGCCCCGTGGTGCGCGAGCGTCTGCACTGGACTCATTGCGAAGCCAGCGCCGCTGCCCAGGCGCTGCTCAAACGCACGGGCGAGCTGCATTACGAAACCTGGTACCGGCGCTTCTGGGAGTTCTGTGAAAACCATTTCATCGACCGCACCCACGGCAGCTGGCACCACGAACTGAGCCCGAAAAACCAGCCCAGCAGCAAGATCTGGGGTGGCAAACCGGACCTGTACCACGCCTGGCAGTCTGTATTGCTGCCGGGTCTGCCCTTGTCACCGAGCATGGCCAGTGCCGTGGCCACCGGACGTTATGTCACCAAGTGGTGACATTTTGGCGTCCCTTTGTTACCTGCACCTGAAAAATCCCTGTTTAAACTCGTTTGCAGCGCAAGCACCGACTTGCATGCATAACAACAAGAAAAAAGGTACTCAGATGAAAGCGATCAGTCGCCTCGCCGTAGCTATTTCCGTTGCCTCGTTGTTTCCCCTCAATGCTTTTGCCGCCGACTCGAAAGGGACGGTTGAAGTTGTGCATTGGTGGACCTCGGGTGGCGAGAAAGCGGCAGTAGATGTCCTGAAGGCTCAAGTAGAAAAAGACGGCTTCACCTGGAAAGACGGTGCCGTCGCCGGCGGTGGTGGTTCGACTGCCATGACCGTACTGAAAAGCCGCGCCGTTGCTGGCAACCCGCCAGGCATGGCCCAGATCAAAGGCCCCGACATCCAGGAATGGGCGTCCACCGGGCTGCTCGATACCGACGTCCTGAAGGAACCCGCCAAACAAGAGAAGTGGGACACCCTGCTGGACAAGAAAGTCTCCGATACCGTGAAGTACGAAGGTGATTACGTCGCCGTGCCGGTGAACATCCACCGCGTCAACTGGCTGTGGATCAACCCGGAAGTCTTCAAGAAAGCCGGCATCGAAAAACCGCCTACCACCCTCGAAGAATTCTACGCCGCTGGCGACAAGCTGAAAAAAGCCGGCTTCATTGCGCTCGCCCACGGTGGCCAGCCTTGGCAGGACAGCACCGTCTTCGAAGCAGTCGTGCTCTCGGTCATGGGGGCTGACGGTTACAAGAAAGCCCTGGTCGACCTGGACGAAAAAGCCCTGACCGGCCCAGAAATGATCAAGTCCCTGACCGAGCTGAAGAAAGTCGCGACCTACATGGACGTCGACGGCAAAGGCCAGGACTGGAACCTGGAAGCGGCCAAAGTCATCAACGGCAAGGCCGGCATGCAGATCATGGGTGACTGGGCCAAGAGTGAATGGACCGCCGCCAAGAAAGTCGCCGGCAAAGACTACGAGTGCGTAGCCTTCCCGGGCACCGACAAGGCGTTCACCTACAACATCGACTCCCTCGCCGTGTTCAAGCAGAAAGACAAAGGCACTGCTGCTGGCCAGCAGGACATCGCCAAAGTCGTGTTGAGCGAAAACTTCCAGAAAGTCTTCAGCATCAACAAAGGCTCGATCCCTGTTCGGGTCGACATGCTGGCAGACATGGGCAAGTACGGTTTCGACTCCTGCGCCCAGACCGCAGCCAAGGACTTCCTGGCTGACGCCAAGACCGGCGGCCTGCAACCAAGCATGGCGCACAACATGGCCACTACCCTGGCCGTGCAAGGCGCGTTCTTTGACGTTGTCACCAACTACATCAACAACCCGAATGCTGATCCTGCAACCACCGCGAAGCAACTGTACAGCGCGGTCAAGTCGGCCAAGTAACGGTTAGTACTGAATGGCCTTGTGGGGGGACCCCTAACCCCTGCAAGGCATGTTCCTGTAGTCCTATTTCCCTGTACTGGATTTTCCCATGAGTTCTGTTGCTGTGTTCAGCAAAGCCTCGCCGTTCGATGCACTGCAGCGCTGGCTACCCAAACTGGTGCTGGCGCCGAGCATGTTCATCGTTCTGGTGGGCTTCTATGGCTACATCCTGTGGACGTTCGTGCTGTCGTTCACTAACTCGACTTTCTTGCCGACCTACAAGTTCGTAGGCCTGGCTCAATATGCGCGCTTGTTCGACAACGACCGCTGGTGGGTCGCGAGCAAGAACCTGGCGGTGTTCGGTGGCATGTTCATCGGCATCACGTTGGTGATCGGCGTGACCCTGGCGATTTTCCTCGACCAGAAAATCCGTCGTGAAGGCTTTATCCGCACCATTTACCTGTACCCGATGGCGCTCTCGATGATCGTCACCGGTACCGCCTGGAAATGGCTGCTCAACCCGGGCATGGGTCTGGACAAATTGCTGCGTGACTGGGGCTGGGAAGGCTTTCGCCTGGACTGGCTGATCGACCCGGACCGTGTGGTGTATTGCCTGGTGATCGCCGCTGTGTGGCAAGCCTCGGGCTTCATCATGGCGATGTTCCTTGCCGGCCTGCGCGGTGTTGACCAATCGATCATCCGTGCGGCGCAGATCGACGGCGCGAGCATGCCGCGCATCTACTGGAAAGTGGTGCTGCCAAGCCTGCGTCCGGTGTTCTTCAGTGCGGTGATGATTCTGGCGCACATCGCGATCAAGAGTTTCGACCTGGTGGCGGCCATGACCGCGGGTGGTCCGGGTTACTCCTCCGACCTGCCGGCGATGTTCATGTATTCGTTCACCTTCAGCCGTGGCCAGATGGGCATGGGTTCGGCCAGTGCGATTCTGATGCTCGGTGCGATTCTCGCAATCATCGTGCCTTACCTGTACTCCGAGCTAAGGACCAAGCGTAATGACTAGTCTCGCCGGCAAACCTGCCATCAGCCTGAGCCGCATCGCGATCTACGCGGTGCTGATCCTCGCTGTCCTGCTGTACCTGGTGCCGTTGGTGGTCATGTTGCTGACCAGCTTCAAGACCCCGGAAGACATCAGCACCGGCAACCTGTTGAGTTGGCCCACCGTGGTCACCGGCATCGGCTGGGTGAAAGCCTGGGCCACGGTTGACGGTTACTTCTGGAACTCGATCAAGATCACCGTGCCGGCCGTACTCATCTCCACCGCCATCGGTGCGTTGAACGGCTACGTGCTGTCGATGTGGCGTTTTCGCGGTTCGCAGTTGTTCTTCGGCCTGTTGCTGTTCGGCTGCTTCCTGCCGTTCCAGACCGTGCTGCTGCCAGCCTCGTTCACCCTCGGCAAGATGGGCCTGGCCAGCACCACCACGGGCCTGGTGTTCGTGCACATCGTCTACGGGCTGGCGTTTACTACACTGTTCTTCCGTAACTACTACGTGAGCATTCCCGATGCACTGGTGAAAGCGGCACGCCTGGATGGCGCGGGGTTCTTCACGATCTTCCGCCTGATCATCCTGCCGATGTCGACACCGATCATCATGGTGTGCCTGATCTGGCAGTTCACGCAGATCTGGAACGACTTCCTGTTCGGCGTGGTGTTCTCCAGCGGTGATTCGCAGCCCATTACAGTGGCGCTGAACAACCTGGTCAACACCAGCACCGGGGTCAAGGAATATAACGTTGATATGGCGGCGGCGATGATCGCCGGGCTGCCGACCCTGCTGGTCTATGTGGTCGCAGGCAAGTATTTCGTGCGCGGCCTGACGGCCGGCGCGGTCAAGGGGTAATCATGGCAACGCTTGAACTTCGTAACGTAAACAAGACCTACGGTGCCGGCCTGCCGGACACCTTGAAGAACATCGAACTGTCGATCAAGGAAGGTGAGTTCCTGATCCTGGTCGGGCCTTCGGGTTGCGGCAAATCGACCTTGATGAACTGCATCGCGGGCCTGGAAAACATCACCGGCGGCGCGATCATGATCGGTGACCAGGACGTCAGCGGCATGAGCCCCAAGGATCGCGACATCGCCATGGTGTTCCAGTCCTACGCGCTGTACCCGACCATGAGCGTGCGCGAGAACATCGAGTTCGGCCTGAAGATTCGCAAGATGCCCCAGGCGGCGATCGATGAAGAAGTGGCGCGCGTGGCCAAGCTGCTGCAGATCGAGCACCTGCTCAATCGCAAGCCGGGCCAGCTCTCCGGCGGCCAGCAACAGCGTGTGGCCATGGGCCGTGCGCTGGCGCGCCGGCCGAAGATCTACCTGTTCGACGAACCGCTGTCCAACCTCGACGCCAAGCTGCGGGTCGAGATGCGTACCGAAATGAAACTGATGCACCAGCGTCTGAAAACCACCACCGTCTACGTCACCCACGATCAGATCGAAGCGATGACCCTGGGCGACAAAGTGGCGGTGATGAAGGACGGCATCATCCAGCAGTTCGGCACGCCGAAAGAGATCTACAACGACCCGGCCAACCTGTTTGTGGCAAGCTTTATCGGTTCGCCGCCGATGAACTTCATTCCACTGCGCCTGCAACGCAAGGACGGCCGCCTGGTGGCGTTGCTGGACAGCGGCCAGGCACGCTGTGAATTGCCGCTGAACATGACCGATGCCGGCCTTGAAGACCGCGAAGTGATCCTGGGCCTGCGCCCGGAGCAGATCGTGCTGGCCGCCGCCGAAGCCACCGGCGCGCCGACCATTCGGGCCGAGGTGCAAGTCACCGAGCCGACCGGCCCGGACACTCTGGTGTTTGTGCAAATCAATGAAACCAAGGTCTGCTGCCGCCTGGCGCCCGATGTGGCGCCGCAAGTGGGCGAGACCCTGACCTTGCAGTTCGACCCGGCCAAGGTGTTGCTGTTCGACGCCAAGACCGGCGAGCGCCTGGGCACTGCCACTTCGTTGCCCGCACAGGACCGTGCCGACAACGTTGCTCAATTCAAGGGACGCTGAAGATTCAAATGATGTGTAGGGGCTTTTGTGGGAGTGCTCTCCCACAAAGAAGTAAACCGCGTTAGATAAAAACAGTTAATAACAATAAAGACGAGGATGTAGGGATGAAAAAGCAACACAACAACACCCGGCTGATCTGCCAACTGTCAGCAGCAGCAGCCCTGGTACTGTCCGCCAATGCGATGGCGGACGACGCATTCAGCGCCGATTCCAAATGGATGACCGGTGATTGGGGCGGCGAGCGTACCAAGCTGATCGAGCAAGGTATCGACATCAAGGCGGATTACGTCGGTGAAGTCGGTGGCAACCTCAGCGGTGGCTACAACAACGACAAGACTGCCCGTTACGCCGACCAATTCGGTCTGGGCGTGGCACTGGACCTGCAAAAGCTGTGGGGCTGGGATAACACCCAGGCCAAGATCCAGTTGACCAATCGTAATGGTGCGAACATCTCCAACGACCGTATCGGTGACCCGCGTGCCGGCACCTTGAGTTCGTCTCAAGAAGTCGACGGCCGAGGCCACATGGTGCGTCTGACCCAGTTCTGGATCCAGCACCAGATGTTCGACAACAAGCTGGATGTGAAACTCGGTTACTTCGGTGAAGGCGAAGACTTCAACACCTTCCCGTGCGACTTCCAGAACCTGTCGTTCTGTGGCTCGCAGGTCGGTAACTATGTAAACACCTGGTACAACTGGCCCGTCAGCCAGGCGGCTATCCGCGTGAAGTACAACATCACGCCTGAGCTGTATGCGCAAATCGGTGCGTACAACCAGAACCCGTCGCAACTGGAGCACGGCAACGGCTTCAAACTCAGCGGCAGCGGCACCAAGGGCACCGTATTGCCGGTGGAATTGGTCTGGTCGCCTAAGGTCAATGGCCTGCCGGGCGAATACCGTGTGGGTTACTACAAGAGCACCGCCGACGCTACCGACGTACGTGAAGACGTTAACGGTAACGATGCTGGCACCACGGGCGCAGCCTTCCGCGTTCGCAGCAGCAAAAGCGGTTACTGGGGCGTTTTGCAACAGCAACTCACCACGCACAATGGCGACGCTACCCGCGGCTTGAACATCGCGGCCAACGTGACCTTCCACGACAAAGACACCAACCTGGTCGACAACTACCAGTCGTTGATGCTTGTGTATAAAGGCCCATTCGACGCCCGTGCAAAAGATGACGTGGGCATCGGTGTGTCCCGTATCCACGCCAACAGTGACGTGAAGAAAAACGCTGAGTTGCTCAACGCGGCTGGCGGTTTCACCGATTACGACCAATCGGGCTACGCACCACTGCGTAACACCGAATACAACGTCGAACTCAACTACGGCTTCCACGTTACCAACTGGCTGACTGTGCGTCCTAACCTGCAATACATCGCCAACCCAGGTGGTGTTAAGCAAGTCGACAACGCGGTAGTAGCGGGCCTGAAAATTCAGTCTACGTTCTAACGCTGTTGCGATAAGCTCCTTCTCTCTGTGCGCATTTTGCGGATAGCCATGGCTATCCGCTTTTTTTTGTGTGGGAGCTGGCTTGCCTGCGATGCGAGCCCCGCGGTGTTTCTGGCACACCGAGGCGATGCCATCGCAGGCAAGCCAGCTCCTGCAAAGTTATTCAGGACCGTGGCACATGCATGAGCATCCGCTGCAACGCTTTTTCAAATCCCTGCGCGAGCGGCCTGTATTCGCCTGGGAGCGCTTTCAGATGCGCGATGTGCTGGTGATCGATCATCCGCTGTGCCAGGCGGTGTTCAGTCGCCAGGGTGCGCAACTGCTGCACTTCCAGCCCACGGGCCAGAAACCCTGGCTGTGGTGCGCGGCCAAGTGGCCGCAGGTCGGCGCCATTCGTGGCGGCGTGCCGGTGTGTTGGCCATGGTATGGCCGCCATCCCAGCGAAAACGCCTGGCCGTCCCATGGTTGGGCGCGGCTGATCGACTGGAAACTGCTCGACAGCAGCACCGACGACGACGGCGTGCGTTTGCACTGGCAATTGAAGCTATGCGATTGGCAAGTGGACCTGCATGCACACCTGGGGGAAACCCTGGAACTGCGCCTGGCCACCGAGCATCAGGACGAACTGCCGTGCCAGCTCAGTCAT
Source organism: Pseudomonas sp. Bout1 (assembly GCF_034314165.1). GTDB lineage: Bacteria > Pseudomonadota > Gammaproteobacteria > Pseudomonadales > Pseudomonadaceae > Aquipseudomonas. Next base: position 5,553,308 of record NZ_JAVIWK010000001.1, on the reverse strand, counting down.
GCTTTGCACGCCTACTGGCGGATTGGCAACGTGGGTGAGATAGCGCTGTCTGGGCTGGACGGGGCGCAAGGTTACGACCAGCTCAATCGCCAGGCTTGCCAGCAGGAAGGTGAATTGCGGGTCGATGGCGGCTGCCAGCGGGTGTTCCAGCACGACGGTGAATTGCACCTTAAAGACCATGCCTGGCAGCGCGAGCTGTGCATCGACACTGGCGACAGCGCCGACACGGTGGTGTGGCACCCGGGAAGCCGGCCGCTGCTGGGGGTGAGTTTCAACGAGGCTTCGGGGTTTGTGTGCGTGGAGTCGGCGATGGCCGGGGCGAGTTTGGCGCCGGGGGAACGGGCGCATTTGAGTTTGCAGGCGCGGGCCGGGATTTAGCGGTATGGCAATGGCTTTTTGTGGTGAGGGGGCTTGTCCCCCGTTGGGCTGCGCAGCAGCCCCAGTAAGATCGATGCGATCTTTCAGACAGATTTAGATGGCTGATTTTGGGGCCGCTGCGCGGCCCAGCGCGGGGCAAGCCCGCTCACCACAGAGGCCGGCACAGTCGCTGTAGATTCCGAACTAGTTGAGCTCGTCCCCAACCGGGTACCGGCTGTCGTTCAAGCTCTCCTTGATCTTGCGCAAATGCGGCTGGAAATCCACCCCGCGGCGCAAGGTCATACCGGTGGCCAGCACATCCAGTACGGTCAACTGAATGATCCGCGAGGTCATCGGCATGTAGATGTCGGTGTCTTCCGGCAGCGGAATGTTCAGGCTCACAGTACTGACCTTGGCCAGCGGTGAGTTCTCGGCGGTCACACCCAGTACCGACGCGCCATTTTCCCGCGCGATACGCGCCACTTCCACCAACTCACGGGTACGCCCGGTGTAGGAAATGATCACGAACAACTCCCCGGTATGCGCCACCGAGGCGATCATCCGTTGCATCAGCACATCGGCATGCGCCGTGACCGACAGGTTGAAACGGAAAAACTTGTGCAGCGCGTCCATGGCCACCGGCGCCGAAGCCCCCAAGCCAAAGAAGTGGATCTGCCGGGCCTGGATCAGCAGGTCGACGGCCTTGCTGATCAGGTTCGGGTCCAGGGCCTGGCAGGCGCTGTCGAGGGAGGCGATGGCGCTGCCAAAAATCTTCTGGGTGTAGGCCTCAGGGTTATCATCGGCCTCCACCGCACGGCTGACGTACGCCGCGCCACTGGCCAGGCTTTGCGCCAGCTGCAATTTAAGTTCAGGGTAACCGCTCACGCCGAACGAGCGGCAGAAGCGGTTCACGGTAGGTTCGCTGACCGAAGCGGCCTGGGCGAGGGCGGCGATAGAGAAGCGGGTCGCCTGCTGCGGGTTGAGCAGGATGACCTCGGCGACTTTACGTTCAGCCTTGTTCAGTTCTTCGAGGCGTTTCTGGATCTGTTCCAGTAGATTTCGCACGCGGTCCATTCATGTTTCCTTAGGGCGACGATGCAAATAAGGGTCGTCAACCAATCGACGAGCGGCCCTTTGCGGTGGCCTATCCTACTGAGGGTAGTTGAACACCACCACTCGGAATACGTTTTTCGGGAAAATGTTGTGGTTATTACTACATTTTTCCTTGAGTGATGCCTTAAAAAAAGGTATTTGTAGCTTAACTTGATAAAAGAACAAACATCATGCCTTCGATAACCGTAGAACCCTGCACCTTTGCCCTGTTTGGCGCCTTGGGTGATCTGGCGCTGCGCAAGTTATTTCCTGCCCTCTATCAACTCGATGGCGCGGGCCTCCTGCACGAAGACACGCGCATCCTGGCTCTGGCCCGTGAGGCCGGTTCCGAACAACAGCACCTGGCCCACATCGAAAAAGAATTGCGCAGCTACGTTGGCAAGGAACTCGACGAAACCGTCGCCCAGCGTTTCCTGGCCCGCCTGACGTACCTGCACGTCGACTTCCTGAAGGCCGACGATTACGTCGCCCTGGCGGAAAAAGCCGGCACCGTGCAACGCCTGATTGCCTACTTCGCCACGCCGGCGGCGGTGTACGGGGCGATCTGCGAGAACCTGTCCAAGGTCGGTCTTGCGGAAAACACCCGGGTTGTCCTGGAAAAACCCATCGGCTCGGACCTGGATTCCTCGCGCAAGGTCAACGACGCCGTGGCGCAGTTTTTCCCGGAAAACCGCACTTACCGCATCGACCACTACTTGGGCAAAGAAACCGTCCAGAACCTGATCGCCCTGCGTTTTGCCAACAGCCTGTTTGAAACCCAGTGGAACCAGAACTACATCTCCCACGTGGAAATCACCGTGGCCGAGCAGGTAGGCATCGAAGGTCGCTGGGGCTATTTCGACAAGGCCGGGCAACTGCGCGACATGATCCAGAACCACCTGCTGCAGCTGCTGTGCCTGATCGCCATGGACCCGCCGGCCGACCTGTCTGCCGACAGTATCCGTGACGAGAAGGTCAAGGTGCTCAAGGCCCTGGCGCCCATCAGCCCGGACGGCCTGACCACCCAGGTTGTGCGCGGCCAATATATTGCGGGCTACAGCGCCGGCAAGCCGGTGCCGGGTTACCTGGAAGAAGAGAACTCCAACACCCAGAGCGACACCGAAACCTTCGTCGCCCTGCGTGCCGACATTCGTAACTGGCGTTGGGCCGGGGTGCCGTTCTACCTGCGTACGGGCAAGCGCATGCCGCAAAAGCTGTCGCAGATCGTCATCCACTTCAAGGAACCGTCCCACTACATCTTCGCCCCCGAGCAGCGTTTGCAGATCAGCAACAAACTGATCATTCGCCTGCAGCCGGACGAAGGTATTTCCTTGCGCGTGATGACCAAGGAGCAGGGCCTGGACAAGGGCATGCAACTGCGCAGCGGCCCGCTGCAACTGAATTTTTCCGACACTTATCGCAGCGCACGGATTCCCGATGCCTACGAGCGGTTGTTGCTGGAAGTAATGCGTGGCAACCAGAACCTGTTTGTGCGCAAAGATGAAATCGAAGCCGCGTGGAAGTGGTGTGACCAGCTGATTGCCGGGTGGAAAAAATCCGGTGATGCGCCCAAGCCGTACGCGGCGGGGTCCTGGGGGCCGATGAGCTCGATTGCACTGATCACGCGGGACGGGAGGTCTTGGTATGGCGATATCTGATTTGAAACTGCCTCAGGGCGTGACGGCCCATGAGTACCGCAACCCGGTGCTGCTGGCCGATGGCTTGGCCAACGACGTGGCAGAACAACTGCGCACGGCCATCAGTGCCCGCGGTGAAGCGACCCTGGTAGTGTCCGGTGGGCGCAGCCCGGTGGCGTTCTTCCAGAACCTTGCCCAGCAAGGCCTGGACTGGTCCAAGGTGACCATCACCCTGGCCGACGAGCGCTGGGTGCCGGTGGAACATGCCGACAGCAATGCCGGCCTGCTGAAAAAGTATTTGCTGCAAGGCCCGGCGGCCAAGGCGAAGTTTTTGAGCCTGTACAGCGTTGCCGCCACCCTTGACCAGGCGGCCGAGCAGGCCGATCGCCTGCTGGCTGAGTTGCCGGCGATTGACGTGCTGGTATTGGGCATGGGCGACGACGGCCACACCGCGTCGCTGTTCCCCAACAGCCCGAACCTGGCTGACGCCTTGAAGCCGGATGGCAGCCGTCGTTGCTGGCCGATGCTGGCGCCGACCGTGCCGCACCAGCGCCTGACCATGAGTCGCGCGTTGTTGGCCACCGCCCACTACACCGTACTGTCGATTTCCGGCAGTTCGAAATTGACCACCTTGAGCGCCGCGCTGGCCAGTGACGACGTTGCTGCCATGCCGATACGCGCGTTTTTGCAACCTACTTTAGAGATTTACTGGTGCCCATGAGCCAAGGATCAGCCGCGATGAACAGCCCTCAACCTACCGTTTCCATGGCGGACAAAGTTGCCTTGATCGACAGCCTCTGCGCAAAAGCGCGGATCCTGCCGGTGATCACCATTGCCCGTGAACAGGACATTCTGCCCCTGGCTGATGCCTTGGCTGCCGGTGGTTTGACCGCACTGGAAGTGACGCTGCGTTCGCAGTTCGGCCTCAAGGCCATCCAGGTGTTGCGTGAGCAGCGTCCGGAGCTGTGTACCGGTGCTGGTACTGTGCTGGATCGCCAGATGCTCGAAGCGGCCGAAGTGGCTGGTTCGCAATTTATTGTCACCCCTGGGATCACCCGTGATCTGCTGGAGGCGTCGGTACACAGCTCGATTCCGCTGTTGCCTGGTATCAGCAATGCGTCCGGGATCATGGAGGGTTATGGCCTGGGTTATCGGCGCTTCAAGCTGTTTCCGGCGGAGGTCAGTGGGGGTGTGGCGGCCATTAAAGCCTTGGGCGGGCCGTTTGGCGAAGTGAAATTCTGCCCGACTGGTGGTGTTGGTCCGGCCAACATCAAGAGCTACATGGCCTTGAAGAATGTGATGTGCGTGGGCGGTAGCTGGATGCTGGACCCGGAGTGGGTCAAGAACGGCGACTGGGCGCGTATCCAGGAAACCACCGCCGAGGCGCTGGCTCTGCTGGACTGATTGGATTTAGCGAATCGTTGTTGCTGTGTTCTACGGCATTTTTGCGGTGCACTTGGTCGGTGTGCCGCTTTTTTTTGCCTGTTGGAAAGGGTTCAGGTTTTTAGGGGGGCACGCGTTTTTGGGGGGGCTGAGTACATATCCGTTATTTAGGTAACGGCCACCTAGGGTTCCGCTCTTACAGCGGGTCACTTTTGAAAAGCGCAAAAGTAACCAAAACGCTCTGCCCCGCCTGTCGGCACCTCGCCTAGGCTCGGTGTGCCCTCACTCCGGCAATGCTCCGCGGGCCGCCGCGACGGCCCGTCCCTGGCCCGTCGCGGCTAAACCGGCGTCCTGCCGGTTTACCCGCTCCTCAATCCCTGCGTTCGGCCTCGGGCTGAATGGGGCAGTCAGATCAAGATCAACAGCAAGATCAAGGGCACGGCGGCCTGAAAGCCGACCTGAGTGTTAAAAGCCAGATCAAGATCTGTAGGAGCTGGCTTGCCGGCGATGCAGGCGACTCGGTTTCTCAGACACCCCGAGGTGATGCCATCGCAGGCAAGCCAGCTCCTACATTTGAACCGTGCCGGCCTTTGATTCTGCTGTTGCTTTTAACACTCAAGCCGGCCTGTAGGCCGCTGTGTTCTTGATCTGCTTGTGATTTTGATCTTAGGCGCCCCGTCAACCACGCTGGCCGAACGCAGGCTTTGGAGCGTGGGTAACCCGGCAGGACGCCGGGTTAGCCGTCCTGGGCCAGGGATGGCCCATGACGGCGGCCCACGCTCCAAAGCCGGAGTGAGGGCACACCGAGCCTAGGCGAGGTGCCGAGTGGTGGGGCAAGAGCCTTTTGGTTACTTTTGGGCTCCTTTCAAAAGTGACCCGCCGTAAGGGCGGAACCCATACAAGCCATCACCCAAACAACGGATATACACGCTCTAACAATGTCTAGTTAGCACTCAGTTCAGTGATGGCTTTGATTAGCACATGAATGTCCGCCGCTGACGTCAAAAACCCCGGCGTCACCCGGATACAACTGCCAAACGAAGCCCCGCTGCGGGTCGTGGTAAACAGGTCATGTTCCTTGAGCAACCGATCCGCCATCACCTGCTGATCCGGCTGATCAGTGAACTTGAACGAGGTGATCGCGCAGTACAGCCGTGGGTCATCCGGCGTCAGCACTTCAATGCCGGGTAACCGCCGCACCTCACTCACCCACAAATCCCGCAGGTAATTGAGCCGCGCACCCTTGGCCTTCGAGCCCCCCAACAACCGATGCTCTTCAAACACCAGCGGCAAGGTCATCAGCGCCGGGAAATTCGGCGTGCTGTACGGCGTACGAGCGCGCACATCGGTAACCGGGTAGTGAAACTCACCCATGTCCGGATCAATGTCCGCCAGGCGCTGCGGGTCGATATAGATAAAGCCCAGGGTCAACGGCGCCCCAATCCACTTGTGCAGGTTGAAGCCGGCAAACGCGATGCCCATCTGCGCCAGGTTGAAGTCGATCTGCCCCAGCGCATGCGCGCCATCGAGGATCACGTCAATCCCGTGTTCCCTGGCAGCGCCGGCAATCGCCTCCACCGGCATCACCAACCCGGTGCGGTGGGTCACGTAGGTCAACGCCAGCAGTTTCAGACGCGGGTAACGCACGAACGCATCGCGATACGTCTGCACAAGGCTGTCGAAACTGGCCGGGTGTTCGTGGGCAATTTCTATCACCTCCACCCCACGATTCTGCGCCAGCCAACGCATGGCACCCTTGACGGTGTCGTACTCCAGGTCGCTGATCAGCACCTGGTCGCCCGGCTGCAAGCGGTTGTAGTTGCGGATCAACGATTGCAACGCATCCGAGGCGCAGCGGGTAAGGGCGACAGCTTCGGGATCAGCGTCCAGCAATTGTGCCAACTGGTTACGAATCTCGAGGTTTTCGCCCTGCTCGAAACGCTGGCGCACGTAGATCGAGTTGCTGCGATTGATGAAGGCTATGTTGTCCTGATATTGCTCCAGTACCGCGCGGCTCATACGCCCGAAGTAACCGTTTTCGAGGTTGATCGGGCCGGGTTCCAGGTCATAGCGCTGGGCGATTTCATGCCAGTGTTGTTCGTCGCGGGTACTGTCCATGTGCGTGCTCTATTAATGACGAGGGGCGGGCTTGCCGTGTTTGGCGCGTAGGGGTTCCAGCAGTTCGGACAAACCGTTGTGGTCGATTTCCTGCATCAGGGCCAGTAACCCACCCAATTCGCCGTGGGGGAAACCTTCACGGGCGAACCAGTTCAGGTAGGGGCCAGGCAGGTCGGCAATGATCCGGCCCTTGTACTTGCCGAAGGGCATCTCGCGGGTGATCAGCAATTCAAGTTTTTCAGGATTCATCGGCGCTTCAGGTGTTTGAGTGATGCCTTGGAAAATACAGGCATTCTGCATGGAGGCCAAATGACAGATCATGCAAATAAAGCGGATACAGTTTTTTGCCTGATATTTAACTTGTTGAAATATAAGGATTAACTGATTTTTCAAAAGCTGGCACGGGCGCTGCAATTACTAATGCACGTTTCTTAACCCGCGAAGGAATTGAAAAATGACTGACATCAACAAAGAATCGATCTCCGTACTCAATGACCTGATCGAAACCAGCAAAGACGGCCAGGAAGGCTTCAAGACCTGCGCAGAAGACATCAAGCATCCAGAACTCAAAGCCCTGTTTGCCAAACGCTCCGTTGATTGCGCCACCGCCGCTGCTGAACTGCAGACCGCCGTGAAAGCCCTGGGTGGCGATCCGGAAAAATCCGGCAGCGTCGCCGGCGCCCTGCACCGTGGTTGGGTTGACGTGAAATCGATGGTCACCGGCAAGGACGAAGAAGCGGTGCTGAACGAAGCCGAGCGCGGTGAAGACCACGCACTGAAGGCTTATAAAGAAGCGATCGAGAAGATCAACAAGCACAACCTCCTGGGCATTCGTGACCTGGTAGAGCGCCAGTTCCACGGCGCGCAACGTAACCACGACCAGGTGAAAGCCCTGCGTAACCAGGCCCGCGCTCAGTCTTGAGCCCCGCCTGAATAAAAAAGCCCCGCCGATGCGGGGCTTTTTCATGCGCGTTGGTTCAGCCGATGCTGATGGCCGGCAACTCGGTCAGGGTTACGGTCTGCTGCTTGCGCGGCGCGAGGATCTCGGCTTCACCGTCCACCACCAACTCATCGCGCTGGTTGAACACACGGGTGGCGATGCGCACCCGAAACTTGGGCAGCTTCTCCAGGATTTCCAGACGCACGGTCAGGGTGTCGCCGATTTTTACCGGCTTCTGAAAGGTCATTTGCTGGCCGATGTAGATCGTGCCGGGCCCAGGCAGCTCGCACGCGACTGCCGCGCTGATCAGGGCGCCGCTGAACATGCCGTGGGCAATGCGCTCCTTGAACATGGTCGCCTTGGCGAATTCGGCGTCCAGGTGCACCGGGTTGTGGTCGCCGGACATCGCCGCGAACAGCTGGATATCGCGCTCTTCAACGGTCTTGCTGAAGCTGGCGGTCTGGCCGACTTCGAGGGCTTCGTAAGGCGTGTTGGTAACCTGGGTCATCAGATGGTGCATCCTGTGGCTAATCGATAATCTTAATATATTGATTTTAAACGAAAAATCATTCGCAGCGAGTAGGGCGGCGCAGTACTTCAGCCTGAGCGAGCCACGCCAGCACATCGGCTGTGACCGCATCACGGTTGGTTTCGTTGAATAATTCGTGGCGCGCCTGGGGGTAAATGTTCAGCTCCAGGTTCTGGCAGCCGGCTTCACGCAACGCGTTGGCCAGGCTTTTGAGACGCTTGCCCTCACTGACCGGATCACATTCTCCGCCCATTATCAGGATCGGCAGGCCCGGATCGATCTGCGCGAGATTGGACGCTTTGCTGATTTGCTGCAAGCCACCCAGCAGGTCAATCCACAGCTGGTTGGTACAGCGAAAGCCGCACAGCGGGTCGCTGACGTACTTGTCGACCTCGGCCGGGTCGCGACTGAGCCAGTCGAAAGCGGTGCGATTGGGTTTAAAAGCCTTGTTGAAGGATCCAAACGACAGGAAATCAATCAGCGCACTGCGCCCACGCAAACCCTGGCGCAAGCGCTCTAGATGAGCAATCACCTTGGCCGCGCCGTACAACGCCACCGGCTGGAAATTCGAACCACTGAGAATTGCCCCGTTGAGGCTCGCGCTGTGATGCAGCAGGTACGCCTGGGCGATATAGCTGCCCATGCTGTGGCCCAGCAGGATAATCGGCACGCCCGGCGCCTGCTGGCCGATGTGCTGGTTGAGGCTTGCCAGGTCGCCCACCACTTTGTTCCAGCCGTCTTTCTCGGCGAACAACCCCAGCGTGCCCTCGTCGGCGGTACGCCCGTGGCCGCGCTGGTCGGGGGCATACAGGCCGTAACCGGCGTTGCACAAGGCCTGGGCCAGGCGCGCATAGCGGCCACTGTGCTCGGCCATGCCGTGGGCCAGCATGATCAACGCCCTGGGCGGCCCATCCGGCAGCCATTGGTTGACATACACCCGACTGCGGTCATTCGCGGTCAGCCAGAAAGTGGTGTGGTTCATGGCGCTTCCTTTGCTCAGGGTCGTTGCAGTGTATAGCTCAATCGGCTGCGGCCGTTGGATCAGCGCTGGCCTCAGCGAGGAGATTCACACAATCAATGACGCATCTTGTTGTATTTGCCTGATTGACCATAACTGCTAACGTCCCCAAAGCTCCGCTTTCATCGCAGTATCAAAAGCGGCCGGACCACTCAGGTAAGAGGACAAGAATAATGCAACCTGATTTCTGGAATGACAAACGCGCGGCCGGGGTTCCCAACGAAATCGACCTGATGGCCTACAAGTCGGTGATTGAAGTCTTCGAGCGTTCCTGCAAGACCTTTGCCGACCGTCCGGCGTTCAGCAACATGGGGATCACCCTGACCTACGCCGAGCTGGACCGGCGCAGCGCAGCGTTTGCCGGTTACCTGCAGTGGCACACCGACCTCAAGCCGGGCGACCGCATTGCGGTGCAGATGCCCAACGTCCTGCATTATCCGATTGCCGTGTTCGGCGCACTGCGCGCCGGGCTCATTGTGGTCAACACCAACCCGCTGTACACCCCGCGTGAAATGCGCCACCAGTTCAAGGACGCCGGCATTCGCGCGCTGGTGTACCTGAACCTGTTTGGTTCGCGGGTCGAGGAAGTCAGTAAAGACACCGAGATTGAGTACCTGATCGAGGCGAAGATGGGCGACTTCATGCCTGCCGCCAAGGGCTGGCTGATCAACACCGTGGTCGACAAAGTCAAGAAGATGGTCCCGGCCTACCACCTGCCGCGGGCCATCTCCTTCAAGCGCGCTCTGCGCATGGGCGCCGGCCAGGCACTCAACCGCCACCCGGTAAGCCTCGATGACATCGCCGTGCTGCAATACACCGGCGGCACCACCGGCCTGGCCAAGGGCGCGATGCTCACCCACGGCAACCTGGTAGCGAACATGCAGCAGGTGCGCGCATGCATGTCGCAACTGGGCGACGATGGCCACCCGCTGATCAAGGAAGGGCAGGAGGTGATGGTCGCGCCACTGCCGCTGTACCACATCTATGCCTTCACCGCGAATTGCATGTGCATGATGGTGTCGGGCAACCATAACGTGCTGATCACCAATCCCCGGGACATTGGCGGCTTTATCAAGGAACTGAAGAAGTGGCGCTTCACCGGGTTGCTGGGGCTCAACACGCTGTTTGTGGCCTTGATGGACCACCCGGACTTCAAGAGCCTGGATTTCTCCCACCTCAAACTCACCAACTCCGGCGGCACTGCATTGGTCAAGGCCACGGCCGAGCGCTGGCAGCAACTGACCGGCTGTGCGATTGGCGAAGGCTACGGCCTGACCGAAACCTCGCCGGTGGCCAGCACCAACCCGTATGGCGGCAAATCGAAGCTGGGCACCGTGGGCATTCCGGTGCCGGGCACGGCGATGAAGGTTGTTGATGACAATGGCATTGAGTTGCCACTGGGCGAGCGGGGCGAGCTGTGTATCAAGGGCCCGCAAGTGATGAAGGGGTACTGGCAGCAGCCGGTGGCGACCGCCGAGACCCTGGACGCCGAAGGCTGGCTGAAGACCGGCGATATCGCGGTGATCGACCCGGACGGCTTCGTACGCATCGTAGACCGCAAGAAGGACCTGATCATCGTTTCGGGCTTCAACGTGTACCCCAACGAAATCGAAGACGTGGTGATGGCGCATCCGGCGGTGGCCAGTTGCGCGGTGATCGGCGTGCCGGACGAGCGTACCGGCGAGGCGGTGAAACTGTTTGTGGTGGCCCGTGCGCAAGGGGTAAGTCTTGAAGAGCTGAAGACCTACTGCAAAGCCAACTTCACCGGCTACAAGGTGCCCAAGCACATTGTGCTGCGTGAGTCGTTGCCGATGACGCCGGTGGGCAAGATCTTGCGCAGGGAATTGCGCGACATCGCCTGATTCGAAATAAGGTCAAAAATGTGGGAGCAGGCTTGCTGTGGTGAGGGGGCTTGCCCCCCGTCGGGTTCACTACCGATTGATGGGGCTGCTTCGCAGCCCAGCGCGGGGCAAGCCCGCTCACCACAGCAAGCCCGCACACACATTTGGTTTTTATTCATTCGGCTTAATCGTGCTAAAGCCCGTTCCAGAGCCTTTTCCAGGCTTATAGAATCTTTGCTCTAAAAATGACTATTAGATATTCTTGAGTCATGTTTATGACCGTAGGGGCCTCTTTTGGCTCTAGGCGGCCCTTGGCAAAGCTGCTACTCTCGGCGCGCTTTGTGACCTCTTGGCCTGCTTTTAACCGCCAGACTCACCTAAAAAACAAATAAATAATAATCGCATCAAATGCGATGAATGAATTCGCGTCGCTGAGGAGTGGGCTTCCATGATCGAAGACTTTTGGAAGGATAAGTACCCCGCCGGGATTGCTTCAGAAATCAATCCAGACGAGTATCCGAATATTCAGGCGGTACTGAAACAGTCCTGCCAGCGCTTCGCCAACAAACCGGCTTTCAGCAACCTGGGCAAGACACTCACCTACGGTGAACTGTACGAGCTGTCTGGCGCGTTTGCCGCGTACCTGCAACAGCATACCGACTTGCAGCCCGGTGATCGAATCGCCGTGCAACTGCCCAACGTCCTGCAATACCCGGTCGCCGTGTTCGGTGCTATCCGTGCTGGCCTGATCGTGGTCAACACCAACCCGCTGTACACCGCGCGGGAAATGGAACACCAATTCAACGACTCCGGTGCCAAGGCCCTCGTCTGCCTGGCCAACATGGCGCACCTGGCTGAAAAAGTCGTGCCCAAGACCGCCGTCAAGCACGTCATCGTCACCGAAGTCGCCGACCTGTTGCCGCCGCTCAAGCGCCTGCTGATCAACAGCGTCATCAAGTACGTGAAGAAGATGGTCCCGGCCTACCACCTGCCCAAGGCGATCAAGTTCAACCACGTATTGGCCAAGGGTCACGGCCAGCCGGTCAACGAAGTCAGCCCTGCCAGCGACGAAGTCGCGGTGCTGCAATACACCGGCGGCACCACGGGCGTTGCCAAGGGCGCGATGCTGACCCACCGCAACCTCGTGGCCAACATGCTGCAATGCAAGGCGCTGATGGGTTCCAACCTCAATGAAGGCTGCGAGATCCTCATCACCCCGCTGCCGCTGTACCACATCTATGCCTTCACCTTTCATTGCATGGCGATGATGTTGATCGGCAACCACAACATCCTGATCAGCAACCCGCGAGACCTGTCGGCGATGGTCAAGGAACTGTCGAAGTGGAAGTTCAGCGGCTTT